>JBDREF010000141.1:0-3784 GCA_043820045.1 Planctomycetota bacterium | reverse complement strand
CTAATCAATGCCAGATAACTCGATATGTATCGCACTATCGCTGCATGTATGATTGTCCTGCAAGTCATTCGTGTTCATTCGTGGTTAATTATAAGGTGACTTTCAGGTATTGCGAGTCTTCGGCGAAGCGGATCGCGCCTTCGTAGGCGGCGGGTATGAGCAGGCAGTCGCCGGCGCGGAATTCTACCGGATCGACGCCGGTTCCTAAGATTACCCCGGAGCCGGAGACCATTACCAGCACCTTCATCTCGCCCGGCGAGAGAAGGACCTCACAATTGGCGGCCTGGTGGCCCTTGTCCATCTTGAAGTACTCGCAATCCACCAGACGGCCGATAGTCGTCACCGGGAGGTCGTCGCCGCAGACGCCGAAGTGGATGCTCTCCAGAGCCTGCTCGACGTGCAGTTGCCGTGCGTTGCCGGCGTCATCGACCCTGTTCCAGTCGAAAACACGGTACGTCGTATCCGACGGCGTCTGAATCTCCGCTATCAGCAGGCCCGGGCCGATCGCATGGACCGTCCCGGCTGGCAGGAAGTGACACTGGCCCGGCCGAACATCCACCTTCACTAAGGTATCGGCGACCGTACCTTTGGCTATCGCCTCGGCGAATTGCTCCTTCGTGACGCCTTTTTTCAGCCCCTTGTAAATGACCGCGTCCGGCTCGGCGGATATGATGTACCAGCACTCGGTCTTAGGCTCGCCTTCGCCCGTACGACGGCAGGTTTCCGGGTCGGGGTGGACCTGAACACTCAGGACATCGTGGGCATCCAGGATTTTTATCAGCAGCGGGAACGGCGGCGAGAACTTCCTGCTGCCGGTTATCGCTTTCGGATATTTCTCGATAGCCTCGCGGATAGTACGGCCGGCCAGCTCGCCGTTCGTTATCACGGATTTATCCATCGGCAGGTCGGCCAATTCCCAGCTCTCGCCGATTTTGTCACCCTCCGGCAGATCCCTGCCGAAAACCTCCCGCAGTCTCTGCCCGCCCCAAATCCGCTGCTTATAAATCGCCCCAAACTTTAACGGATAAGCCTTCATGCCGTACATTCTACCGGCAGACGGCTAACCCGTCCAACTCAATTCGACCGATTCTCAGGGCAACCGAAAAGGGCTGCAAGTCCGCAAGCTCACAGCCCTCTGTCCCAAAATACTCTATTGTCTGGCTTTTCTCACATTGAAGTATCAGTTCACGAACTCCACTCTAATACCGTGTACCTAACTTCCATATCAAGTGTACCCACGGAAACGGTAGTCGGTACTGCATTCTGACTTAGTCTCCATCTACTGCCAGCTCGGAATAATATTTGCCCAGTCTTCTTGTCGAGTCTGCCATTGTAAATTGCTACACATCTGTAATTTGTAGTCTCGTCGTGTTCGGCAACATTATTACATATTAATGGGTTCCCTTCATGCTCAGCAATACAATAGTAATATATTAACTTTATGTTTCCGGGGGACCCTTCAACGCGAAAGCTCGGCGGGTCATCTGGATTCGATATAAACGTGCCTCCTTCATCACCGAATGAAGGGTCCACAAGTGTCACCTTAATCGCGCAAGGATTACCTTCACCTTGTATAGCTCCACTGACAGAAATTTGAGCCGGTTGCGGCTCTGGTTCCGGTTGCGGTTTCCCGGCATGCCCTGAAACAACAAGTGTTCCCACAATAAGAAGAACAGGCAGGACGATTGCTGAGACTACTTTTGCCTTTTTCATAATGAATACTCCTAACTGACATTTCCCATATTAAACGCTTAGCTACGCTGCTAAGCCTAATTTCCATTAGAATATCAAACCTATCTCGGAAAGTTAGAATTTTTGACTTCATTTCGAGGATATTTCAGCCACAATAATCGTAAACACAAGAATTTGGCAGGTGATCATTAATCTTGTGACGCACCTTTGCCATCTGAAATATCAGACATCTCGAATGTCTCACTACTTTGGCGCCAATCTTTATCAGTTTCACTTGAGGCGTCCTGAACGACCATTCGCTTATTAATAATTATGGCTGTAGCCACCCGCAGATGCCCGCCTTGTCCGCTGGCTTGACCCGGAAATAGGTCATCAGGGATGACCGGGGGCGAACTTCTGGATTCGGTGGTTGTGGCTGTCGCTGACGAAGACGTTGCCGGCGGCATCTACGGCGATGCCCAAGGGCACATTGAACTGGCCCGGCGATTCTCCAAATTGCCCCCACTCGGTCAGAAACTTGCCTTCGGCCGTAAACTTCTGGACACGGTGGTTGTCGCTGTCGGCGACATAAACATTGCCTTCTTTGTCAACCGCCACAGCCGCGGGGAAGTGGAACTCGCCGTCGCCGCTGCCCTCTTTTCCCCACTTTGTCAGGAACTTGCCGTCAGAGTCGAATTTCTGGATGCGGCTGTTCTGTCTGTCGCAGACCAAAACATTTCCCGATTTGTCCACGGCGATGCCTTCGGGTGTATCGAACTGTCCGTTGTCCGTGCCTTCGCTGCCCCAGCTTTTGATGTACTTGCCCTGAGCGTCGAATTGGTGTACGCAGTGGCTGCTCCTGTCGGTTACATACGCATTGCCCGAACCGTCCACTGCAATGAAAGCGGGATATTTGAACTTGCCTTCCGCCTTCTCCGGCACTCCCCACATTGTGAGGAATTGACCGTTCGAATCGAATTTCTTAATCGAAGGGATACCATAACCCCAATCGACATCGACGCTGTCCACGGCGTAAACCTTGTCGGAGCTATCGACCGCCACACCTCCGAGTATGCTGAAGGTGCCCCCGCGTAGCGGAGGTTCGATCTGGAACTCAGCCAGAAGCTCTCTGTCGGACGAGAGTTTCCATACAGGCACACCGCCCAGGTACGAGACATATACGTTCCCAGCCCTATCCACAGTGATCGGGCCGTTTGGAAGTCCGTCCTTTTTCCCCAAGTTCTCCCCGGTCCACTTGTTGACCAATCTGCCGTCGGGGTCATATTTTCTGATGGAACCGCTGGCGTTGACAACATTAGTAATAGTAGAGGAGCTATTCGGGTCCGCAGGCCCTGCGATATAAAGACACCCCGCCTTGTCCACGCACATGCCCCAGACCTTCCCGAGCTTGTGCTTTGTGAACTCCTCTTGGCCATAGATGCTGATCAAGTCGCCTTTGGCATCGTATTTCTCGATTCGACTCTCAAACGCATAGAAGCTGTTCCCGGAAGAATCGACAGCCAGCGCCCCAAAATGGGCAATCATGGGAGGTATCATTATCCTCTTTGTCCACTTCGTCAGGAACCTGCCGTTGGCGTCGAATTTCTGCATTCGGTGCGTTCCATTGCCAAGCTGGTCCCCGACCCACACGTTGCCCGAACCATCCACCGCTATGAAGAACGGTTCATCAAATTGGCCGTCCCCGGCGCCCTTGGTTCCCCATTTCGCCAGGAATCTCCCATCGTTGGTGAACTTCTGCACGCGGCAGTTGCCAGTGTCTGCCATATATACGTTGCCCGAGGGACCGACAGCGATGGACGGGGCATACGAGAACTGACCATCGCCACTGCCGGTGCTTCCCCATCGGTCAATGAGTTTTCCGTCGGGATCGAACTTTTGCACCTCGTCAGGTCCCCAGCAGGCTACGTAGAGGTTGCCTGATGCATCTGTCGCCGAACTAGCGACCCCGGGCCAGAGCTTGCCTCCCCACTTGGAAACGAACTGGCCCTGGGCAGTGAACCTTTCGATACGGCTGTTTCCGACATCAGCGACGACGATGTGGCCTGATGGGGCGGCCGCTATGCTGCCTGGTCCCGCGAATCGACCGTCTCCA
>JBDREF010000140.1:0-3378 GCA_043820045.1 Planctomycetota bacterium | reverse complement strand
GGCGACGTGGGCATCTACAGTTTTCAGGTCAACAAAACAATGACATCCGGCGAGGGCGGCGCAGTGGTTACAAGCGATCCTGTCATCTACGAACGGGCAGCCCGCTTTCACGATATGGGAACAATACGCCAGCTCTTTCTTGACCGTTCCGGACCCAGCCAGGTGCAAACCTTCGCGGGAGAAAACTTCAGGATGAACGAGTTCACGGGGGCCGTACTGGGGGCTCAGTTATCCAAGCTGGATTTAATGGTATCTGAACTTCGAGCCAACGCAGCGGCCATTTATGATGGTATAGGGAATCTGCCCGGTATTCACCTGCGTCATCGTCCGGACCAGCAAGGCGATATCGGCTACGCCGTCTATTTTGAAGCCAAAGACAAAGAAGCACGGGACCGTTGCATTCGGGAGTTGAGGAAACGAAGAGTTCCGGCTTCCACGCTCTCGGGATCGGTTCTGCTGCCTATCCAGGAATCCGTAATCAGCAAACGAACACGGCATCCGAACTGGCCTTCGTTCACAAGCCCGGAAGGCCTGAAAATAAAATATGGCCCGGACAGTTGCCGACAAACGTTGGATATCTTCGATAGTTTCGTTCAGGTTCGCGTCGGCGCCAAATATACCCGGCGAATCAACGACTATATCGTCGATGCCATCCGCCAGGTGCATCAGGCAATGGTTTGACGTTCGGGTTTACTTCAGGCGCAGAGCTTGAGAAAGGAGATCATGTTATAATGTCTAATCACTCAAACAGACGGAGTTTTCTAAGGACTGTCTTCGGTGGAATAACCGCAATAGCAGTGCCGGGGTGCTCCGGTGCCATGCCGGGTTTTCTCGGCTCGTCCAGGAACAAACCCAACATCATATTCATATTGGCCGACGACCTCGGCTACGGGGATTTGGGCTGCTATGGACAGGTCGAGATCAAAACGCCCAACATCGACAGATTGGCGGCCGAAGGAATGCGTTTCACCGACCACTACGCCGGAAGCACGGTATGCGCACCCTCACGGTGCTCGCTGATGACGGGCCTGCATACGGGACATACCTACGTCAGGGGCAACAGGGAGATACAGCCCATGGGGCAGTTGCCCCTGCAGGCGGACACTGCGACTGTCCCAAAACTGCTGAAGGAGGCCGGCTATACCACGGCCCTGACCGGCAAGTGGGGCATGGGCGGGCCGGGCAGCACCGGCATCCCGAACAAACAGGGCTTTGACTATTTCTTCGGCTATCTGTGCCAGAGGCATGCCCATAATTATTATCCCGAGTTTCTGTTTCGCAACGAGCAGCGGATATCCCTCGTGGGAAACACGGTTGCTGAGCCCAGAGACGACGGAGCCGGAGTAGCGGTGGAACGCGGCCACTATTCTCATGATCTTATCGCCCAGGAAGCCCTGCAGTTCATCAACAAGAATAAGGACCGGCCGTTCTTCCTGTACATGGCCGTAACGTTGCCGCATGCAAATAATGAGGCCGGTAACAAAGGAATGGAGGTGCCGGACTACGGCATCTATCGAACTCGAAGCTGGCCCGAGCCGCAGAAAGGTCACGCGGCGATGATCTCTCGTCTCGACCGTGATTTGGGCAGAATCGTGGAGACTTTGAAAAAAGCGGGGATCGACGACAAAACCCTGATTTTCTTCACAAGTGATAACGGCCCGCACAGGGAGGGAGGAGCGGATCCTGAATTTTTTGACAGCAACGGCCCTCTGCGCGGGTATAAACGTGACCTTTATGAGGGCGGTATCCGCGTGCCGCTGATTGCTCGCTGGCCGGGAAAAATCAAGCCGGGTACGGTCAGCGGTCACGTTTGCGCATTTTGGGATTTCATGCCCACCTTTGCCAAGTTGGTTGGCGCCAAACATCTTCCTCCGACCGATGGTATTTCCATCCTGCCGACTCTCCTGGGCCGGGGCGGCAAACAGAAGAAACACAAGTTTCTCTATTGGGAATTTCACGAGAAGGGTTCCAAGCAGGCGGTGCGAATGGGAAACTGGAAAGCCGTGCGATTCGGCGCCGATGGTAAGCTGGAACTGTACAACCTCGAAGACGACATCGGCGAGAAACGCAATGTTGCCGGCCGCAATCCTGAAATCGTCGCAGACATAGAAGACTACTTGAAAATTGCACGGACGAAATCGAGATACTGGGATATTTCATAGCAATGTAATCTAAGCCAACCAGAGGAGCAATCATGAAACAACAAACCAAACGTCATACAAGTCTACTACGGCAGTCCCGTAAGGGACGCCTTACGGCGGGCGCAGGCAAGTCCTCCCGTCGGGAGTTTCTTGAGCAAAGTGGAAAATTGGTAGCCGGTTCGGTCCTTACCGGGGTTTCTTTGTCCAGGATCCACGCCGCCGAGAATAATACGATACGGATTGCACTGGTCGGTTGCGGCGGACGCGGCAGCGGAGCGGTCGGCAACGCCCTTTCTTCAAATACGGGACCCACCAAACTTGTCGCAATGGCCGATGTTTTCGAAGACCGGCTCAGCAGGTCGCACAAAGCCCTCACCGAACAGTTCGGCGAGCGAATCGACGTGCCGCCGGACCGCCGATTCGTCGGCTTCGACGCCTATCGCAAGGCCATCGATTGCCTGCGCCCGGGCGATGTCATGATCCAGGCCACCCACTCGGCATTCCGAGCACTGCACGTCGAGTATGCCATCGAAAAGGGAATCAATGTATTCATGGAGAAATCGTTTGCGCCCGACCCGGGAGGGACACGCCACATTCTGCGCCTGGGCGAGGCAGCGACAAAGAAGAATCTCAAAATTGCCTGCGGGCTCAGTGCCGCCATTCGTCCTCACGGCAGGCGCTGATACAGAAGATTCGCGACGGGGCGATGGGCCCGAGCCAACTGATCCGTGCGTATCGCATGGACCCGGGCGCCAGAATGGGGCCGTTCAAAGGCGACCAGAGTTCATCCCCAGGGGACGAGCTGCACTGGCAAATCCGACGTCCCTACTTCTTCCTGTGGGTCTCCTCGGCATGGTTCATCGAAATGATGATCCATCAGGTTGACGAATGCTGCTGGATCAAGGACGCCTGGCCGGTCTCGGCCCAGGGACTCGGCGGACGCGAGCCCAACAGCGACGATGGCAGCCAGAACCTGCACACGTACGCCATCGAATACACCTTTGCCGACGGCACCAAGGCATTCGTCGACAGCCGTTCCATGCAGAACTGCCACAACGAATTCGCAACGTTCGTGCACGGCACCAAGTGCGGGGCTCAGTTCTCGGGCAATGTTCACGCCCCGACCGTGCACATCTACAACGATCAACGCAATGCCAAGGACAACATCGCCTGGCAGCCGGATAAAGAGCAGGTGAGCCCCTACCAGGTCGAGTGGGACGTCCTGCTCAGTGCCATC
>JBDREF010000139.1:0-2716 GCA_043820045.1 Planctomycetota bacterium | reverse complement strand
AGGTCGTCGCCGAGGTGCTGTTTGGCCCAGAGGTACCATATCTTCTTCTCGCTTGCCCCGGGGTAACGCTGACGCAGGCCGGCCATCGCCAACAACTTGCCGGTCTCGTAGGCGTCGAAGACGCGCCTGAACTTTTCCCCCGGCGGCATCTTTCGATAAAGGTCAATTAAGACCTGCTGCGCTTCGGGGCTTGTGTCGCTCTTACTCGTCATTAGAAACTACCAAAACCGATGTCAATAACGCCCATGATCTATTAGCCACAGAGGGCACAGAGCCCTCCGAGAGTATCTGTATGGAGTTATACTTATAGTTCATCCAACTCAATTCATCAAGATTCTCAGGGTATTGGCCTATTCTTCCTTCTCACTGTTCAGAATTACCATTTGTCATATTGTTATTTTCCACTCTGTTTCTCTGTGTTCTCTGTGGCTAAAATTTCTTTGGCTTGTTCGCAGTCTTTTGCGATTTGCTTAGAGAGGTCTTCGGGGGTTTTGAATTTGTGCTGGCTCCGGATGCGCCGAACGAAGTCCATGGCCATGCACTCGCCGACGGAGCCGCCGAGGTCTTCTGCGAGCAGATGCGCTTCGATGAGCAGCGGGAAATCCTCGCCGTACGTGCGGGCCTGGCCGATACTGTAGGCGGCCGGTATCGCGTTTTCGGAATTCAAGACGTCCTCCAGCGTATGCCCGACCCGGACAAATCCGGCATAGACACCCTCGGCGGGAATCACCTGGTTGGGCTTTTTCATATTGAGCGTTGGAAACCCCAGCTTCTTGCCTATGCCGCGGCCGGGGATGATTTCCTCGACCAGCCGATACGGCCTGCCCAGCGCTGCGGCGGCGTCGGCTGCGTGGCCGCTCTCGAGCATGTAGCGAATCATCGTGCTCGAAACCTTGACGGTCTGGCCCGTCGAGAGCCTGACCTGTCTGGCTTCGATCACCGATACGTCAAAGCCATGCTCGCTTCCCAGCCGGCGCAGCGTCTCTATGTTGCCCGCCCTTGCAGCGCCGAAATTGAAATCGCTCCCCTCGACAACGACGCTGGGCCGGACATTTTCCAGGAGAAACCGCCTGATGAAGTCTTCGGGCGAAAGCTCCAGCAGCTCGCGGCTGCCCTTTTGCACGATCAGGTAATCTGCGCCCAGCTTCGCCAGAACGTGGGTCTTCAGTTGCAGCGGCGTCAGCACGCCCGGCGCCCTCTCCGGATACAGCACGGCGACCGGATGCGGCTCGAAAGTCATCGCAACCAGCTCGGCTCCCTTTTCCTCGGCGACTCGCCTGGCGGCGGCCAGAATTTCCCGATGGCCCACGTGAACGCCGTCGAAGTTGCCGATAGTCATCACGCTGCCCTGTGATATTTGCCCAAGCCCCGATAATGTATCAATAATCTTCATGGTAACGCCTTTCCGGCTGTCCGGCCCGGCAGCCTATCCCTCTCTAAAACAGGCAATTATAGCGTTCATGACAGATATTTCAACAAAAGTCCCGGCCAAGAGAAACACAGCGGGCATCAGAACGTATAATTAAAAAAGATTTGCAACTAAGTTGCAAATATGGTATTATCATCGGATTAGAATTCGCTGGTCTTGAAACAAGGGAACGGACGCTGGATTTGGAGTGCAGACAAAATGCAAGGCAAAATATCAATAATCTGGGCCGAATTGAGGGGCCACGCTCCGTTTACCCTGTTCGGATCTCTAACCGGTATAATCTGCATGTTGCTTTTCAGGAATCTCGGGCACGATGTAAGCCGGACGGTGTTCTATGTGTTTCACCCGGGGCATGTGTTTCTAAGTGCCATAGTGATTTCATCGATGTTACAGTTCTACACGAAGAGGCGAAGACTGGTCTTTATCCTGGCGGTCGGCGTAATTGGTTCTGTCGGGGTCGGGACTCTGAGCGACTCGCTGATACCTTACGCGGGCGAGGTGGTGTTAGGCATGCGGATCGACGCCCACGGCCATGGCGGCGCGCCTGTCGCCGGGCAGGAGCACGCCGAGGGCGCCGGACACGAAAGTTTCGCCGAGCAGGCGCACATTGGCTTTATCGAGGGTTGGTACATAGTCATACCGGCGGCGCTGGCTGGCGTGCTGATAGCGTTTTTCAGGCCCAAGACGAAATTCCCGCACGCCGGGCACGTTCTGCTCAGCACGTGGGCCTCGTCGTTCCACATGCTGATGGCGATGGGCGCGAGTATCTCGCTGTTGAAAATGATCGGCAGTTTCGGATTCCTGTTTTTGGCCGTATGGCTGCCCTGCTGTTTCAGTGACATTGTCTTTCCGCTGCTGTTCGTCAAGACGGGCGAGGAGATGCCGCACTGTCACCACCATTAGGGAGCCGAAACGGGCCGTGACCGCAGGCAATCGGAGAAGCAATGACAAAATCGGATTTGGACAATCAGGCCTGCAAAATGCTAAAGGTTGCGAAACTCTACTCGACGCAGGGAAGGGTCGCGATACTGAAAGTGTTGATCAAGGCGGGCAGGCCGTTGAGCCAGGACGAGATTGCCAGGCGGTCGGGCAGAAAGCATTTCGACAAAGTGACAATCTATCGGACGCTCGAAAGCCTGCTGAAGATCGGACTGGTGCATAAGGCTTTCATCGACAAGAGAGCGTGGCATTTCGAATTGGCCCACAATTGCAGCGAGAGACAATGCCATCCGCACTTCACCTGCACAAGCTGCGGCAACACGCACTGCCTGACTGGCGTTTCGCTGC
>JBDREF010000138.1:0-2543 GCA_043820045.1 Planctomycetota bacterium | reverse complement strand
ACACAATGTGCCGGAGTCCCAGTGCTCGATATGCAACCCGGGCCTGGGCGCCGCTTCTACGGGCGATCCGAGCGATCTCGAAGGGGTCGTATGCGAACACGATATGCCCATTGTCGAATGCGATAACTGCCGGTATGAGGTGGGCATGGTCAAGCTCGAGCAATCAATTGCAGACGCATTAGTCGAGACAGCGTCGGTCGAGTCCGTGGCCCGGACAAGCAAACTGAGGCTCACGGGCCAGGTCCAGTTGGATAAGACAAGGGTAGTGGATGTCGTACCGACCGGCGGCGGCCAGGTCAAAATGGTGGGCAAATTGCTCGGCCAGGACGTGGCAGAAGGAGATGTACTGGCCGTTATTCACTCCGCCGACCTGGGCCAGGTAAAGGCTCAGTTCCTCGAGGTCCAGGCCAGGCTGGAGCTGGCAAATTCGACGTTCGAGCAGGAGAAAGAGTTGTATGAGAAGAAGATCGGCAGCAGGGTAGATTATCTCGGCGCATTGAACGAGCTTAAGGCTGCCCAGGCTCATTATGCAGCATCCGAGCGGAGGCTGCGTCTTTTCGGTCTTGGTGCCGAGCAGATAGATGCGATCGGCGGTGAGAAAGATAACGGCCAGTTCGCTGAACTGATATTGCGAGCGCCTCAGGCCGGCACGATCATTGCGCAGAATATCTCGGCCGGCGCGCTGGTCGATACGACGCAGAGCCTTTACACGATTGCAGACCTGTCCAACGTCTGGGTCTGGTTCGACGTGTACGAAAGAGACCTGGCGGCCCTTCACGACCGGATTTCAGCCGGCCGGACTGTTGCCGCAAAACTGTACGTCAAGGCCTTCGAATCGGAAGAGTTCCACGGAGTCATCGACCTCATCGGCAGCGAAGTAGATGACCACACGCGCACCGTTAAGGTCCGCGCCCAGGTGAAAAACCAGCAGCGCAAACTCAAGCCCGGAATGTTCGCTGAGGCGGAAATATCCCTTTCTCTTGAAGGCAGTGTGGCGGTGGTTCCTTACAGCGCCGTCGTTTCCGATGAGGGCCGGACATTCGTATTTCAGCAATGGAAAAATGATTTATGGGTTCGCAGGGATGTTGCCGTAGGTTCCAAATACGGCGATTTTGTTGAAATCCTAAGTGGTGTTCCCAAGGGCGCGACGATAGTAACGGGCGGGGCTTTTATGCTTAAAAGTGACATTCTGCGCGAAAAAATGGGCGCAGGCTGCGCTGATTAACGAAAGGATCGAATTACAATGCTGGATAATTTTCTACACTTTATACTTAAGCAGAGACTCCTTGTTATTTTTGGCAGCCTTGTGCTGTTGGTAGCAGGAATTTTTGCGTGGAAAAACTTACCCATCGATGCCTTCCCCGATGTAACTAGTCAACAGGTTATGATCCTAACCGAAGCTCCCGGCCTGACGCCGTCAGAAGTAGAGCGGCTGGTAACGTTTCCCATCGAGATTGATATGGGGGGCTTGCCGGATGTCAAACAGGTACGATCTCTGTCCAAGACAGATCTTTCTCAGGTGATAGTAATATTTGAAGACCATGTGGATACTTATTTTGCCAGACAGTTGGTATTCGAGCGTTTGGCTCAGGTCAGAGATGAGTTACCCGAAGGTGTGGAGCCGGAATTGGGGCCTGTATCCACCGGGCTTGGGGAGATATACCAGTATGTATTGGAGAGCGGATACTACTGTCCTGAGCACAAACAGATGTGGTCCGAGACCGAGGGAAAATGCCAGAAATGCGGAATGGAACTGGTAAACGCCGAACAGAGTCTTATGGATTTGCGGACTATACAGAACTGGATAATCAGCCCGCAGCTTCGACGGCTGCCGGGCGTAACTGAGATCAACAGTTTCGGCGGCTTTGTCAAACAATACCATGTGATTCCCGCCCCGTCCCTTCTGATAAAATACGGCATTTCACTGAATGAGATTCTCGATGCCTTGCAAGCGAACAATTCAAACGCCGGAGGCAGTTTCATAGAAAGAGACTGGGAGCAGATCAATGTTGTTTCCAAAGGGTTGGCTCAGGGCATTTCTGATATCGAGAATATCGTCCTGAAGGCTGAAGGCGGCACACCGGTCTACCTGAAAGATATCGCCCGGATACAAATCGGCCACCAGACAAGAAACGGGGTCGTTACCAAGGACGGTAAAGGAGAGACCGTAATCGGTATGGTGATCATGCTCAAGGGCAGCAACTCCAAGCATGTGGTTGACCGTGTTAAGGCAGAAATCCCTCAGATTCAGAAAGCTCTTCCACCGGGTGTAAGAATCTCGCCGTTCTATGACCGCACCAGCCTGATACAGGCCTGTATCAGAACCGTATCCACTGCACTTGGCCAGGGAGTCATATTCATCATCCTGGTTCTTTTCATTGTCTTGTGGGATATCCGTGCCGCTTTGACGGTTGCTATCTCGCTGCCTCTGACAGCCTGCGCGGCTTTTATACTAATGGGACGACAGGGAATAACGGCTAACCTTATGAGCCTTGGGGGGCTTGTCATCGCCATCGGGATGATAGTCGATGGAGCCATCGTTG
>JBDREF010000137.1:0-3970 GCA_043820045.1 Planctomycetota bacterium | reverse complement strand
AATGGTCTCAAAGCCGATTTCTATTCGCCGTGCCTGCTGTATCTTGGGTTTGTCGACTTTTTCGATTGGGCTTGGCAAGCAGTAATGCGGACCCGGCTCAGTAATCCTTACAAACTTGCCAAATCGGCGCACCACACCCTGTTCATCAGGCCCTACGATATATATCCCCGACAAAAGCCACAGCACCAATAAAATCGGGACGATCAATTTGAGCCAGAGAACTGATTGTTCGGGAAGCCTAAATCCCGACCTGTAGTCATCCATCCATTGCGTTACCCGTTCCATCTTAGGTCCTTTCCAAGAGGCAGGCGACCTGCAATGGCCACCATGCAAAGTCGATTATAGGCCAACTCGGGGCCGGGTCAAGAACATTAATCGGAATCATTCCTGTGCGGTGTAAATATGTGTGTCACGAAGACACGTGAGGTTTAACGTGTCGTGCTTCATGGAAGATGGAGGATTTGGCCCTCCGTCGTCGGCCGGCAGAGGCAGGCGACAAATCGCCATGGCGCTGCATCGGTAAAGAGCCGTTGTGGTGAGCGGTCATGGAGAAGGCGCAGCAAGACTGCGTCAGATAGGCTATCAGGAGACGAACGGAAGTGAATCATGTGATGAGGCGTCGTAAACTGAATCTGGTGTCGAAAGCAGGGTTCATATTTGTCCTGTTATCAGTTCGGGCGTTATCTGCCTCCGGCCCGAGCGGCATCCGGCGTAAAACATGGCGTGACCTGGTAGTAGGCTTCTGTGGGGAACGTGAGAACCTGTCGCCTCGATGTAAAGGGAGGCACGCAAGCGGTTACAGCCGTGAGCGTCAGAGTACCGATGCGAGGCACAGGGGCGGAGCATCCCGTAGTAGTGGTGAATGCCCTGTAGTGGGGCAGGAGCGAAGGGGATGCCTCGGCCAGTCTTTCTATGCTGTCAACCAGAAACGGGAGGAACAGGATGGGTAAGACAAAACCAAAGGGTCTATGGTTGGCTGAGAGGAGCCGTATGAAGTGAGAGCTTCACGTACGGTTCTGTGAGGGCCTGAGGGTGCGATTCCCTCGGGCCACTCGACTCATCCGTGGCTAAGTCGCTGGTCTTTCAGAAGTTAATACTCGAAGTGTCGGCAGTAGTTTGAGGTCTCAATGACATTCTGATATTGGTTCGTCCTTGGAGAGAACGAGCGTGGGCTTGGGAATTCGATGAAAGAACGCACTCTCTCGGCTACGACATCACATTGCTCTGATGGTCAAGCGGCTAATCGGTGGTACGACTTCAGCAGGCCACCCAAACGTTCGATGCAGACAATCTCCGCCGTTTCTTCAATAGTGTGTTTGGGCTCAATGATCCTGTCCAGCGATTGATGAATCCGTTCGTGATGATAATATTCACTATACTGCGCAAGCGCATATTCAAGCTGCTCCACGGACGACAGAATCAAATAATCCAAACACTCCGATTTTACGGATTTGACAAAGCGTTCGGCGTAGCAATTCAAATCTGGGCTTCGGGCAGGAAGCTTCACCGGTTCTATCCCAGAACTCTTCAGTATCTCATGGAATCCTTCTGTGGTATACAGCGGATCTCGATCATGGATTAAATACCGTTTCCCATGGAGAAAACCATCCTCAAAATCCGTCAGAATCTTCGCCACTTGTTTCATACAGGCCCCATCCGGCTGTGGTTTGACTGGAGCAAAAAAGACCTTCCGGGTAGAAAGCTCTATAACAAAGAACACCGTACAGCGGACTAGTCCCAAAACAAGCGTACAGCGAGTCCTTGGACGAGCCTCGGCGGGGAGATTTGTTTAGCGCAGCAGGCCACTGTCAGCCGAAAATGGCTTAAGACTTTTGTTCCAGGTTTTTGCTTCTTTATGATTCAACCTACTTTCAACATATCAAAGGCCAGCACGAATCGGGACATCCATACCCCGACATCATCCACTTGCTCGTCAACAACGAAGCGGACGGCATAAGGTTGTCACTGCACGGAAGAACACGTCCAAATATTCGTTCCAGCCGAGTAACCGATACACGAGTCTCCGGCCGGTCTTGACAATCTGAGACGGCAACATGATAAAGAAATTACGGAATTTCTTGAACTCCATCCGCAGCACGCTTCTTTTTTCTGCCTTGTGCTTCTTATGCCATCGTCCTTTAGTCGGTAGCAATAAAGCGAACCATGCTTTCAGGTTCCAAGCTAAAGACGCCATCACCATATAGGCCCAGTTACTGACCAGATCGTCAACCGGCATCTGCATGGCACGAACGCCGTTCTTCAACTGCTCGATCAAATTCTCCTGATTGCACCGATTATTGGCATCGCCAACAACCTCGGCTCGGGTCGCCTTGCGATCATTGGTGATATAGAAAAAGTAACGAATATCATCGAATAAAACGGCCTCGCCTTTTTCTATCGATAGGTTCTTGCGCAGAACGACGACGCGATACGATTTATGGCATTTGGTAGGCCGATATTCAAACTCGGCAACCTGTTCTGATTGCAGCCGAATATTCTTGTACTCTCGCTCTTTGATAATCTGCTCTTTAACGTTAGTCGGCTTGGTACGCGACTCGGTCTTGATCACATACTTCGGCTGGCGAACAAGGCCTTTCCAGGCGGTTTCTGAGAGGTTTTCGGCTGTTTTGACCAGATTGGGCATCGCATTGATGCCGAAGACAAAGGTAATGCCTTGATCGTCCCAACCATCCAGGTATTCGGTCTGGCTGAAATCCGTGTCGCCGCGAAAACGAATTTTTCTAAAGCCGGCGCGACGGCATAACGTCGCGGCCTTGTCCAGATAGTGTGCCGCCTTTTCACTGCTCGTGCAATTGCCGCTGCGATTGCAAAGGTACAACGGCTCGCCCGTATTCGAGAGCGAGACTACCAGAGGATGATAGCCCCAGAGGCCTTTGTACGACATATCCATGCCGGCTTTGCATTCGCCGGTGGTCTCGGCAATCGTGCCGTCGGCATCGATGACCGCCTCGGCAAAAAAGTCCGGACCCTGTTGACTCCAGGGCTTCAAGCGAATTTCGTTGATGACCTCCTGTAATATCTCGACATCCTCAACGGCAAAGCGACGGCAGAAATCACCGGCCGTAGTCGGGTCGGGTATCCGATCGGCGCCGACGGCGTCAAGGTACACCTGGTCATTTCGCAATCGTTCTATATCTTCAAGGCGTTGGCCATTGCAGAGAATGTTGTAGGCGACATTGAGAACATGGTCGGACTCAAAATAAGGATTGTGCAACTTGAAAAGACGAAGATAGCGATTGATCGCTTCGTCCAGCCCCAGCCGCTTGACCAACATTTGCACGGCCCCCATCCCGCCATAGAGCACGCCCTGGTTGCGATCGGAGATCTCGTAATGGATATTGCCCGGATTGAGCACGGGCCCGAGATGTTCGGGCATTGTTCTCTCGTCAAGGCGATTGCGAATTTTCCGCTTGCGTTGGCTCAATTGTTTTGCTATTTTCGTTTTCACTCGAAATGACTCCTTTCATGTAAGTGTTTGCTTTTCTTCGAATTGCCTAAAGCGCATTATAACACACCGAAGGGGTCATTTCGAGTACTTCTTAAAAATCAAGGTCACTCTTGCAGTTCAACCTACGCTTGTTCTGGGACTAGAACCTCTTCGCAAGGCTTTGCTGCTGCCCCGAGTCAACCTGTTCATTGCTGACGATACTGGTTTGGGAAAAACAATTGAGGCAGGTTTAATTGCACGCGAGCTATTGCTCCGTAAGAAAATCCATAAGATTGTTGTATCCTGTCCGCCATCAATGCTATTGCAGTGGAAGGATGAACTTGAAATCCGATTTGGATTGACGTTTGAGATCCTTGATAAGGATTACGTTAAACGTGTTCGCCGCGAACGCGGTTTTGGCGTGAATCCTTGGACCACGCATTCCCGGTTTCTCATCTCGCAGCGGCTGCTTATTGATGAGGCTTACACCGGTCCGCTTTTCGACTGGCTGGGAACATTTAG
>JBDREF010000136.1:0-8734 GCA_043820045.1 Planctomycetota bacterium | reverse complement strand
CGGCACTTTCGGTACAGATTTGCTCACAGTAGGCAATGGCTACGAACCGTGACATTGATTATAGCTTTCTCTATCGCTGGTGACAACACAGTACTGTCTCTGGCAACTTGAGAATAATCACAATTAGGACAGATTCGTATTGCCCGGAAGTATAGAATACTATTTACGAGGGAAGTTACTCGCGTTTTCGAATCCTCGGTTGAGAATCTCCCGCCTCATCTCAAACCTCTCCCTGCTTATCCTCACCGCATACTCCCTCAGCTCCGTCCCGAAGGTCTTTTCTATCATCAGAATCGTTTCAAACGCCTCCACGTACACGTGGCAGAAGAGCCTCTGAAACCTCCACCTCACCCCTTGCAGCGTCATCCGAAATGTCTTATGAACCTTTTCTCCGTACGTCCCCTTGAGAACCATGTAGCTGGGCCTGTTAGGCTTCAACTCCACCCAGAGATTCTTCGATTCGATAAGCTTTCGCAGTTCTTCCAAAAACTCCTTGTCTTTAGCTGTCAATTTCACGTTTGATCACCAAGATTTCTTCTTGCTGCTGCCGGACATCAATGATGCCGGCATGGGCCAAAAATATGACCGCTATAAACCGCCATAAAAGGTCTTTTTTGAGGTTTTCACTGAGCGGTGGTATATCCAAAAGGCTTATAGCAAAGTCCCGAATATGAGCCTTTATGTGCATCTCATAGTGTTTCAGATCGAATTCATCGCGTGATGCCGCTGCAAAGGCCACATCCAAGCCTGCTGTCAGGCCATTCGGAGCGTCCAACAAGCCTGGAACAGTAGTCAAATCAACTGCTCCCAATGGCAGATCCGCAGACCTGCTTTCAGCCAGCATTTGTCTAACACGTTCTCTTTGCTCGCTCTTCCGTTGCCGGGATTCCATCATTCTCTGGCGGAAGTACTCGGCATCAAACGCTAAATCATCAAACAAGAACCTGGACTGGATGTCACTGCCGCAGTTTTTGCACTGGTATCTTCGTATTCGCAGTATTGGAACACCGCCACACTCTGAGCATCGCTGAAAAGCAACGGTAGTATCAAATTCCCTTCGGCATGATGCACACCGGCACTTGCCTTCACTTGCCATGGCCAATGGGCCATTGCACTTGGGGCAACGGTGGCCAATCAGCATCACGCTATAGAAGAAACTTTTGGCCTTCCGCATGAAGACTTCAACCGCTTTGGCCATATCAAAGGCAAGCGTTATGATATTAATGGCTTCGATTCTTCGGGCGGTGCCGGCTTCTGGTTCTTTGGCGTGAATTTCCGGCCGCAGCTCTTGCATCGCCGGATATTGCGGACACCGAGAGACTTGGTTCTTCTGGATTCTTTGCTGACCGTATTTGTTGACCCACATCCTTCATACGGACATTTGAACGGTCTTCCTCTTGGCATTGATTATCACCTCATGGGACCTGAGAGAGGCCTGAGTATATAAAGGTGTCGATTCTGGTTTAGCTCAGTGACATACAGAGTGCATATTTCGAGTGGAACTACTGGAATGGTCATGTCACGTGTAGACTCCGGAGGTGCGGAGTTTATGCGTCACTAAGTCTACCAGTGAGAGTAAAATGCCGAAGGAACTTTTGGTATTATATATTATAGATATGTGTAATTTTCTTTATTCTATTCTTTTCAATATTGAAGGCATTCCGTATCGGAAAATAATTACCACTGCCCAGTGACAACACAAAAAAACACATCTCACAGACCTTTTTCAATTCTCCATCGGCATTTTACTCCCACCGGCACCGTTACCACTGCCCAAGGAAGCGAAAGATTTCTATAGGTGTTCGTACTAAGCCAACATCGGTCAGTGAAAGACCGATGGAAACCTCAAACATCAAGACCAAACTGTTCGATGAAATGGAGAATGTGGCTGGCCATGACATCATTGTAAACGCCCGTTATCTCAATGATGAACAACTGATTCATCCTGAACAGCTTCAAGTATTTGAGGAGATATTCAACACCACTGTCCGCAATGATGAAATGACCCAACTGAGCCGGCATTTTGCTCCTATTCTGAAAGATAATCATCCCACCCATTTACGTTCATGAGCTTTCTTGGTGCGACGCCTGCCCCAATCGACCCCAGCCAAGCTCATATTGGTCTTCGCCTCCAATAAGCTCAATTGGAGAGATAACCTTGATCCCCGCATCCTGTCTTTCTTGAAGATCCGGGAGCTGCTGTTCAATCCCTACAATGCCGTTGATTTGCAGCATATCCTGAGAATCCGGGCCAAGAAGGCCCTGGCAACGGAAAACGTACGGTTCCATGCCGAAGAGCAATAGAATCTTTCAAGACGGCTGTTTCCTTTGTCGGTGTTTTCCTTGTTGCTGCCTCCTGGCGGTATCGGCAATGGATAAGCCAAGCCGGCCTCTTTTCACCTCCGTAAACTGAGGGGAGACCCCTTAGGTACAACCGTTGTCAGTCTGGCGAACGTCGAAGCAGCTCATAAAGCTGACGATAATACCCCTCGCGCATCATGAGTTCATCGTGTGTGCCTGCGTCTACTAACTCACCGTGGCGCATCACTAAGATGCGATCTGCGTGCCGGATGGTAGAGAGTCGGTGCGCAATTACAATGCTTGTGCGGTTATGCATCAGCTTGCTCAGTGCATCCTGAATGAGCATTTCCGTAGCTGAATCAACGTTGGCAGTAGCTTCATCCATCACAAACAGTAGCTTTGGATTTTGAGCGAGCGAGCGAGCCATGGACAGCAATTGTTTCTGTCCAAGTGAAAGTCCTTCGCCACGTTCGTTCAACATGGTGTCATACCCATCCGGCATTTCACTGATGAACCCGTGTGCGTTGACTGTTCTGGCGGCGCTGATCAGGTCATCTCGGCTCAGGTTCGGATTGAGCAGGGAAATATTATCTGCCACAGTTCCGGTAAACAGAAACGGATCTTGGAGTACATAGCCCAGGCGTTGTCGCAGATCGGCTTTGCGAAAAGTCCGCACATCGTGACCGTTTATCCTCACGGAGCCACGCTGCACGTCATAGAAACGGCCTATCAGGTTGATGATGGTGCTCTTGCCGGCGCCTGTGGCTCCGACGACGGCAACCACCTCACCGGGTTGGATACGAAAGCTGAGATTCTTTAATACCCAGTTTTCATCCTCGTAGGCAAACCAGACGTCGTCAAATTCAATGGTTCCGTCAATTCTTGTAGGAGCAATCGGCTCATCAGGGTCGGTGATTGCTTCGGGGGTGTCGATCAGGGCGAAAATGCGTTCGGCAGCGGCCATCGCCATCTGGAACATGCCGGCCTTATCGGAAAGAGACCCCAGCGGGCGGAAGAAGTTGCGCACGTAGGTCAGGAATGCAATCAACACCCCGAGTGAAATCAGGCCGCTACGGTTGAGCAGTAGAAAGCCTCCCGTGCCAAGAATCAGCAGAAAGGCGGCGGCCTGGCCGGCTTCGATAACCGGAAAGTAAAGGCTAAACCAGCGAACCTCTTCGAAGTAGGCGGCACGCAGGTCAGCATTGCGTTCCATGAATTCATCCTGAGCAACGGCTTCACGGTTGAACAACTGTATGGTCGTCATCCCCACCAGATCTTCCTGAAGCAGAGCATTTAGCGAGGCCTGGCGCTTACGAATCAGCCGGTTGGCGTTACGAAGTTTGCCGTTAATAAGGAAAAGAGCCCCAAAGATCAGCGGCAGGGCCGCAAACAGAGCCAAGGCCACCTGCACGTTAATTAGCAGCATGTAGGCCATAATGCTTACCAGCATGAATACATCGGCAACGGTGCCCACCACACCGTCGGTTACAAACATGTGCAGGCGATCGATATCGGACGTAACTCGTGTGAGCAGCGCCCCGACAGCAGTCCGATCAAAGTAGGCCTGGTGCAACTGTGTAACCTTCTTGAATAGATCGATACGGATGTCGTAGACGATGCGCTGTCCGAGCCAGGCTGTCAGCAGACCCTGTATGTAACCGATTACGTGCCCGCCGAGGGCAAGTATCAGGTACATTGAGCTTAACTGCGTCAGCTTCTTTAGACGGTCATCTGCAGCAATGCTATCGTTTAGCAGGCAGGAATCTGTAATCCGTTTGATGAGCACGGGCAGATAGTTGATCAGGCCCGACATGGTCAGAATCAGGATTAGCGACAGCAGCATCCAGCGCCAGTAGGGCAGCGAGTAGCTTAGCACGCGCCGGGCCAGGCCAGATCTGGGGGGCGATTCTGCGTCTTGTGTCATGAATCAGCCTCCAGTTTTCGTTCTATCTGCTGCATGGTGTTCAACTCGCGGTAATAGCCGGGTCGGGCAATAAGCTCATCGTGTGTGCCGCGTTGGGTTATTCGGCCATCCTCGACCACCACAATTTCGTCGGCGTAGCGCAGCGCCGATACCCGGTGGCTGACAAGAAGGGTGGTGCGTTTTCTCATAACCGGCTGGAGTTTTTCCATTATGGCCGCTTCGGTTTGTGTGTCTACGGCTGAAAGGACATCATCGAGTATAAGTATTTCAGGGTGGCGTGCGATGGCCCGGCCGATGGAGGTGCGCTGGCGCTGACCGCCGGAAAGGGTAACACCGCGTTCACCTATCAACGTCTCGAATCGGTTCGGAAAAGTCTCTACATCCTTCTTCAGATGTGCGATGTCTGCCGCCCAGTCGATGAGACTTTCGTCCGGTTCGTCAACGCCAAAGCCGATATTGTGTTCCAACGTCCGTGAAAAGAGTATCGGCTCCTGTGCAGCGAAGCCAATGTGACTGCGCAGCACGTCAAGTGGAATAACTTTGATATCGTGGCCGTCAATAGATACTTTTCCCTCGGTAGGATCCATCAAGCGGGCAACCAATGAGACCAGCACCGTTTTGCCGCCGCCGGTTGGACCAGTGACGCCGACGGTTTTGCCGGACGGGATGCACAGGTTAATCTCATGCAGAAAGCGCCTGCCGTCAATATCCAGCGAGAGGTCCTGAAGTGCAATCTCCCCGTGCAGGGTGCTAATGCTGTAATCGGTTTTGTCCGAATCCTTGATGACGGGTTCCCGCTCAAGGATTTCTTTGATACGCTGCCAGCTCACTTTGCCGCGTTGCAGCAGGCTGGCGATCCAACTGAAGGCGAGCAGCGGCCACTGCATATAGAGCAGATACTGCATGAACTGCACCAGTGTGCCAATAGAGCGCTGTCCGTTGATCACCTCACGTCCGCCAATATTCAGGATCATAACGACGCTCAGACAGAACCAGAACGCCATGAACGGCCACAAAACCTGCCTGGCCATCTGGACCCGCATGTTGAGCTGGACGAGGTCCTTGTTTATAGACTCAAACATGCCGATGCGCCGCGGCTCAATCGCAAATCCCTTTATACATCGGATGCCGGCAAAGGTTTCCTGACAAAAGTTGGAGACATCGGACACCTGTTCCTGCAAGAGCTTTTGCCGCTGGCGTATCATTTTCAGCACCAGGAAGAAGAAAAAGGTCATCGGCAGATAGAGCGAGAGTACCAGCAGTGCCAAGGAAGTGTCAGTGGCCAGCATAACGATGGATGCAAACAGAATCACACTGCCCGTTCGGATGCCCTGAAGCAGGCCTTGGCCGATAGAGTCGCGCACAAGGGTCATATCCGAGGACATCCGCGTGATCAGATCGCCGGTCCGCCCCTTTCGAAAGAACTCCTGATCCAGCTGAGTCAGACGGTCGAACATGTCTTTACGCAATGTGTATTCTACCTTGTGCGAGAGCTTGAGCGGTATTTTACGCAGGTATCTCGAAAAATAGAGCGTCGCCCCAGAGAGCCCGGCATAACGCAGGATCTGACGAATCAGGTCGGCACGGGTAATTGTTCCATCCGTGAGGCCGTCAACCACCTGACGTACGATAAACGGCAGGTAAAGGCTTATTCCGACCGTAAATACAGTACACAGCACCGTCAGTGCGATTTCGCCCTTGTGCCGAGCAATATAGCGACCTAACCTGACTTCTTTCTTCTCGATATCCCAATCTCCAGACAACTAATCTTGCAGAACCGAGTATTCTGGAAGACACTCTTCCGATTATCAAAAGGAATAGAATAGCAGGTGCGCAATTGATTACAAGCGCATCGTTGTCGCCTACGAAGAGCTTCATCCAAGGGAGGGGCAAGGTTACAGACTATATAGTTTGTTAATCATTAACCGTCACGTGCATTGCATTACACACTTCTGATTCCACGCTTATCGCCTACATGCCTCTCCATTCTGTGGTCGATCTCCCTGCTTCCGGAGAAACTGACTTTCCGCCTCCTATCCCTCATCATTGCCCTGAACCATTTATCCGTTTTCGTTCGTTTCCTTGCTGGAACAACCCCCATCTTGATCTTATCCACAGCCTTCTCAATCTCAGCCTGCCATCTATGCCGCAGCAGCATAGCGAGCTGAGCATTTCGGCCGGTGATTTGTGAAGATTTCTCAAGCATTTTCAACATCTATGAGCGGAAATAGTCTAATGGCGATTCGCTCTGGAAAAAATGCGAATCGCCAATGTACAATTCGGCTGGGGATTCTCGCCGACAAACCATTTGATTCGATGTAATCTCTCGCATATACTGTCCTGGGCAATCTACAGCAATCAGGTTTGAGGGTCGGCTGATAGCAACAATAACGATTCTGAATCGAGAAGCCCGGATTGGCGATGTGCCGTCGGAAAAAGAAAGGAAAGCCAATGCTTGTTCCAGCGAAAAGAACGCTTGGACTCGGCGCTACTCTTTGGACGTTGCAAGTGGTGTTCTTGGTGGCAACTTCGACTGCGGCTGAAAGCCTACGAGGACCAGCCGTGCTTGATCCTGCCTCTTTTGAGCACTATGTGGACATATTCAACGAGCACGATGAGGATCTCTATCCTCAGCACATCTCCAATGAAAGGGCTTGGGAATTCCTCAGAGTGAACATACCGCTTTTTGAATGCCCCGATAAGGACTTCGAGCAGACGTATTACTTCCGATGGTGGACCTATCGCAAGCATATCAAACATACGACAGATGGCTTTGTGGTAACTGAATTTCTTCCCAAAGTGGGCTGGTCGGGCAAGCATAATACCATCAACTGTCCCGCTGGGCACCATTTCTATGAGGGACGCTGGCTCCATGAGTCCAGGTACTTGGATGACTATTCTACATTCTGGTTTCGCAAAGGCGGCAGCGTGCGGAGCTACAGCTTCTGGGCTGCTGACGCTCTTTGGGCGAGGTATCTGGCAAGGCAGGACAAGAAGCATATCGTCGATCTTCTGCCGGATCTCATCAACAATTACAGAGAATGGGAAAAGAGCAGACTTGAACCCGATGGGCTTTTCTGGCAGATAGATGACCGTGACGGCATGGAAGTCTCAATTGGTGGCAGTGGAAAACGCGCTACGATCAACTCTTACATGTACGGTGATGCCGTGGCCATCGCCAAAATCGCATCGCTCGCAGGCCGGGAAAACATCGCAGCCGAGTTCAGAAACAAGGCCGAGGAAATCAAGAACATCGTCCAAAGCAAGCTCTGGGATAATCAAGCAGAGTTTTTCAAGACTCTGCCTCGAGATAAAGAGAACCTTGTCGACGTTCGTGAGCTACATGGCTATACACCATGGTACTTCAACTTGCCCGATACGGGCTATGAGCAGGCGTGGAAACAACTCATAGATCCGAACGGTTTCTATGCCCCGTTCGGCCCTACGACAGCAGAGCAGCGACATCCTTGGTTCGCCATCTCCTATAACGGGCACGAATGCCAATGGAATGGGCCGAGTTGGCTCTTTGCAACTTCTGTAACCCTTACGGCTTTGGCAAACCTACTCAACAACTATGGACAGAACGTCATCACAAAAGCTGATTACTTCCGGATGGTGCACATCTACACCAAGAGCCATCGCATCAGGCGCGAGGACGGCCGCATCATTCCTTGGATAGACGAGAATCTCAACCCTTACACGGGCGACTGGATCGCTCGTACGCGATTGAAGGCCTGGAAGAACGGCACCTGGGACCCACGCAAAGGCGGCAGAGAGCGAGGCAAGGACTACAACCATTCGACCTACTGCGATCTGGTTATCACGGGCCTGATGGGTCTGCGTCCGAGGTCGGACAACCTCGTCGAAGTCCATCCGCTGATTCCTTCCGATGTATGGGACTGGTTCTGCTTGGACAATATCGCCTACCACGGGCATGTGCTCACCATTCTCTGGGACAAAACAGGCCAGAAATATGGGCGGGGCAAGGGGCTTCGCATATTCGCCGATGGCACCGAGATCACCCGTGGGGATTCACTCGAACGCATCACAGGCACGCTGCCAACTTCGGCAGAGGGAACCTCAGCGGGCTGGACCAAGTACAAGGGCAGTCCTGTTCTTGGCGGCAAGCTTGGGACGTGCTTCGACGTGACGCTACTCAAGGAGGCCGATACCTATCGCATGTGGTTCTCCTGGCGGCCGAAGCGATCCGTCGCGCTAGTCGAGAGCCGCGACGGCATTCATTGGAGCAGGCCGCAGATCGTCATGGGGCCCAACAGCAACACGAATTGGGAAGGTGATATCAATCGCCCCACGGTGATCAGGCGTCAAGAGGGCTATCACATGTGGTACACAGGCCAGGCCCAGGGCCATAGTTGGATTGGCTACGCCACCAGCCCTGACGGTGTCCATTGGACGCGATGTTCGGCTGAGCCGGTGTTGTCACCTGAAGAATCCTGGGAAAAGGTCGCCGTGATGTGTCCACATGTGCTCTGGGATGGCGATAGCCAA
>JBDREF010000135.1:0-13328 GCA_043820045.1 Planctomycetota bacterium | reverse complement strand
CGCCGGACGGCCGGTTGCCGGATCTGTCTCAACGCAGGGAATGAATTGCAGGTAGGTCAGCTCATTTTCAACTAAGAAATCGAACAGCTTCTCAGGATGCTCCACAGTCATATTGTTCAACAGAACAAGAGCGCTGAACTCAACCTCATATTTCTTGCAGGTCTCGATGCCGCACATTACTCTGTCGAAGGTTCCCGCGCCGGAATGGTCGAGGCGATAGCGGTCGTGAAATTCTTTCGGCCCGTCAATACTTATACCGAGAAGGAATTTATTCTCCGAGAAGAATCGGCACCACTCATCGTCGAGCAGGACCCCATTGGTCTGCAGGGTATTGCTGACCTGCTGGCTGGCTGTGCCGTATTTCTTTTGCAGCTCGACCGCCCTTGCAAAAAAATCCACGCCCATAAGCGTAGGCTCGCCGCCCTGCCAGGCAAAACCGACGACGGGAAAGCCCAACTGCATGTAATCTTTCACGAGCTTCTCGAGCACCTGCTCGCTCATCCGCTGTTTGCCCGTGCCAACGCTCGCATCCCTGCCCTTATAGAAGCAGTACTCACAGTCGATATTGCAGTCCGACCCGGACGGTTTGATCAAAAGCGTAAATGGTTGCATTATCTCAGACCTTCCGACGTCAACAGAACTCGCCGGCCCGGTGACATCGGAATATGAAGCTCATTGCCAGTTTCTTCGATGAGTTTCTTCGGAACGCCTTCCACGTTAAACTTTGAGTCTGGGAAGGGGTTCTCAAGACGACAGAGCCCGCCCTTCTCGGCGACGACGGTAACACACCGCGTCTGTCCATCGCGCCGCTCGGCGGAAACCAGAAACGCACCTTCGGCCCGCAGCGTGGTGAAAGAGACGTCCTTCCAAGCGGCCGGGACGGCGGGGAAAATTCTGATAGCCCCGCTGTAGCTTTGCAGGAGCATCTCCTGCAGGCCAGCGGCGGCGGCAAAATTCCCCTCCAGCGTGAACGGCCGGTAACGGAAATTCGAGTATCCCTTGCCCGACTGGTCGCCGTTACAGTGAAAACTGCTGCGCAGACAAAACGCCGTGGAGAATATCTCAAGGGCCTCTTCCGCCTTCTGGCCGTCGCGCGCCCGTGCGGCTATGTTCGCCAGCCAGCTAAAGCTGTACCCGGTCCACTGACTCGTGCCCTTCTCGTCGAGGTCCGCCAGAGATACCTTAATTATAGCCTGGTCTTCCGGGCCGTTCTCCCAGCGAATCAGTCCCAGTGGATGAATCGCCATCAAGTGCGAAAAGTGGCGATGCGACGCCTTCAACGGATATTCTTTGGCGACGAGCATCCTCTTACTTTGCGGGTCAATCGCAAGGTCCGGTATCTCGCCAAGTACCCTTCGCCAATGCTCGGCTTGCCGTGATTCGCCCAATTCATCGGCAAGTTCCGCAGTCTTCTCAAATGTCCAGCGTATCAGCGCGGTATCATAATTCGTAATCGTCGGAAACCATGCATCCAGGCGATTGTCGTTAATCTCAGGCGAAGAGCTTAGGGGCAGCGTTCGCTTTCCCTCGGGGCCCTTCTCGGTGATGGCTTCAAGAAAGACCGCCGTGTCTTTGAACCACGGAAAAGCGCGTTCTCTCAGGAACTGCCTGTCCATACTGTAGCGCCAGTGAAGATAGAAATGGTGTGCCAGCCAGGCCGCGGTAGTAGCCGAGTGCGTGTATTGGTGCCAGCCGCCGATCTGTCTTTGCTCCAGGTCCGCCGTCATCGGCACATTCAAGCCGGGCAAATCGAAGAACCGCTGCGTCCAGGCCCGTGCGGCCGCTCTTGTGTCCCACAACCAGTTGACAAATCCAAGCGCCCCCTCAAGCTGATTGCCGCTGTAGGCGGGCCAGTAGCTCAGCTCGGTGTTCAGGTCGTGATGATAGTCCCCTTTCCAGGGCGGAATTTTCCCGTTGTCGGCGGTCCATGGGCCCTGCAGGGTAATTGGCGGCGTATCGGCGCGGGCGGCCGCACCGAATTTGTACATTTCAAGATGCCACTGCCGTTCGATTATGGAATTCGGAACGCGAACCGAAGATCGGCCCCAGAACGCATCCCACCACTTGCGGTGCGCAACAACTGATTCGGCGAAAACGGTCTTTATGGCCTTCCGGCAATTCTCGCGCGCCTTTCGCAACGGATCCCTTGACTCGTTCGAGGTCGAAATCGACCAGGCCGCCAGCCATTCGGTCCCTGACTTTCGCCAGGCGACGGCCACTGCAAACCGGAACCCGCCCCAGCCTTCCTGCAGGTATCCCGTCCAGTTATCGCCGGCGGATTCAACCGGCGCTTCATATCTCAGGCTGGCTAAGTCGCCGGCACTGATTTTGCCCGGTCCGGCTTCGTCTGTAATCTTGCCGGCAAAGGGCGGGGCTATCAGCTTAAGACTTACAGCTTCATCCGAACGGATATGAATCAAGCCGACCGACTCGGTCGCATGGACAAGAACGCGCACTTCGCACTCGCCGGCGAATCGGACGCTCGCCGTCGCCTCGGCAAGATCCAACGAGGCACTTTCAAAGACTGGACTGCCGCCGACCGTCAGCTCGATGCGTCCTGCGGGTATCTTCGTCGGACCGGCGTTGCCGTAAGGGGCATCGTAAAGGCGATGCAGATCGGTCAGCCGGCCCTCTTTCACCCACTGCCGCATGGTTTTGTAGGAGTATTCTTTCGTGTGAAACTCCGGCACGGGCCGAAGGTCCCACAAGTCCGTCCTGTCGAGAGATATCTTCAAAGGCGAGCCGTCACCCCATACCAGCGCCCCAAGCAATCCGTTTCCCAACGGTATCGCCTCGTCCCACGTTTGAGAAGGAGTCTCGAAATGCAGACCGTGTTCGGGCAGCGGGTTGCCAGGCAGGGCCGCCGAACAACTTACGACGATGACGGCTGTTAGAAGAATCAGGTTCGCCTTTGGCAAGTGACAGTTTTTCATAAGAATATCCTTTGACATGGATTTATTGTTCTTCGGCCCTTTTGTGTTTTTCGAGCCATTCCCGGGTCCACTTCTCGGCCTGTTGCGGCGTGTGCAACTGGCCCTCCAACTGAGCGATGTACAACTCTTGCGACAACTGCCCCAAAGCAGGTCCCGGCACAGCACCCAGTCGCATTAAGTCATGGCCGTTCAGCAGCGGCGCCGGCTGCAACTCCACGTCGCCTAACGCCTTTATTCTCCTTCGCAGGTTGATTAACACGGCAATACTTCTCCTGCCGTCCCCTTCGGCTTTTTGTATCGCTCTTTGCAGCTCATACAGATCCTGGAAATACGGCTCGGCGAGAATCTGCTTCAATTCAGCCAGAGACATCTGCTCATCGAGCAATGTGCCTCTGTTGGCCAACAAGAACTTTAGGTGTTTATTTTGATTTCTGCTGAGTTTGAGAACATGGCAGCTTCGCAGGGCGAACTCCGTATCGCAACCGGCAAAGAATCCGGCCAGCGCCAGGGGGAAATCGACCCTCTTTCGAAGCTGCTTCAGAATGCCCACAGCTTGCTTTGCCTCTCTGCACGACAGGCCGGGGAAAATCGCCTCGGCAAGGCCGCTGTCGATTAACATCGACGCCCCGGCGGCGCGATTGGGGTCGACAAGGATCCCTTCCAATTCCATTGATATGCGCTCGCCGCTTATCTTCGCGATGCTTTGTGCGTTACGGCAGATTGCCGACCACGTGGATGGCTCTATCGCAAAGCCAAGCTGGGTCGAGAATCGCACGGCCCGGAGCATTCGCAGGTAATCTTCGGCAAAGCGTTCTGCGGGCTTGCCTATTGTTCGCAGCAGCCGGCTCTTGAGGTCCGCCTGTCCTTCGACGTAATCGATCACCTGTTCCTGCAAGGGGTCATAGAACATGCCGTTAATGGTGAAGTCTCGGCGGGATGCGTCTTCGGCGGCGGTGCTAAATTCGACCGAGCCGGGATGCCTTCCGTCCACGTAGCCGACCTCGGTCCTGAATGTGGCGACTTCCACCTGTTGGCCCTCAATCAGAACAATAACCACGCCGAACTTGGCCCCGACTTTCAGCGTGCGTTTGAATAATCGCATCACGTCTTTGGGCCGTGCATCGGTGGCGATATCGTAATCTTTGGCGCGACGGCCCAGCAGCATATCGCGCACACACCCGCCGGCCAGCAGGGCCTGAAAGCCGTTGCCATGCAATCGCTTAATTACTTTGATTGCTGTCTGCTTGTTCGTCATTCGCTTGGCACCGATGTCAACGGCAATTGACCCTCATATTCTGTCCTTCATCAGTATTGCTACCTTCATCGTTCCCCACTGTCGCCGTTCGGCCACTCGCAGTTTTCCGTATTGCTCCAGCAGCGAGACATCCCGGCTGGTCCGCACGACGACAACGCTCTCGGCAGCCACCTGCTCGCCCAGCAAATCCAGCAGGCCGCTCAAGGCAGAGCCCGCACTCACATTTTCCGTCAGAGCGTACGGCGGGTCCACGAAAACAAGGTCGTACCGCTCGGCGCCACAGTCGAGAGCCGCACCGGTCTGGAAGGCGTTGGCTCTTATGACTTTCGAGTCGCCGGCAAAGCCGCCCTTTTCAATATTCTTTTTAAGAATCGAAACAACATCAGGGTCCTTTTCGACAAAAGTTACAAAAACCGCCCCCCTGCTCAAGGCTTCCAGTCCCAGAGAGCCGACTCCGGAGAACAAGTCAGCCACTCTCGCACCGTCCGGCAGATCGTAATTGTACAGGACGCTGAAAAGCGACTCCTTGACCCTGTCGGTAATCGGCCGGGACACCTGGGGCCAAGCCCCCTGTGTCTTAGGGCTAAGCAGTTTCATTCCCCGTTTTGTGCCGGCAATAATTCTCATCGCATTAGTATAGTGAAACACCGCTCGTCGGGCGAGAAAAAACGGACGGACACGCAGACCGATGCCGTCAACGGAGACTGTAGATAATGAATTTTTATCCGGGCGGCGTTTTTTGGATTATCACGACCGACCGTGTTATAATAGTGGCACATGAGTACGCAGGCAGACCCATCATGTCCAGAAGTAAGAATGTCGGTTTGGAAAAACCTTGTTTGAAAGAGAAGGAGAGCCATCATGTGCAAACGAAAGGGCTTTACGCTTATAGAACTTCTGGTGGTGATTGCCGTAATCGCATTATTGACGGCGATTCTGATACCTTCGCTGCAGAGGGCAAGGAAGCAGGCAAAGACGGTTACCTGCCAGGCGAATTTGAAACACTGGGGTATTATCCTCAACGCATATACGAACGATAACAACGGCCGTTTTTTTCGGGGCGTGGTGGACGGCTGGTGGAATGACTGGATAGAGATTCTCGAGCCGTTCTACGGCAAAGTGGGAGGACTGACCTGCTGCCCGTTAGCCACCAAAACGGCGGACAAGGGAGGCGTCGGAATATTCACGGCATGGAACGATAAGGAGGGCGATTACGGCAGCTACGGTTTGAGCGCCTGGGTCTGTAACGCCGACCCCGGGGCCGTATTCGGGGACGGGCGTTACTGGAGGACGCCCGATGTCCAGGGCACGCAGAATGTGCCGGTGTTTGTGGATTGCCTCGGCATAGCGGGCTGGCCGGACCACACTTCCATACCGCCCGACCGGGAGGGCGAGCGGCCCGGGACAATTTCGCTGACCGAACAAATGAGGACTTTCTGCATCAACCGGCACAACGAGGGGGTGAACGGCCTCTTCATGGACTGGTCCGTCAGGAAAATCGCCCTCAAAGAGCTGTGGACATTGAAATGGCATCGCGAGTTCGACACGGCGGGTCCCTGGACGAAGGCCGGCGGCGCGCAACAGGCGGCCTGGCCCGAATGGATGAGAGGATTCAAGGGCTACTGACGGTTGTTACTTCACAAGAAGATACCCTGCGTCAGCAAACGCTCATGGGCGATCTTTAGCCCTTCAGGACGGCCAAGGGGACCATTCTGGCGACGGGTTTTGCCCAGCCGCATTCGACTACGATTCGGACAACATCGTCGATATCCTTGTAGGCGTCCGGGGCCTCTTCTTTTATTTTGCGACTGTCGCCGGCGATGAGTTTTATGCCTTTCATGCTGCGATTGAACTGCTCGTCGCTAATCATACCGGCACTGACGACCCTGCCTTTTCGCGTTTTTCCGCGAGCGGCGGTGCGGCTCATCACCCGGCCGGCACCGTGGTTGACGGAGTTGAGGGATTCTTCGGAATCGCCCGTTCCGACAAGCAGATAACTGGCGGTTCCCATCGAGCCGGGGGTGATTATGGGCTGGCCGGTCTGTGCGAAGGTGCCCGCCGTCATACGCTTGGGACCGAAAGCGCGGGTTGCGCCTTTGCGGTGCACCCAAAGGCGCTGGCCGCCGTGGTCTTCGAGCTTTGCCATATTGTGAGTGACATCGTAAACGAGCCTGAGCGGCGTCGGGCCGAACATCCTGCTAAAGCATCGCCTCACGAGCAGTGCCATGATGTGGCGATTGGTGAATGCGAAGTTGGCGGCGGCGGCCATTGCGGCTATGTACTTCCTGCCGGTGCCGCTCTCGGCGGGCAGATATGAGAGCATTTTCGGCCGACCGGCATTCTCGGGCCGCTGGGCGGCGATATTCATATATTGGTCGGCAATTTCGTAGCCGAACCGGCGCGAGCCGGAGTGTATCATCACGACTATCTGGTTTTCGAAAAGGCCGAAGGCTTTGGCCGCAGCGGGGTCAAAGATTTTCTGGACGTATTGGATTTCAATAAAGTGATTTCCACCGCCGAGCGTGCCGAGCTGGTTAGCTCCCTTTTGTATCGCAACCTTCGGAACCGCACCGAGGTCGGCGGGCAGGCGGCCGTTATCCTCGATCGAAGTTAGATCGTCGGCGAACTGGTCCGGGTCAAAAGCCTCCCACGCCCGGTGGCCGCTTTTTTCGGCAAGGAACGGCACAGCAGCAACTCCTTTATTGACAACAGCCTCGATCCCCGCTTTGTCCAGACGCAGATTCTCTCTGCCCTCGCCGAGTGGGATGTCACGGGCGATATCCACGGCGATTTTGTCGGTATCAATCTGGCCTTTCGAGAACGGGGTATGCAAAAGTCTCATCCCGCAGTTGATATCGTACCCGACGGCCGGAGGCATGATTGCACCGTCCAGCCCCAGCACCGCCCCGATGGGCACGCCAAAGCCGACGTGAATATCGGCGGTGGCGAGGACCTTTCTTGCGGGCGGCAGGCAAGCGGCGTCGCAAAGCTGACGCACCGCATCCGGCTCGAGGTTAATAGACTTGGAGGCAAAAATGGTCGCGTCGGTCACCATCGGACCGCGGCGCTCCATCCGCAGGCGAAAGGGATCAATTCGAACAAGTTTTGGTGCCAACTCAGTCATCTTTCATATTCCGCCGGATGTTTCAACACAATGTCACTTGAGCACTTTAGCCTCACCTCGCCCACTCGGGGCCGGGATCCGTGCCAATTTGTCTTGATTCTACCAACTTTTGGCGGAAAGTTAAGGCCAAAGAAACGCAATAAGACGCCGACTTTATGCTCTGTAGCCAAATTAACTTGACAGGCACCGGCTTTAAAGTTAAAGTGGATAATGTTGTATGCAGATAAGAGTTGAGGATTGTCTAACTTTTTTGGCCGGCGACATTTGGGGTTCTTACAAAATGAAGATGAAATGTGCGTTTTTGGCCGTTCCGGCGGCATTTATTCTCCTGGCGACGAGTTCGGCCTCGATAGCCGTCAGCACCAGAGACATCGACGAGGTACGCAAGAAAGCGGTGCTTGACGCCCGAGATTTCAAGGTCATCGACGATTTTCTCGCCCAGGCCGTACAGGAATTGGTCAGAACCAGAGATTTTACGTCAATAGCAACAATTCGCACGACCATCCTCAGCAGGAAGGGCTCACAGGGCCAGTACGCACAGCAGTTTTCGGACTCCGCTTACAAACATGTCCAGGCCGGGTTTCAGCAGGCCGAAGAAACGCTAAGGCCGGAAGAGCGCAAGACCAACGTCATCATCAATCTTCTGATTCTAATCGACGGCATGGAGGAGTTGCGTCTGGGGGAGCTGGCAGTCGGGATGCTAAAGCACGAGAACATGGTCGTTCGGTACTGGGCGGTCCATTGCTTCACAAGTTCGGCCATGCTGCAACAGTTGAACTCAGGGACAACAACAAATCCGGGAACGGCGGCGGCCGTCGCAGGGCAGCTTAAGGATATTGTGGAAACCAGCAATCCCGAGGTAATAGCCCTGATAGCAAAATTCGGGGCCGGCGTCAACATAGCCCAGGGCGAGCAGTTGCTGCTGCAGGTCGCGGACTCGCGAATTAAGAGATATGCCGACTGGACAGTGGAATACGAACTGTACGATGTCACCATACTGAAACTGCTGGAAAGCAAGATACCCCTGCCCTCACAGACTCCCGGCGTGCTCGTGACGACAACAAGCACCGGCAAACCCGAAATCGCCCGGCGTTTCGCTCAGTTGTATTCCTTCGCGGCACAAAGGTATATCAAGGGCAAGGAAAGGAATTTGCTCAACGAGACCCAGAAGGGACACCTGGCCACTGTGTTGGTCGAGGCAGAGGAAAAGTGCATAAGCAGACTCATGGGAGCCCCGCAATCGAACATTCGCAGAGCAATCGAGCGAGACAGTACGACCGCCCTGCTCGACGAGCATAACAAATTACTCGGCTCCGCGACAGGCCCCGGCGAGTTGCCTTCCAAGCTGGGTTTCGACTACGGCACAGACCAGAGCGGCGCAAAACGCACCGCCCCGACGCTACTGCCGGATCCGCCCCAAAAATGACAATCGATTATTGATTATCGATTGCCGAATACACGCGCCGCCTGCACGGCAAGACCGAAACCGCCGCCGGTAAACACATCGAAGGATTATGACGCCGCCAACGCACAGTAAAGTCATGGCTCCAGGATATTTTGCGCCCAAGTGAATGTTGCCGTTTGCGGATATTCCTGCTAATATACGACAACTCTGTGGACCAGTTAACCTGTTGATTGACAGATACCCAAGATCCAATTGAGAGGATTGATAATATGGCTATCGACAAAAAACAAGTATCGGCCTGTCTCGAAGAATGCAGGGAACACTTCACGACCGAGCTGCTTCCGTTCTGGCTCGATAGATGCAGGGACGATAAGAACGGCGGCTTTATCACACATTTCGACAAGGACGGCAACGACAGCGGCGAAGACGAGAAATCCATGCTCGCCCAGGCCCGCACCGTCTATTCCATGGCCTCAGCTCATCGTGCGGGCTATGGCGACGGCAAGTGCGCCGAATACGCCAGGCACGGCGTCGATTTTCTCATCGATAAGATGTGGGACCGCGAACACGGTGGTTTCTTCTGGATCACCGACCGCGCAGGCAACGTAACCTGCGATAAGAAGATCCTCTACGGCCTGTCGTTCATTATGTACGCGCTGAGCGAATATACCATGGCAACGGGAGACGCCCGCGGCGTCGAATACGCAGAGAAAACCTTCGACCTGCTCAAGAAATATGCGGCCGACACCATGTACGGCGGCTACTTTGAGATGTTCGAGAGGAACTGGGACCTGTGCGGTCCCGGCCCCAAGGGAGGCGACCGAAAGACCCTCGACGTCCACATGCACCTGATGGAGGCGTTCACGACATTGTACGAATGCACCGGCCAATCTATCCACCGGCGGACGCTCGTCGAGGATATCGACTTACTTCTCAATCGCATACTTCACCCCGAGTACGCAACCGGAATCCCGCAGTTTACGCCCGACTGGCAGGTTGCGCCGCAGATCAAATTTGAGATCGTCTGGGGCTGGGACCGTTTCGCCGAGGGCGGGCAAAAGCCGAACGCCGGAGACAATACCTCCGCGGGGCACAACGTCGAGTTTGCATGGCTGCTTGCCCACGCAACCGATATCATGGGCTCAGGCTACGAAAAGTACAAAGGAATCATCAAGAAGGCTACGGACCATGGAATGGTCAACGGCATCGATCCCGAATACGGCGGTGTTTATGTCGAAGGCCCGCACTCCGGCGGCGTTTACGATATGGAAAAGGAGTTCTGGCAGCAGGCCGAAGTTATGATTGGAATGCTGGAGGCATGTCTGCGTTTCGGAACCGACGAATATTGGCTGGCTTACCTGAACGTGCACCGTTTCGTTTTCGACAAGATGGTAAACCATCCCGTCGGGGAATGGTGGCCGTTGCTCACCAGGGAAGGCAAGCCCATCTGGACGCACATGAGCCATTCGTGGAAGGTCAACTATCACACCATTCGGTGCATGGTAGAATCCATTAAACGGCTTGAGAAGCTGCTCGAAACGCTTGGCTGACAGGGGCTCATAGAATGGATTACGGCGGCAAGTATAAAATCTTCGACCTCAGCAGGATTGAAACGTACCCGCTGAGTACGCGATCGAACAAGGTCACGCTCGATGACCTTGTCCGGCCGGCGGACATCGGCGATCCCGCCGCCGGCCTGCCTGAAAATACTCGGCGTGATATCGAGACTCTTGCCCGGGCGATAATCTCCAACCGAAAAGACGGCAAACCCGTCGTCGTTTTTACGGGCGCACACTTGATCAAGAACGGCCTCGGTCCTCTGCTTGCCGACCTCGTAAAGCGCGGTCTTGTCAGCCTCGTCGCCGGCAACTGCGCCACCGCCATCCACGACTTCGAGCTGGCACTGACAGGCCAGACGAGTGAGAACGTGCCGGATGCTCTGGGTAAGGGCCGGTTCGGAATGGCTTACGAATTCGCCTATATCAATCACGCCCTTACCGTCGGCAACAAGTACAAGCTCGGCTGCGGCGAAGCACTCGGCAAGACGATTTGCGACGAGAGCTTCCGCCGTGAGGTTTTCGCCGCAGTCGCAAAAGAAGACTCGCCGCAGAATTTCACTCATCCGGAAACCAGCGTTCTTGTCGCCTGCTATGAAAACGACATTCCTTTCACCGTTCATGCCGGGATAGGTACGGACGTAATCGACCAGCATCCCTCATTTGACGGCCAGGCCAAAGGCGGCTGCTCCGGCAGAGATTTCCTTATCTACACCAACGAAATAACCAAACTCACGGACGGCGGCGTCCTGCTCAACATAGGAAGCGCTGTAACCGGACCGGAAGTCCTGCTCAAAGCCGTCTCGATGGCCGCCAACACGGGTCATGTCCCCAGTAACATTATAACCGCCGATTTCGATCTGCGCGACCACAAGTGCGAGGCAATGAGCAGCGAATCTTCACAAGGCTATTACTTCCGCGACCAAAAGAGCGTTGTAACCAGAATTCCACAGGCCTTTGGCGGCAAAGGCTTTTACATACACGGCAACCAGAAACAAACGTTCCCATTACTGTACAAGAAAACTGTAGAAGAGTCACAACTGAACGGCAAGTAACGATGAACGAAGAACGTATCAAAGAAATTCTCACTCGTATCAAAGATGTCAGAGTGGCGGTTTACGGCGATTTTTGTATCGACGCCTATTGGCTGCTGGACCCGCGAGGCTCGGAAGTTTCGCTCGAAACCGGCCTGCAGGCCCAGGCGGTTGGCAGACATTACTACTCGCTCGGCGGAGCATCGAATGTCGTCGCCAATCTTGCCGCCCTCGAACCCAAAGCCATCCAGGTTATAGGCGTTGTCGGAGACGACATTTTCGGCAGAGAGCTGAGACGCCAGTTCCACGAGCTGGGCGTAGATACGGAACATTTGGTTGTCCAGGAGGAGAATTTCGACACGGTGGCATTCGGCAAACCTTACCTCGAGGGCAACGAAAAACCGCGGATGGACTTCGGTTTTTTCAACAAGAGAACGAAAGCGACGGACGACACCCTGCTGGCCGGAATTAAGGATGCTCTGCAAACCGCAGATGTTCTGATAGTAAACCAGCAGGTCCCCGGCAGCATTACGAACGAGTCTTTCATAGATGGCGCCAACGCTCTGTTCGAGGAGTTTGAAGGTAAAGTAGTCCTGCTCGATTCGCGGCACTTCGGCCATAAATTCAGGAACATTTACCGCAAAACGAACGATTTGGAAGCAGCTCAACTGAACAACGTCGATGTCACCCTGAACGACGTGCTTGCACTGGCCGACGTGAAGGAATACGCACTGAACCTTTACCGGCAATTCAACAAGCCCGTATTCCTGACCCGCGGCCCGCGAGGCATCATAACCGTCGATTCCGACGGCATCCAAGAGGTTCCCGGCATTCAACTGCTGAAAAAGCTCGACATTGTCGGAGCCGGAGATACTGTGACAAGCGCACTGGCTTTGTGCCTGGGCGCCGGGGTGCCGCCAGCCGAGGCGGCCGAGTTCGCCAACTTCGCCGCCGCTGTGACGGTTCAGAAATTATTCCAGACCGGCACCGCATCGGGGCGTGAAATTCTCGAAACAGGAAAAGACGCTGATTATATCAACCAGCCGGAACTCGCATCCGACCGGCGCCGGGCATGTTATCTCGACAACAGTGAAATAGAGCTTTGTTACGGGTCGTTACCGCCGGCCGAGATAAAGCACGCCGTCTTCGACCACGACGGGACTATCGGCACCCTCAGACAGGGCTGGGAGCAAATAATGGCGCCGGTGATGGTCAGGGCCGTTCTCGGCGACGCATACGAAACCGCCGATGAAACGCTTTACCATAAGGTGCGAAATCGCGTCCTCGACTACATCGACCAATCGACCGGCATCCAGACAATCGTACAAATGGAATCGCTGGTCGAGATAGTCAGGGAATTCGGTCTCGTCCCTGCCGACAAAATCCGCGATAAGTTCGGCTACAAGGAAATCTATAACAGCGCCCTGATGGAACTGGTCAACAGGCGGATCGAAAAATTCAAACGCGGCGAACTCGATATCCACGACTACACGATAAAAGGCGCCCTGGAGTTCCTGAAGGCCCTGAAGGAAAGAGGCATAAAGCTCTATCTTGCCAGCGGAACGGATCGCGACGACGTCGTGGCCGAGACCGAAGCACTCGGTTACGAGGATCTTTTCGACGGCGGAATCTACGGCAGCGTGGGTGATATAGCCAAGTATTCCAAGAAGATGGTCATCGCGAAAATAATGACGGAAAATAATCTCAAGGGCACCGAATTGGCCGTATTCGGCGACGGGCCCGTTGAGATGCGCGAGTGCCGAAAACGCGACGGCATAGCCATCGGCATCGCAAGCGACGAAATCCGCCGGCACGGCCTTAGCGCCGAAAAACGAACCAGACTAATCAAAGCCGGCGCACAGGTCATCGTGCCCGATTTTTCCCAACAGGAAAGACTGCTGAAATTGTTGTTCCAATAGTGATTTGTTTCACCTTTGCATACGAGGTTAAGAAATGCCAATTTTTGAATACAAGTGCGGCAAATGCGGACATGTGATGGAATTTCTGGAGAAAACGAGCGT
>JBDREF010000134.1:0-5912 GCA_043820045.1 Planctomycetota bacterium | reverse complement strand
CCTTATGTTCTTCGAGCAGCGCGATTACCTGGTCGGCCACCTTGCCGTCGGTGTGCTGTTTGTCGGTGCCCTTCTCATCCGACAGAAACGACATGGACGAACCAAGTCCCCGCTTGGGCGTGTAGTTCATGATGTCGGGCTCGAGCGATGTCTTATCGAGTCCCGCCGGATTGAATCGCTCCGTCCACGATACCCGGTCGTCGAGACTGTTGGTGCCGATGTCACCCGGATTGCCGTAGTGGTACATCTTGCCGACGCGGGCGACGTAGTAGCCGTTGTTAATGAACATCTGCGGCAGCGTTACCACGTCGGGCAGGTCCTGGCGGAAGTGATACCGCAGGTCGAACACCCGCGTGCTGTCCGGGCGCAGGCCGGTCAGCAGCGAGGTCCGGCTGGGGCTGCACAGCGGGAACTGGCAGTACGCCCGGTCGAACCGCGTGCCGCGTGCGGCGAGCCGGTCGATACCCGGCGATTTCACCAGCGGATGCCCGAAGCAGCCCAGGTCGTTGTTCATATCGTCCACTGCAATGAACAGAACATTGGGCCTGGCACCGGCGGCGGGCGCCGCACCGGCCCAGTTACGGCCGAATCCCAACAAGCCGCAACCCGCAGCAGCGAAACCGGTTTTCAAAAACTGTCGTCTCGAAAGTTGTATTCTCTCTGCCATGTTCATGCTCCTCAAAATACCTGAATGTCATGCGTTATTTCGCACCCCATTCTAAACCATCCACAATGATTCAACCACATATTTCCGGCGAAACAGTATTCGGCTCAAACTAGTTCGCAGGGTACATTCCGGACTGCGCAGCGAAAGATTAAGGTGCCCAAAAAACAAAAAGCAGGCAAGAAGCGTAGGCTCCATACAAATCCCCCACGAAGCCTTCATGAGCATCCTCGACTCCACAGAATCCGAATAACTAACAATTCTAAGGAAAACCACCAGTATAAATTACGGCCCAGAAATGTGTACTTTCGGCATCGCCTTTTTCAGTACTGCAACCTGTTGCTCAGTGACTTTTGCATTCCTAAGGTTAAGTGTTTGCAGGTTCCTGAGATTTAGTATCGGCTCGATATCGCCTACTTGCATATTGGCGATATCAAGTTTTTCCAGGTTTACAAGATTGGCAAGCGGCTCAAAATCGCTAACGCTTGTATTGTTAATGTACAATTCTTGAATGTTTATAAGATGCGATAGAAGGCCGAGATCTCTGATTTGGGTTCCGGAAAGTAGAAGCGTTCTAAGATTTGTCAGGTTCTCAATGGGTCGCAAGTCACTGGTCTCCGTGCCGACAAGGTAAAGCTTTTGCAGGTTCTTAAGATTCTCAAGCGGTCGCAAATCGCTGACCTCTGTGCCGTTAAGGTTAAGGCTAAGCTCCTGTAGGGTTGTAAGATTCGACAGCGCATTGATATCGCCAACTCTTAAAGTATCAAGCCGAAGTTCTTTCAGGTTTGTAAGATTTGTAAGCGGCTCAATATTTCCGATTTCGTATAATGAGAGGAGCCGCAGTGTTTGCAGGTTTGTAAGATCCGATAGAGCATTTAGATCGCTAACCATTAAAGAATACATAGTAAGGTTTTTAAGTTTCGTAAGACTTGCAAGTGGTTCAATGTTGCTGACCGGCATATTGTAAAGCATAAGCGACTGGAGATTCTTCAGTCCCGCGAGTGGTTTAATATTGCTGACCTGAATATTGTAAAGATCAAGTTCTTCCAGATTTATAAGCCTCGATAGTAGTTTTATATCTCGTACCGAAGAGTTGTTAAGGTAAATGTGCTTAACTTTCTTATAGTCATCATCGGTCAGCTCGGATGGTTTTTTGAGGGTACTGAGATGTTTCTTGACATAATCCTTAGGCAATTCTGGTCCTTTGTAGCTCGGCCACGCTGGTAGAAGGGATAGGGCGATAGCCTCTTTAATGATTTTTTCGCTGTTTTGCTCCGGTGTTGTTTGTTTCTGGTAGATTGACGGGAAAGAGTAAAACAGAGACACCGCCACAAAAACCACAGAAACACACGCAAAAATCACCGCAGTCCAAATTCTTGTTTTCTGCTTGCTCTTTTCGGCTTTCATAATACACCTCACTTTTTACAACCTCACAATTTTATTGTATCACAGCTTTTGCCGTTTGTCACCCACATTTTTAACCGTAACAAACCAGATTCTCGGAATTCATTCGGTTTCTTTTTTACGTTATCGTTTGTGGTCGCGGGGTGATCAGGGTAGAATTGCATTTCAGGCGATGTCGGGATTTTTTGGCGATTGATTAGAATGGGTACTCACGGCAGATTATCGATTGCGAGCTTGTATTATTATATTACTCCGGCGTTTATTTTGCTGGATTATGCCGGGGGGATAAATGTTCGCACGGCGGTGCTTGACGGGATGCCGTTGTATAAAAACCTCTACTACGGCTTCTGCATCCTCTGCGGGGTGGTGATCTATTTTCTGCCCTGGCTCTCTGCGGCGGTAGCGTTGTTCGAGAGTATAATCATGATCCTGATGACGATATTGGGTATTTTCCTGCCCTATGTGCAGTACATTAAAGCCGCCGACGATATCCTGAGTACCGACCTGAAGATGATGGGTGCATTCGATGTTCCACACGTGACGAATCTTCTCTTAGCCCTTGCGATTGCGACGATCTCTTTTCGCGCGAGCATCCACGCTCTGGAAGACGGCTCACGCATAGGCGCCCCCGGCTCACGCTCCGGCGGGCCGCCCTCGTTCTTTCAGGATTGACGGACCTCTGCCCTCAACCGCAAAGCCCCACCTATTATAGGTCCCTTCCGCCCTTGCGGCTTTTTGTCGCTTTGCAGCATCTTTTTGGTCGAAGCAGGTTGATTCACGGCCGAAATTGGTCGATGAATTCCAATGCGCAGCAGCCAAAATGTGCGCCTAAATCGGAAAACTTGAGACTATTGGGCCGGGCGACCGACGGCCGTACCTGCAATTTAAGGAGATTCGCAATTATGAAACAGAGCAATACCAGCGTTCAGAAATACGAGGCATTCGAGAAACTGCTGTTGAGCGGCCTGACAATCTTTGCGGCGGTCGCAATCTTGACGCTCGCCGGCTCCGGGAACCTGATAGGCCCGCTGCTTCTTGCACTGTGCTGCCTTTCGGTCGCACTGCCGTTTCTCGTGTTCCAGATTGCGTGCCTGACCTTAGGCATCAACCAGCGTCACAAATTCCTGCTTCAGACCTCGACGGTGGTTGTGGCGCTTGTGGGCGTGTTCGGCCTGCTGATCTCGGTCTCGTCGTTCATCGGCGTTGTGTTCGCAGTTAGCTGCCTGTGTGCGTACTACCTGTTCGTCACCTTCTCCGGCGAGTCCGAAACGACTCAGAACGCAACGCAGCCGAACAAGAACAGCAACAGCAACCATACACGAATACTGACTGAGAACTCGTAGCGGTCCCGCAGGCACGAAGCCACTCGTAGGGTGGGCAAATTCCGTTCTTGCCCACGCGGATTACGCTGGCGTGAACAGCAAACCGGTCAAATTCGCGTGTGCAACAAGTTGCACACTCTACGGCTGAGAACTCATAAAGCCCCGGCCTACGGCCCCGAGTTACTCGAACAACAGCTTGCCTTTCGGGACGATTTTCAGAACGTAAGCGTATTCGCAGGGCGGCTGCGTCGGGAAGACCACCTGAAGACCTTCCTCGGTCTGGTCCCATTCGAGCGTCTCATCGGACCCTAACATTTTGATTGATTTTATACCCCGCCCGCTGACAGGATGCTCGGAGTTCAGAGACGTGATAGTGAAATCGCCGAAGTCAGGCCAGCCGAAACAGATGGCGTACAGGACGTTGCCTTTGACCGTAAATCGCACGCAGTCGGGACCCATCTTCTGCTTGCCCTGCCTGCCGTCGTCGCTGATTTTGACCATTGTCCCTTCGCCGAACTGCCGCCAGGGACGCGTGCCGTAAATCGCCTCGCCGTTGACCTTGAGCCACTTGCCAATCTTTTGCAGCGTCTCGACTTCCTCGAATCGCAGCGTCCCATCGGGCTTCGGGCCTATGCTGAGCAGCAGGTTTCCGTTCTTGCTGACAATATCCGCCAGAGCGCCGATAAAGTAATCGACGGGCCAGAACAGGGTATCCTCGACGTAGCACCAGCCGGTGACGGAAATCTTGTCATCCGTCTGCCACTTCGACGAGAGCCTTATCTCGTCGAGCCCGGACCTCTCGAAATCCTCTACGGCCTGGTTGGGATCGAGGAATTCACGCTTATAGGTAAGCACTACCCCCTTGCGCAACTCGCGGGCGCTGTTGTAATAATGAGCTAAGACATTATAGAAGGCCTGCCTGAAATAAGGCTTCTTGAACTGTCTCTCGCCGTCGCCTATGCCGCCATCGACATATATGTAATCGGGCTGGTAATTGTCGATCAGCTCGGTCATGACATCTTGCCAGTGCTGCTCATCTTCCGGCCGAGGCGGGTCGTTATCGCCCCGCCTGCGCCCGTAGAGGGCCTCGTACTTCGGGTCCCAGTTATCGTACTCCGGGCGGAAGGTGTAATAGGACCAGTGCCGCCCGTAGTGAGTGGATACGCCCGTCTTAAGACCAGCCTTGCGAGCGGCGGCGACGAACTCGCCGACGACGTCCCGCTTCGGACCCATCGCCTTTGAGTTGTACGGGATATATTTCGAATCCCACATTGCAAAACCATCGTGATGCACGGCGGCCGAGACCAGATACTGCGCGCCGGCCTCTTTGAACAACGCCACCCATTCCTCCGGGCTCCAATTCTCCGCCTTGAACAGAGGGATGAAATCCTTGTACCCGAATTTATCGAGAGTCCCCCACTTCTCCACGTGATGCTCCGGAATGTCCTGGAAATTGCGTCTCTTCTCTATGCCCTCCGGGCTGTACATCCAGCGCGGATACCACTCGGTCTTGTACGCGGCCACCGAAAAAGGCGCCCAATGAAAATAGATACCGAACTTGGCGTCCTCGTACCACTCGGGCACTTCGTAGTTCTTCAGGGATTCAGCGGTCGGCTCGAAGTTGTAGTCCTGAACTCCCGCCGATTTCTTCAGCGTGCCGCACTGAACGGACGAAAACAGCAACGCAATCGCCAAGATTAGATACCACTTGTCTGACCTCATAACAGGCTCCTTATTCCAACATACCCGTGACCGATGTTTTAGCCTCAACCCTCCCGACCAGACAAAAATATCAGAAAGCTCGGCCAATTACAAGAAAATCCAACCGCCCCGGCAGCGGCGACGCAGATCGAAGACAAGCTTTGCATTTACGGGTGAAATGTGGTAGCTTTTTTGGCGGTTCCGTGGCCCTTTGTTCAATATCTCATTTGCAGTAGTCTTAGGAAAGGAGCTTCATCGTGAGACGTACAATCATTGCCTTCGCCATGATATTGTGTTTAGCCTCCACTCACAGCGGCAGCGCTGCGACGTTCGCCGCAAGCATCGTACCGGCCGATTTACAGTGCGAATACCGCGACGAGCCTTTGGGCATCGATGTCGGGCAGCCGCGGCTGAGCTGGAAGCTTACGGCGGCCGATCCCAGGCAGCGCGGACAGCGCCAGACGGCTTACCGTATCCTCGTGGCAAGCTCGAAAGAACTGCTTGCCCGGGACAAGGGCGACCTGTGGGATTCGGGACAGGTCAAGTCCGATCAGTCAAACCTCGTCGTCTATGACGGCTCGGCGCTTTCCTCCGGCATGTGCTGCTATTGGAAAGTCCAGGTCCGCGATGAGCAAGGGGCGCTCTCGGCGTGGAGTGCGCCGGCTCGGTGGACGATGGGGTTGTTGGATGTATCCGACTGGAAGGCCGAGTGGATCGGCACCGATACGCAGTTCGTTGAAGTAAAGAGCCTACCGCCGGAAGATAATTGCCTTGCCGACCCCTGGCTTCGCAAGGTCGTCACGCTGAAAGACAAGCCCCGG
>JBDREF010000133.1:0-18731 GCA_043820045.1 Planctomycetota bacterium | reverse complement strand
GCCGGTCCCGACTCTCTTGGAGACGATGCACATCCCTTCGTGACTCGCAGCGTTCCGGGGCAGCACCCATGCTTCTATAGTCAGGGCAGACATCCCCTCCAGCTTGGCGGCGTCAGTTACCTCGACACGGTTGGCGTTGTTACCGTTAAACTCCGCCGCCTTAGTCCCGAACTGCCCATCCGCTGAATTGAGCGAGCCATGGACCGTTACCATAGTGGGATCGGCAGAGACATCAACGGGATTCACTGTGTCCTCAAACGGCAAGTAGAGCACCAGGGGCGATTCGGCCACAACCAGGGTCGGACTCAACAGCAGCAGTAGGATACATCCCCAGTGTACTTTTCTTGATCTCGTGTTCGTGGAACATTTAGACGGCGACATAATCATCCTCCTTTCGAAATGATATGGCATCTTTTTGATCGATAACCATCCAAGCCAGGCATCGTCAGATGGTTAGCCGGTATTTCCCATATACACTTAACAGAAACTCCTCACACTTACAGCCCCATAATATCACAATCTCATCGAGATTGCCACACCGCTCCAGTGCCTACAGAGCGCGCAGCCGAGCCTCTCACGGAACCTACCGGTACAATCGGATATCGTCGAAGTACATCGTTCCTGTACCGCCCGGTCCCGGTGCGCCGGGATTCTTGGTACCGATGCCAATAGTGATCGTATTGACGCTGGCGAGGTTCACGCCCTGGTCGGCAAAGCGAGTCAGGTCGATTACCCACTGGTTCCATCCGGTTTTCTGTGTCACAGCCGGGTCATCGTGGTACACAACTGCATTGCCGTTCAGGGCAACATACATACGCTCGGCGGCATTGGCCCGGCCACCGCGGAACCACAGGGACAGCTTCGCAACGCCTTCGGCGGTCCAGTCGCGCGGATAAACCAGCGTCAGTGTTGCCTCGGAAGTCTTGAGGTTGTTGTCGTATGCATACGGCATCGACTGCGAACCGCTGTGAACAACAGTCTGCTCGGCGTAAGGAGGCATGTCATTGCCGACAAGAGCACCGTTGTTCGTGGTTCCGAACCCATCTATCCATTTGTCGAATATCCGGTTGCTGTTGGGATCAGGTGGGTCGATGTCATTGTAGGATTCGAAATCATCCACCAGCAGGAAATCGGCAGTAGCGAAATTCCAGACAAGACCTTTGGCCGGACCTGCATTGTAGACTGCATCCACGCGCCAATAATAGTCGCTGTACCATGCGAGCTTTCCGGGGTCGTAGGCCTCAGAACCCGACGCTTTATTGCCCTTGAACTCCGGCGAGCCAGTCGTGGCATTCTTCACGGCGTCTTTGTCAGTGCCAAAGTACAGATCGTGCGAGACGGCCGTAGTCGCCGGTGTCCAGTTGAGCGTTGAATCCATCTTTACGTCCGTCGCGCCGTTGGCCGGCTGCAAACTGCCGGCAGCACCCGGAGTCGTAAAGCCCCAGATGTCGCCTTTGTAAGTGGCCAGAGCGTCAAATTCATCGACGCGCCAATAGTAAACCTTTTCCAATTCGAGCGAGGCGGGTTTGTAGATTGCAGCACTCTGCGGAGCACCTCCAGCGGCATTGTTTACATCGTCGAGACTGTCGCCGAGATAAAATGTGTGCAATTTGGCGCCGTAACCCGGTGTCCAGCTAAGAGTCGCATCGAGGTCCACAAATTCGGCACCGTCGGCCGGATTGGGGTAGTAAGCGGTCCTCGGGGGGATCGAGAAATTCCAAACGTCACCTTTCCACGGACTGTTTGGCTCGGCCTCGTTTACCTCGTCTATTCGCCAATAGTAGGTCGTACCCGGCACAAGACCGTCCGGGTACGGAAATCCCGGGAAGCCCGCAACAATGAACGTACCGGTCTGGTTGCCTATGAATCCCGGCGCGCCGGGAGTGCCGTTGTTGACATCGTCGAAATTGTCGCCTAGGTAAACATGGTGCGAGACCGCGAAAGGACCGGGCTTCCACGACAGATTCACCCACGTGTCCTCGTGCAAAGCCCCGTCCGCCGGATTGGGGCTCGACGCATACGGGGATCCCCCGCCCCCGGGTCCGTACACGATGAAGTCGTCGAAGTCCATCATGCCGCTGTAAGCCTGAATTCCTACTCTCCCATCTGTCCATTGAGCATGCTCAATATCGAACATTTCAACATCATCCACATAACCGGCGAGGCCTGTTTTGGTGACCACCAGCTTAATGTGATGCCAGTTTCCCACTACCAATGAGTTATTTGTCTGAGCCAGCATCACAGCAGTACCGGCGTTGTACATATATGGTCTGGATTCCGTATTTGTCCAGCCGTTTACTATCCATCTATACATATGGGTGTTAGGCCCGTTGCGGTCGGCCCAGACCTGTGGTACCGGATCCTGGACTCTGAAGAGTACATTAACGGGAGCATCTCCTTCAGTAAGCACCTTTACATTGAATTCGATAGTGTATTCCACCCAATTACTGTTCCATTGATCCGCTGCAACCATTGACGCCTGCCACGGATCAGCCGTGCTGAGTTGGTGGTATACACCATCGGCAACCTGCCAATCCCCGGTGATCACATCCCATTTGCCCTGCGACTCTGCAAGATTCTCGAAGTCGTCGGAGAAATATATCTGTGCCTCAACGGGCGAAGAAAGCAGTGAGATGAAAACGAAGGCCGTAAGCGGTCCGAATGTCATGAATCTCTTGAAAGTCATTTTGTTCCCTTTCATCTTTGACGGCTGAAATCCGTCTGTGCTGCTTGTCCCATATAGACCAAATCAATCCTCTTTGCCAAGGAAGGTCCCACGATCACAAGTTCACTGCGCCTGTTTGGCTCCAAATGCAAGTCTACGCTCACATTGACGTCATTACAGGCGAAGTAGCATTTGCCTCTATGGAGCAATTCTCTACCGATACAGCCTGATATCGTCAAAGTACATCGTTCCTGTTCCGCCGGCGGCCGGGCTATTCTTGGTACCGATGCCAATGGTGATCGTGTTGACGCTGGCGAGGTTTACGCCCTGGTCGGCAAACGCCTGCAAATCGATTACCCACTGGTTCCATCCGGTTTTCTGTGTCGCAGCCGCATCGTCATGGTAGACAACCGCCGTGCCGTTAAGAGCAATATACGTCCGCTCGGCGGAATTGGCCGAAGTGCCGCGTAACCACAGTGACAACTTAGCCACCCCTTCCTCGGTCCAGTCACGCGGATAGACCAGCGTCATCGTTGCCTCGGAAGTCTTGAGGTTGTTGTCGTATGCATACGGCATCGACTGCGAACCGCTGTGAACAACAGTCTGCTCGGCGTAAGGAGGCATGTCGTTGCCGACAAGAGCGCCGTTGTTCGTGGTTCCAAAGCCGTCAATCCATGCCTCGAATATCCTGTTGCTCGCCGGGTCTGGTGGGTCGATGTCATTGTACGACTCGAAGTCATCGACGACAAGGAAAGCACCCGTCGTGAAGCTCCAGACCTTGCCGACCCACGGACTGCCGGCTTGTGTGCTGTTAACCTCATCGACGCGCCAGTAGTAAGTCGTCTCCAGTTCAAGTCTGCCTGCGTCATAACTCTCGTCGCCCAAGGCCTTTGTGCCTTTGTATTCAGGTGAGGTTTTGGCTGCATTCTTGACGGCGTCGGCATCTGCCCCGAAGTACACCTCGTGCGAAGCGGCGAGATTTCCCGGACTCCACTTCAGAGTCGGCGTCGGCGATACATTGACAGCCCCGTTAGCCGGATTCGCCCCAGCGGCGGCGCCCTCGGTGGTGAAGCTCCAGACGTTGCCCTTATGCGTGCCCACGGCGTCGAATTCATCGACGCGCCAGTAGTAAGTTTTGGCCAATTCGAGCGGGCCGGGATTATACCTTGCAATCCCCTGCGGCGCACCTGCGACGGCGTTGTTCACGTCGTCGAAATTATCGCCGAAGTAAACGGTATGCAGTTTCGCACCGAAACCGGCCGTCCATGTGAGCACCGCGTCCAGGGCGACAGACTCGGCGCCGTCGGTCGGCTTAGGATTATAGGCGGTCTTGGGCGGGATCGAGAAGCTCCAGACAGGCCCTTTCCACGGACTGTTCGGCTCGGTGTCGTTGATCTCATCAACTCGCCAGTAGTAAGTCGTACCGGGGACAAGCCCGTCCGGATAAGGGAATCCAGGAAAACCCACAAGAAGGGATGTTGTAACCTGGTTGCCCACGAATACCGGCGAGTCAACTGCAGCGTCGTTCACTTCATCGAAGCTTTCGCCCAGATACACATCGTGTGAGGCAGCGAAATCTCCCGGCGACCAGGTAAGATTGGCCCACGTGTCAGGATAAAGAGAGCCGTCAGGTGGATTAGGAGTTCTGGCGTGAGGTTTCGAGCCCAGAACATATTTAACGGCCGCTCCAATCAGCGCGTAAGCATTGTCGTTCAATACATCATGCGCGTAATAGTGAAAAAACATCCCGATACGGACATCCGCTGCTATCTGGGGACTGCCGTCTGTAGGAGGCATAGCCAGCTTAGCTCCTTTTTCGTAAACAACAATAACATCGTAAGTCTGGCCGTCAGCCAGGGTGGCCGTTGCAATGGCGGTGCCGTCGCCGCCTACATCGCCCATGGCAAATTGGGCCGTACCTTCCGTACCCGCGATGTCGGTTAGAACTGACACTGTCCCGCTGAGGCCTGCGGCCAGAAAATGTCCGGGACTGACGATGGTTATATCTGTAGTTGCCACATCAGAAGTTCCGCCGCCGCCTAATGTCATGCCCATTTCATCCCAGGCGTAAGGCTCGCCGACTATCATCGGAGTCTCAATTTCTGTTATTTCATCCCTGATTGCACCGGAGCCGACCGATTCGGAAATATAGACCAAATCCGCGGCAGCCGCGGCAGCCTCAGTGGTTGCTTCATCTTCATCGTCATCAAAATATGTCACAGTGTGTCCGAGGCTTTCAAGGAAGTTCTTTATCAAAGCGTCATTTTGGAATGTGGCCTCAGTCGGATCATTCACTATAAACAATATATTTTCCCCCATAGCTATAGTGGCTGAACAACCGACTACAACCATCAGACAGAGTAGGGCTCGTGCAATTCTCTTGTTCGACATGATTCTTTTCCTCCAAATAGAATGTTTTGTTGCTAACATACGAATTGTCAGCCGGGACTTCCCGTGTACGCTTCACAGGAACTCTCTCGCCGACTTACAGCCCTATAATACCTCAATTTCATTGAGATTTCAACAATTTTCCGGCTGTCCCAGCGAGTTATCCCACAAAAAGCGCCAATTTATGGCTTAGCCATAGTCAAATCGAGCACACACAGCGAAAAGCCGCCTTTTCGTGCTGTTTTTCACACACCACACGCGAGCAGGGCGCTTCTTCTGTGGGCCGTGGTGTCGAATTGCAGGCAAAGGGCTGCAAGCGGGATGCTCACAGCCCCAAGTTTTGGACTTTCTACTTAGCCAGTGCTTCGACCTCCTCATCGTTCAATGCCACGTCATAAATGCGGACATCATCTATCATGCCCAGGAAGAAAGAGGCTGGATCGAGGTCTCTGCCGGTGCCGATGTGAAGGCCACCGTCTGATGGCACTCCAGAGACGACTGTGGCATCTTCCGCAGCCAGCACTCCATCGATATATAATCGCCTGTGAAGTGAATCCAAATCATACACAAGGCCAACATGATGCCACTGAAGATCAGTGATTAGAGTTTCCGACTCCAACGCCCCGAAGTACACATCGCTGAGGCCCGTCATGAGCTTGCCTTCTGAGGGATCTATCCCGAGCCATGTGCTTCCAGGAATAGTTGCACGCGGTTGAATAGTATCAGCCTGAGATAGGATTACCTGTCCCGTCGCACCGCCATAAATCCACACAAAAACACTGAACGCCACCTTCGCCGGGTCTAAGATAAAGGGTGTGCTGACGTAATCTTCAGCCCCGTCGAACGTCAATGCACCACCTACTTTCCCAATATCAGGTCCCCATACAGGCCCGCCGTGACAGGTGCCGTTGTTTCCTGCGATGCTGTCGTGGGCAATGTTGCCCGTCTCTTCATCCAGTCTCCAACGCGCCACGAGGTCCGGGAAAAGGTACCCAGCCAGAGCAATGAGGTCCTGGCCGTCAACTATGCCGTCCCCGAAAGGTGGCGGCGCAATATCGCACAAAGAGTGATCCTCGCCCAGATGGTTATACATGATCCACATATCTTCAGAATCGATAATTCCGTCGCCGTTGAAGTCAGGAGGTGGGGGATTTATGGTTAGCTCATAGACCGTTGAGGTGGCGGGACATGGGTGACGTTTATACGTTCCGCCGATTGCATATATCCTATTGTTCACAACATCGGCCGAAAAGACTGCCCTCTGGAATGGCACGTCGGCCTCTATCGTCCATGTGTCGGTTTGTGGATCATACATTTGTACTGTTGTATACGGATCATTCATACTCCAGAGCCATCCTCCAATGACAATTATCTTGTCGCCCAATACCACGGAGCCCATCTGACTCGTAGCCACAGGTATATCGGCTTTCCGCGTCCATGTGTCAGTGGATGGATCATACTCATACGTATTGGGTACAGCAGTCATACCCGGCCTTCCTCCAATGGTATATATTTTTCCATTCACTACATTGGTACATAGGCCCCACAAACCCGTAGGTATATTCGCTTTTCTCGTCCAGGTATCGGTTATGGGATCATACTGTTCCACAATATTAAGACCCGTGGGACTACAACTACTAGGAGCTCCCCCGATGGCATAGATTTTCCCATCCATTGCACAAGTGGCCAAGCTCCATCTGCGTGTTGGCATGTCGGCCTTCCGCGTCCACGTGTCAGTGACCGGGTCATACTCCTCAACGGTTGTGCCCCCGCAGGAATCACCACCACTATAGCCGCCAATAACATAGATTTTGTCATCCACCACAGCGCTCGATCCAACCATATCACACCTTACAGTCGGCATATCGGCCTTCCGCATCCACGTGTCAGTGACCGGGTCATACTCCTCCACGGTCGAAAGGGCTATCTCGCCCGGTTGACTCGTCAATCCTCCAATGACGTATATCTTGCCATTGACCACAGCGGACGTTTGCGTCCATCGTGGCGTCGGCATGTCGGCTTTCTGCACCCAGGTGAAATCCGCCTGTGCAATCTCCGCAACCGTACCCAATGCCAGAACCAATACGAGTAACATGACCCTCTTCATCTTACTACCCTTTCAAAGCCGTTAGTGTTCTCATGCCCTGCACTGCGCGCATATCTGGCGCATCAGGTTTGCCCTCACATAAATCCTCGCTAGTCGAGTGCCATTTGGAGTCTCTCCTCCAGGAAATCCACTGAGACAAGCACACCAAGCCACTGTCGGTATTATACACAGATCGGCGCAGTCTGTCCATGCCGGTGCTTATTTCTCAAGAAATATTTTGGATGTTACGGGCATAAAGCCCCTGCCCTCGAGGGAATTGTTGCGAGCAGGGACTTGAAGTGACAGCAAGCCTCCGTGCCTACGGCCTTCGTTTACCACTCTACCGCAAGGACACACAGCCGTCTATTTCGGTGGCGTATTTATTGTGAAGAATAGCCTTTACAGAGTCGTGGGATAAGAAAGCGGCTCCGCTGACGATATATCAGCCCTGGCCCTGGCGGCTCTTGGTGAGCATGTCCATCTTTCCGCTTATCAGCTCGGCGATGGCTCGCGTGTAGCCGAATCTCTGGAGGAATATTTTTATTACCGCCGTAATGGGCACCGCCAGGAACATGCCGATGATGCCCCAGATTGTCCCGAAGAAAATCAGCGACAGCAGCACCACAACCGGATGCAGGTCGAGCGACTCGCCCATCAGCTTCGGCTGGAGCAGATTGCCTATGACGAACTGGATGCCGCCGGGGATGACAAGGACCAGCACCTTCGTGACTATGCCGAGCTGCGGGTCGATAAGGGCCACCGGCAGGGGCAGCATCGTCGCTATGATGGAGCCGACGCTTGGAATGAAATTCAAAAGGAACGCCAAAAAGCCGAACATCCACCCGAACCTCACGCCTAATATCGTCAGCACCAGCCCCACGAGGACGCCGGTAATTCCCGATGTGAAAATCATAGTAATTATGTATCGCTTGATTCGCGACTCGACCTCCCACCAGAGGCTGCCTGCCGCCGCTTTGAACGTGCCCTTTCCGGCGACCATGAAGATCATGAAAATCAGAACGAGCAGCCCGTTAGAGACCACCGTCATGATACTGCCGGCGGTATCGGTGAGCACTTTTCTTATCGTGTTCGAAGGAATGCGAATGAGCGGCTCGGAAGGGTCCGCCGACGGGTCGTTCGGGTTGGTGTACCACTCGGGCGGCAGCAGGTCTCGGCCTTTGATAAGCAGTTGGCGAAACTGCTTTTCGTAGGTGTCTTTACTATCGACGATCTGATTTGCCGCCGCAGTGACAAGCAGCGCCGCTAAGACCAGAACCGCACAGCCGACCGCGACCGTCGTCAATATAGCGGTACGGCGGGGAATGCGAAGAAGCTTCATCTGGACGTCGATGGCCGGCGTCAGACACAGCGTCAGGAACAGCGCCAGCACGAACGGAATCAACACCGAGCCGAACAGGTACATCGCTCCGCTGATGCCCAACGCCGTCAGAATCAGCAGGCATACCGTCTGTATCCGCTGCTCGTACTGTTCATGCTCTTTTGCCATCTGAAGCCTCTAACTCGCCTCGATGCAAGCGGCCCGCACGGACAAACCGGCCGGCAACGCCTCACAACCCGAAAGCATACCCAACTGCCCGCCCGATTGCAAGACCCCACCCGCTGATTCGTTTCGACGCCGCTGCATTCGCTCGGCGATGTTGCTCATTACTTCCGGTAGCATCTTGCTTGTGTGAACCGGTTCGGGCATATTTGAATCCTCCGTTCGATAGGGCTTCTTTGACGGCGGGTGTTTTTCGCTTGAAGAGTCCTCCTGCACGAGGTATCTTTCAGGCATGGATATTTTGACAACCATATTCGACATTACGCCCTTCAACTGGCCGGAGATTATCTGTGCTATGATCGCCGGGACGATTATCGGTTTGGAGAGACAGGCATCGGGCAAGCCCATCGGCATCCGCACGAGCATCCTTATCTGCATCAGCACCTACGCCTTCACGACGTTCTCCGGCATCAACCACGAGCCGACGCTGGACCTCCGCGTCATCGGCCAGATCATCACGGGCATCGGCTTCCTCGGCGGCGGCGTTATCCTCTCTCGCGACGGCATCGTCATCGGCGTCACTTCCGCCGCGTGCATCTGGATACTGGCCGCAATCGGAATCACCATCGGAACCAACCACCACATCACCGGTGTGAAGCTGGCTATACTCGCGGTCCTGATACTCATCGGAGTGGACACCGCCGAGAAGAAGATAAAGTTCCTCAGCAAGGGCCTGCACAAGAAATATATTAACAAAGAGCAGAATTAACACGCCTCCTTTCAGAGAACAGCACGGGCCAACGTCCATCCTACAACTGCGACAGGGGTTCAACGTTGGATATTCCGGGCTCAAGGGCCGGTGTCATCCCGATCGAAGTGGAGGGATCTGGCTGCGAGTCTAAGCCACGCAAAGTTGCCGGCCGGAGGTCTCGACTACGTTTCACTTCGCTCGACATGACAAATACACTCGCACAGGTCCCGGCAGCAGGGTGGTGGTTGCCCCACCATTTGATCTTGACTTTTCGAGCCGGATTTGATGTTCCAACGGATGGTTCGCGAGCTTTTTTTCTGGACTCGTGCAATAGACAACCCGCGAGTTCCGTCTTTAGGTATTGACGACTGCAGGATCTCTCAAGGTTCTACGCGAAGCTTCAGGAAGAGAAAGATGACTTCTGCCTTTATGAAATGAAACAAGGGAGGGAATAATGAAATCACAACACCTGGACAATTTGACTGAAGACAGCCTGTTTACCAGAATGAGCAGTGGCGTAATAAGAGTTGGTTTAGTTGCCTTGATTGCAGCAGTATTTGGCGTGTGCGTGCCTGGCTGTAAAGATGCTAAAGACTATTACAACCAGGGGGACGCCTATTTCAAGAAGGGCGAAACCGACCGAGCAATCGCAGCCTTCACCAAGGCCATTGAGAAGAATCCGAGGTTTGTAAATGCCTACTACTATCGGGGGATGGCGTACCATCGCAAGAAAGACCGTGACCAGGCCATCACAGACTACACCAAAGCCATCGAGATAAATCCACAGTTTGCCGTTGTGTACGCCGAGCGTGCATTGATCTACCTCATTAAGAAAGAATATGACAAAGCCTGGGAGGACGTCCATAAGGCAGAGGCTCTGGGGCAGGAAATTCGGTCAGGATTTCGCGAGGCTCTTCAAAAAGCTTCAGGAAGAAAAAAGTGAATCAGGGCAGGCCAATCTCAACCTAACACATGAAAAGGACGCCGTGAAGGCAGGGTAGTTCATCGGCCTGGACGCTTTGGATTCGAATAAGCAGGCACGTACCGACTCGGACAACAGCGCCGAAGCCGTCGCCACGACCAACTCGCTCAAGGCCGACCACGCCAAGTCCGAAGGCTCGAAGGGCCTGCAAAAGATATCCCTGGGCGACAACGAGGATCTCTATATCACCGCAGACGACCAGCTTTGGTCCGTCAGCAAACAGCCCGACGGCTCAACGGTGAAGATACAGGTGCAGGTCGATGAGACCACCGGCGAGATGACCATCAAGCATCGTAGACCAGCCGTCCCCCAGGGGGATGTCATACTCGCAGCCACTGTCCTGCCTGAGAATCGTACTGCTTTATGATCTTTGCCGGCTTGCCGACTGCGACGGTGTAAGGGGGAATGTCTTTAACGACCGTCGAGCCGGCGCCTATGACTGAATTGTCGCCGATTTTCACTCCGGGTAGTATCACAGTGTTTGACCCGATCCAGACGTTTCTTCCTATGACCACCGGGTCAATTTTGAAGCCTTGCCTTAGAAAATTCACCGAAACATCTTCGTAGCAGTGGGACTGCCCGCTGATGGCGCAGTATTGACTGCAGGCCGAGTTTTCTCCCAGGCGTACCGGGCCGATCACAATGCTGCCGATGCCCACGCTGGCGCCGTCGTCCAGAATGACGTCGCCGTGCCATGTGCAGACGACAGCCGACGTCTCAATCAGCGATTTTCTTCCCAACTTGAGCCTGTGGCGCTCGTGGTGCGGGGCCCGCGGTATGACATCAAGCCGGGCCCACAGACTAATGGCAGATGCCGATCCACGCTCGAGATAAAACAGCCTTGTCCAGATTTGAATCCCCCCCAGATACAGCGTCTTTACCGCATCGCGAATCAGGCCCCAAAGCGGCCGTATCGAGCCGAAAATGCGTTCCACGCCAGCCAGCGAATGATATGGTAGGTCCCAGACCGTTTTCATGCTATTCCTTACAAATACGACAATGGCATTGCCCATTCGGCCTATCTAATGGATTGCTATTCCTCCATCCGTGGGATACTAACTCTAAAGTATCTTAGCATATCGTTACCCTTATAGTCAACAAAAAAAGCCCAATTTTCAAAGTCGTTCTTGCTTCGCACTCCCGGGAACGAAGCCCCCGCTCCCAGAACCCAACGTCTGAAGACAACGGGGCGAGATGAGGTTCTGACCCTGGTGGTCTCCCTGCTGCCTTGACTTTTCGAGACGGATTTGATATTCTATTAGAAGACAGGCCCAGCGGCGTAGCCGTGCAATGATGTAAAATGTTATGAAGGAAATATCAGATGGAGCAAAACACCAGGCCGATAACCAGACAACTGGCAATCGTGGTGGTCATTCTGACCGCTGTGGCCGTAGTGTCACTCTGCATCCGCTATGTGCTCAGCGACCGGCGGGCCGAGACCATCGAAGGGTTTGTTACCTCCGACGGCGGACAGTCAGGTCTCGAAGACCGACCCCGACCCGAGCAACTCATCGGCCTGGACGCTCTGGATTTGCGTAAGCAGGCACGTACCGACTCGGACAACAGCGCCGAAGCCGTCGCCACGACCAACTTGCTCAAGGCCGACTACGCCAAGGCCGAAGGCTCGAAGGGCCTGCAGAAGATATCCCTGGGTGACAACGAGGATCTCTACATAACCGCAGACGGCCAGCTTTGGTCCGTCAGCAAGCAGCCCGACGGCTCGGTCGTCAAGATGCGGGTGGCGATAGATGAGACCACCGGCGAGATGAACATCTTAGATATCGCCAGCGGCAAATCAGGCGGCTCGCAAGGCCTCCAGAAAATATCCATGGGTGACAACGAGGATATCTATATCACCGCAGAGGGCCAGATCTGGTCCGTCAGCAAGCAGCCCGACGGCTCAGTCACCAAGATGCAGGTGCAGATCGATGACACCACCGGCGAGATCACTGTAGTCGATATCGCCGACAGCAGCGACGGTGGCAAATAGACGTATCCCCCGCCTGAGAACAGCGAGTAGGGTGCGAAATCTCGCACCATTTTGTTGTGTGTGCGTATTATTGGTGCGATTTCATCGTACCTTACGTGCTGCGAATTCTCCGCGTGTGTCCCGGCGCGCCGGGATTGCGCACCCTACGCACTACGTGTCTGGGGCTGCCTCCCTGAGCACGACCCGAAGGCATGTCGGAATCCTCGACCGATTGCAGGACTCCGGGCGACTGGCTTCGATGATGATGCATTCGCTCGGCGATGCTGCTCATTACTTCCGGCATAATCTTGCTTATGTGAACCGGTTCGGGCATCTTTGAATCCTCCTTCTTCAACTAAGGATGGGACAAGCTCCGGCATGCTGGACTTCCCGCGAGTTATTGAAACGGAGAGGAAGTTGTGATATCATAGGGCTTGACTTGTACGGCAGTGCAGGTAATCGGGCACAATCGGATCGGTGCACAACTGAAGCGCCTCAGACAAGAAGGAGATCATACATGTTCGGGAAACGAGCCTTTACGCTCATCGAGCTGCTGGTTGTAATCGCAGTAATCGCCATACTCATGGCTATTCTTATGCCCGCTCTGCGGGCCGCAAAGGAATTGGCGTGCGGCTCGAACTGCCTGGCCAACCAGCGGTCCCTCGTGCTGGCCTATACGATGTACGCCGACGATAACGACAGCCGGATCGTTCGGGGCCATGTAGATATGTCCAATCTCAATACTCCTATGTGGGTCCTGCCGCCTATAGACGGAGGCGGGGCGTATATGAGCGGCACGCCGTCGCTCGAGGATCGCATCCGCGGAATCAGAAGGGGGGCTTTGTATCCCTACATCAACGACCCCGCGATGTACCATTGCCCCGGCGACAACCGCTATCAGAGCGGCTACCCGGAGCACCAGCGGATGTATCGCAGCTACGTCATCCCCGATATCCTCTCGGCCGCCAATAAAGGATTCCATTCCTGGACGGAGGCCCGTTACAAGTACTTCCCCAGGCGGCTCGAAGAGATATCACAGACCAGTTTCAAATACCTCTTCGTCGAAAGCGAGTTCCAGAACCCGAGCTTCAACTACGACCACGGCGGATGGAGCTTCGCGCCATGGATAGACACCCGATGGGTGGATGCACTGGCCACCTTCCACACCAAGTCGGCCACGTTCGGTTTCGCCGACGGCCACGCCGAAAAGCATAAATGGTTCCACGCCGAAACGTGGAAGATATTCGTAGGAGACTTGCCCATCGCCACGCTCGATCCGCCTGCGGGCATGAACGAAGACTGGTTCTGGTGTTGGCAGCGATGGCCGTACATGCACGAAACGGAAAAGCCGCGACGATGAATCACCACGTAAAGGAGTACTGTCTGTGAACGCTGACGAAATGGTTATTCGCCGGGAAATGGTGGTCATCTGCCAACGGCTGTACGACAAAGACATTGTGCCGGCCAACGGCGGCAACGTAAGCGTGCGTCTGGCCTCGGGCGAGGTGCTGGTCTCGCCGACGGGCCGTGCCTTAGCCGATGCGACGCCGGAATGGTTCGTGAAGGTTGACCTGGACGGCAATAAGCTGGCCGGCGACCTGGAACCGTCGTGCGAGACGCCGACGCACACGTTTATCTATCGCAGGCGTCCGGACGTACACGGCGTCATCCACGGGCACCCGCCGTTCGCTACGGCCATGGCATTAGCAGGCGAGCGCTTCGGCCCGCCGAGCCACCCCGAGGCCTTCGTCTATGTCGGCGAGGTGGCGTGGATAGACTACGCCACGCCGGCGACGTTAGCCGATCATCTCGCTGGGTTCGTGGAAAGGCACGATGCTTTCCTCTTAGGCAATCACGGCGCTCTGACCTTAGGCTCGTCGCTGAAGCAGGCACATTTCTGTATGGAGTCTCTGGAAATGCACGCTCGTGCGATCACGCTGGCCAAGATATGGGGAGGCGCCAAACCCTTACCGCAGGAAGCCGTAGAGCAGCTCGACAAGCTGCGGCGAAAGTTGAAAAGCAGATAGCCTCGGGGCACTTGCTCGGTTTCAAGATTCGCCCTCGCCCCATTTCGGCGATGCGACGGCTGGGCGTTCACGCCGCAGACGGGCCTTGAATCGCGACAGAAGTCCTGCTCGGACAAATCGACATCATTGACAGTGTGGCGTGCAGGGGCAGAGAATTATGAAGTTGAATGGCAAATCCCGGTCTGACGCTGCACAGAAACATAGACGTATTTTCTGAGATCGCGATTGGAAAGAGTCCTGTGTGTGGTTATAATAGCATTCAAGAGAAGTGCGAGCGTGCGCATGTTTCGGTGAAGTGTATATGGGAAATCCCAGTTTATTACAGCACAAACTTCGATCTATGGCTCGTGGATTCGGGTCGAGGGTGTCAAGTAGAGAATGAGAAAGTCCCGTGAGGGACATCCTAACAGTCCCCAAAAAAGGGGTCAGGAGCGTTTTCTGGCAAGTCTATTGGCCGGATTGATGGCCAGGCGTATTGAAATCGAGCCCCTATTGTGGTATTGTTAACGGTGTGGCGTGCAGGAGCAGAAGATTATGAAGTTGAATGGGAGATCCCGGTCTGACGCCGTACAGAAGCCAGTATCAGGCAGGACGCTGGCTGGTGCGGCGTTTGTTCTTCTAACAGCGGTCGGAATCGGGATGGTTATCAGGGAGTTTCGTTTCAGGTCGGCTGGAGAAAAGCACCTGTCAAGGGCTCCAAAAGCAGTTCAACCGGCCGATATACCGGAAACCACGCAGGCACCGAAGGAGCCGGAAACTAAAAATATCCAAAAGCAGCCAACCACTGAACAGGTCTTTATCGAACCGGAGCCGCTCGCGACTGAACCCGTCGGCCCGCCGACATCACCGGCGGATGCCAATGAGCAGAGCAATACCGCAGTTCAGGCCGAGACGGCGGCAGCCCCGCCTGACCGGGATCCGCGCTTAGACGACCCGGTGTACAAAGAACAGCTCGGACGCACCGCTCTGGGTCTGATCGGCCGCGATCCCAAAGCCGACGAGGTCTGGATCCAGATTATCAACGATCCGAGCCTCCCGGCGAACGCACGCAAGAACCTGATTGAAGATTTGAACGAGGATGGATTGGAAGACCGGCGAAATCCCACGGCAAATGATCAGCCGGTGATTCTGTACCGCATCCAACTCATCGAACAACTGGCGCCCGACGCCATGGACAAGACCAACGCGGACGCCTTCCAGGAAGCCTACAAGGACCTCGTGAACCTGGCCAACCGCCTAACTCAGCAGTAGTGTCCCGGACTGCACTTCATCTACGGCCCTTTGTGAATCAAGATTTGGGGCAAAGCCCTCAGAGTAAACTTCGGGTGGTTTGGAACAGAACCATTGGTGCGATTTCATCGCACCCTACTTGCTGAGCACAGCCCGAAGGCATATCGCAATCCTCGACCGGTTGCAGGACTCCGGCGGGTGAATGCCTTCGATCATGATTCATTCGCTCGGCGATGTTGCTCATTACTTCCGGCAGAATCTCGCTAATGTGTACCGGTTCGGACATCTTTTTTCCTCCAGAAAAGTAGGGTGCGAAATCTCGCACCCCTGGGGCCAGGCCCATTTCGTTGCTTACGTGGGTGAGTTTAGGCCTTCATCTGAGCGACGAGTTGGCGGGTTTGGGGTGATTGGGTTTGGTGGGCCTGCTTGAATGCCGGGGCGGCGGAGGTGTTTTGCTTTTTGAATAGTTCGTTGCCGACGATGATTTCCTGCAGGGCCTGCGACTTGCCTCTGGCGTCTCTCAGGAAGCCCACGGCCCTGGTGCCGTAAACTCCGCCGAGCAGGGCACAGATGCCTATGCCTAATTCCATCGCCGCATCGGCCACCTGCCACGGGTCCGGCCGCTCGACTCCATCCTGCAACGCGGCGTTGGCGAGCCGGAAGTTCGATTCGGCTAAAATGTCCTCGGCACTCTCTGCGTCGGGAAACTCATCCGGCAGCCCGCAGTAGGTGCTGAAAGCTCTGCTCTGCACTTCGCTCAACTGCGTTAAAGCCTGCAACTGTTGCGAGGCGTCCTCAGCCCTTGCCGTTTCGGCGGCGACAATGGACGTACGGTTGTGCAGCCATGCGTTCTGTTTTTGAGCCTGGCTCGGCGCGAACCGCAAACTGTCACATCCGGCCATCATCGCTAATGCAAATGCGCAAGTGACAAGTGCGGCGATCTTTCGTGCTTTCAGAGCTTCATGTCTCTCAAGTTTTTTCATTGTCTGGCTCCTTAATTGTGGTTGGACTTTGTGTTTTTCCGCTATAATGCGGACATACAAGATTGACGTAAGTTCAGTGTCACGGACGGATATTTACCGATGGATACGGCGAGATCATTCGAGCCTGAGACGATACTGTTGTGGCAAAAGGTAGCCGAGCATCCGGAAGCCCAGCGGATTTTGGCATTGTTTCCATCGGCCCAGGTTCGCGTAATAGAGCACCAGCGAAATTATTTTCCGCCGGAGATGTCACCTTCTCAGGCATTGTTAGCCGGAAAGAGGACTTTGATGATCGGCGAGACATCGTCCTTTGTCGGGCGTTTCGACGGTCGGCTCGGCTCGAATGTACGCTGCTGTTCGTACTGCAAGCTGGTCCCGGTCTCGAATGGCTGTCCTTACTATTGCACATATTGCTACCTGGCGTTTGTCTATCGCAAGTTTTCTCCGTTCATCAAGATCAACATCAACTACGATGCGATGTTCAAACAGATTCGAAAGGCTCTCGCAGGCGCCGGCGGCAAGGTCAGCTTCAACGCCGGCGAGATGCTCGACAGTCTTGTACTTGACCACGTCACCGGCCTTACGACAATGTTGGTTCCTTTCTTTGGCGGCCTGTCGCGCGGATTTCTGATGCTGCTGACCAAGAGCGACAATATCGATAACCTGCTGGCGGTCGAACCCAACTCGCAAACTGTCGTTTCATGGAGCCTGAACAGCCGGCAGATGATTGAACAATACGAGTCAGGCACCGCCGGCCTTGCCGAGCGAATAGAAGCCGCCCGACGATGCCAGCAGTACGGCTACCGAATCCGGATTCGCATCGACCCCGGAATTCTCTACCCGGACTGGAAAGCCGGATACGCTGATTTGATTCGAAAAACATTTACTATCCTTAAACCGGAGAATGTCACCCTCGGCATGTTAAGACTGCTGCCCGCCCATGGCCTTCTTGCTGCTGGAGCCTACGGCGAGCGTGCTTGCGAACTGTGGAATCATAACTTCGTCGCAGGCGCCTCGGACGGCAAGCTTCGCTATCCTGCCAAAGACCGCGTGACATTCTACACTTTCCTGATCGATACCATTCGCAGCTTCGATAAGAACGTCTCCATCAGTCTGTGCCGCGAGACGCCCGAAATCTGGAACATCTTCAAAGACCGCTGCCTGCCCGGCAAATGCAATTGCGTCGTATGATGAGTGCTGACGGTCAAAATGCTTCCTCGGTCTTCGCTGTACGCTGCTCTACGGCTTGCAGGCGGTATTCTTGCGAGATGGTTTGGGTCCAGAGCGATTCGAGTTTCTGCTGGAATTTATCCTCTGATTGCAGAAGCATGGTGACGTCACGCTGCAGGAGGTCGAGCTGCCTTTGGAGATTGAGCCAACTGCCCACAATCAACGAGGCCAGGAGTACCAGTTGTATCAGCACCGAGATGCTGAGCTGGCGATTCAGCCGCCATGATTTTGCGTTTCTCTGTGTCATGATTTGCCGATTCTCAATTGATTTGTCTTGGAGACTCTAACAAAACCTGACCTGTACAAATAAGGAGTCCCGGCGCGCCGGGAAACTATTCGAATAGATTTCTCGGCTGCGCTCGAAATGACGGCCTGTGTTTTGTTAGAGTGCCTTATGTTAACTGTTACGGTTTGGCGTAGAAGACATTGCTGTCGCCGACGCGGGACATTACCGCGTATGTTCCTGCGGCGAGTGTGCCCTGCTGGGTGAACGATTCGGCGAGGTTGTACGCCTGCATCTGCCCACCGATTTCGACCGGCTCGGCGCCGATGCCGCCGATCGCTACGGCCACGACGTTGTATAGATTGAAGGATGAATTGCTCTTGACCTTCACGGCCCATGCGGCGGTCCTGGCTCCGGGCGAGGTGACAACGGCCGTCTCGCCGGTTGCCTGCGAGCCTTCCCGGCTGAGTCGTTCAAGTGCCTGTTGGCTGTTTACTATTCTTGTCGCATCGCTGCTCATTTGAAGTTCCTCGCTCTGAGGATTCTCAGGTTCGTGCACTGTTTTTCAAAGTCCATCTGCACCCGCGTGATGCGGCTTCGACTGCGGTTGTCGCTGCGAGAGGCTAACAAGTCCCGGCTCTCCGGGCTTGTGCTCACGATGTCACCGACCTGGCAATCGAACATCAGGCTCGGTGT
>JBDREF010000132.1:0-8462 GCA_043820045.1 Planctomycetota bacterium | reverse complement strand
GCCTATATGCCCGTCGTTTACAGCCGCTGGGAGGGCATCGAGTGCATGAACTACTCGCCTCTTGTCTATGCCTGCGAGCAGGAGAACATCGCTATAACAGGCAAAGGCATACTCGACGGCCGGGCTTCCGACGAAAACTGGTGGCGATGGAAGAGCACCCAGGGCGGCGACGTCAAGATGTTGGAGAGTCAGGGCGAGAAGGGCGTGCCCGTCGCCCAGCGGGTATTCGGCACCGGCAGACAACTGCGGCCCAACATGATCCAGCCCTACAAGTGCAGGAACGTCTTGATAGAGGGCGTGACAATCAAAAACTCGCCCATGTGGCACATCCACCCGGTGCTCTCGACGAACGTCATCGTGCGAAACGTGCGGGTGGTCGGCCACGGGCCCAACAACGACGGCTGCAATCCCGAATCGTGCAAGGATGTCCTCATCGAGAACTGCTTCTTCGACACCGGCGATGACTGCATCGCAATAAAGTCCGGCAGGAACAACGACGGCAGGCGCGTGAACGCCCCCAGTGAAAACATCGTCATTCGAAACTGCCTGATGCGGGACGGCCACGGCGGCGTGGTCCTCGGAAGCGAAACCTCCGGAGGAATACGAAACATCTTCGCCGAGAACTGCAACATGGACAGCCCGAACCTCGACAGGGCGCTGCGGATAAAGACAAACTCCGTTCGCGGCGGGATAATCGAAAACGTGTACATGAGAAACGTAACGATAGGCCAGGTCGCCGAGGCCGTACTGAAGGTCAACTTCAATTACGGCGAAGGCGACGCCGGGACTTTTACGCCGATAGTTCGCAATATCAACATGGAGAACATCACGAGCAAAAAGAGCAAGTATGCCCTTTCCATCAGCGGCTACGAACACTCGCCGATAACGGGTATCCACCTGACGAACTGCAACTTCGAGAACGTGGAAAAACCCAACGTCCTCATCGGAATCCAAGACCTGACCTTCATGAACGTCAAGATTAACGGCCATGTACAGCAATAAGAACGGAAAGAACAAATCGCTGGGGGGGTTGACTAATTCTTCTGGTACCGCACAGGCTTTTCCGGCACGAAGGACTGCGCTCCCAGTCATTGCGAGCGAAGCGAAGCAATCTCAACCATCGGGAGGCTTGAGATTGCCGCGGCCACATGCTGTGGCCTCGCAATGACAAAGTTGTGGTCATGGCCTTGAAAACGGGTATTCAGGAACGAAAAATCGCTTGCCAAAAAATTTGGTCACAGCCGGAACGTTCACCATACATGGTTTTTCTGGCAAAATCAGCTTGACTGATGTATATAAGGAAGGTGTATGAAGAAAAAGAACAAAAAACGCATACCGAAGTTCAAGAACGAGGACGAGGAGCGCGAATTCTGGGCCGCCCATTCGGCACTGGATTATTTCGACTGGACGCAGGCCAGGAAAGTCACGTTTCCCAAACTCAAACCATCCGTTAAGACAAAATCCCTGCCATCAAACACGGAAGACCCAGCATGATAAGCAGTATAGATTTTCAAAAAACAGTTGAACTGATCGAGAAATCCGAAAGGATTCTTATTACTACTCATATCAAGCCCGACGGGGATGCGTGCGGGTCTGTTGTGGCCATGTGCGATGCTCTAAGGGCCGCCGGCAGGAATATCAAGCCGGTTCTGGCTACGCCGGCGCCGCAGTGGTATGAGTTTCTGTTTGTCGATAAGGCGGCGGTTCTGGGCGAAGATGTCAGTATCGAAGAGCTTACGGCGGGGCGGCTGGGCAAGTTCGACCTTATTATCGTCGTCGATGCGGACAGCTTCATCCAGTTGGGCAAGTTCGAAGAGTATCTCAGGCAAAACGACAAGCCCGTTCTGGTAATCGACCATCACGTCACCTCGGACGGCGTCGGCGACGTCAAGCTGATCGATTCGACGGCGGCGGCAACGGGACTGGTCGTATTCGAGTTGCTCGAACATGCCGGCTGGACGGTAACTGAAAAGATCGCCGAGGCCCTGTTCGTCGCAATCGCCACCGACACCGGCTGGTTCCAGTTCAACAATACCGACAGCCGGGTCCATCGCGCTATCGCCGAGCTAATCGACGCCGGGGCGAAACCGACTCCGATCTACGACAAGCTGTACCACAACTTCTCGCAGGCTCGCTTTGGCCTCATGGCCGCAGCGCTCAACACGCTTGAGCTGCACCTTGACGGCCGATACGCAACCATGGAAATATCGCAGCAGGATTTCCAGCGGACCGGCACCGATTATACCGACACCGAGAACCTCATCAACGAATGCCACCGAATCGGCACCGTCAGGGCGTCGGCCCTGTTCGTAGAACTCAAAGACGGCCGAATCCGTTGCTCGCTGCGAAGCCGAGGTACAATCAACGTCAGCCAGATCGCCGGAAAATTCGGCGGCGGGGGCCACAAAATGGCCTCCGGAACCTACCTCCCGGGCCCCATGGAAAGCGCCAAAAAGCTCATCCTGGCCGAGATGAAAAGACATCTTTAGAGTCCGCTGGATCTTCGCCGTTTCGAATTGTCGATATTGATTCAGCGTATGCGATTTGGTATAATACCGTTATGACGAGCAAAGAAATAGCGATAAAGACAATTGAGCAGCTCCCGGAAGATGCGTCCTGGGAAGACATTCAGGAACGAATCAACTTTGTCGCTGCGGTTCGCAAGGGACTTCGCGAACTCGACGAGGGCAAAGGTATCCCCCACGAAAAGGTCAGGGAGGAGTTTGCGGAATGGCTTACAAACTGACCTGGGCTCCTTCGGCGTCTCTGGACCTGAGAGAAATTGCATCATATACAGAGTCAAATCCGATAAGGGCATCATTGAGATAGTGCGAGTCTGGCACGCCGCAAGGGGAATGCCCCAAATATAGGCGAACCGCCGAAAAAGGCCACAATTCGTCCTGGCCGAGATGGAAAGCCGCTTCTGAGGGAGGCTTCCCGGTTCCGGCGCACTGGCTCCGGGACGGGTAAATCCGCCCTCAAAGCCTCGAATTTTACTCAAATTCGCTATTTTTGTTCTTCCTAAAGCGATTTTGGGAAACAAAATAAAAGAACAAAAAGACTTCTTGACAAAATAGGCAGATTTGGTACAATAGTAATAATTATGTGGGGGTACCCGTGTAAATACACACGGCGATACGTGTGTGTCTGGCCGTACCTAAGTATGAGAAAGGAGGTGATGAGGCGGACAAAGAATAAGGAACGTAACGGCTTTCTGTAGAGATGCAGAAAGACAGCGGTTGAAGGCTGGTAATATTGTTGGAGCACTTTTAGGACATAATGCTCCGTCAGGCCGCGGCCGTTGAACGTCGTTCCCGCTCGCCTTGTCATTCCCGCTTAACTCGCTATTTGAACTCATCTTCACTGCCTTGCGGAGAGGTCATACCTTACACCTACCGAATGTCCATCGCAACCCGCCCCGCAATGACAAGCGGCAGCAAGACGCATAGTTGAAATCTCAGCGGGAAAGATACGCGATGCAGCATGGCAGAAAAGAATGTTGTCGTGGCACCTTTGTGAAAGCAAATCAACGTGTTGTTTGAAAGAAGGGCCTCGTGAAAAAGCGGGGCTCGAAAAGAATTCTTTATGAAAGGAAAAAGCATGAAAAGTCAAAACAAAGTCAAAGGTCTATTGCTAATTCTTGGTGTGGCTATGGCGATGCCGACGCTGGCTTTAGCTGATGTCAGCTCTGTGACGATGACACCAACTTCAGTGGCGCCTGCCTATATACGCACAAATAGTACACCGCCAGAACAGACAGTGACTCTTAATTGCAACGTTACTGTTGACAGAACAGATCAGGTTGTTGACCGACAGATCAGTATCCTGACAGGCACGGCCTATGAAACGACTATTAATCCAGCGACAAAGTCCGCACCTGTCCCTCTGACTTTTAGCGAAAGTTTTGATGTCGTAGCTCCTGCCACTACGCCAGAAGGTTTGTATACTGCACGTGTCAGGTATCGGCAGCCGGCAACAGGGGGCTGGGATAGCGAGGTGCTCAACATAGATGCTGTAATGGTAGATAATACTGCCCCGACATCGACTATTTCAACACCGTCAGACGGTGACACTATATGTGTCGGGACTCTTGTTTCAATTACAGGGACTGCGGACGACCCCACTTCTAACGGTGTCGCCTCAGGAGTAGCCAGTGTAGCAGTCAACGTAGACTCAACATCGTTGATTGTTACTGGAACCACTTCCTGGTCCGCCGAGTGGACGCCTGACACCCCGGGCATCTACACCATAACCTCGGTCGCCACCGATAACGCCGGAAACGTTCAAAGCACTGTCACCTCCATTACCGTAGAGGTCGTGGAGTGCGAAGAATGTGCATGGGAAGATGAAACCGCTTGGGCTGACGGGGAGCGCTATGTGGCGCAGGGCAACTGGGCCACGTACACGCCCTACGCCGGAGAGGAACTCGATGTCACGCTGTACGCCGGTCAGACTATGGATGCCGGCACGGTCCACTTCTCCGCGCCGGTTGACAACGTTGTGACGATCACCATCACCCTCAACGCCGGCTGGCGCTTCGCGGATGTTGCCGAGAACGTCAAGATCCAGGACTACATGGACGCGCCATCCGGCAACCCAAGTCCTGGCCTATTCGACTGGAAGGGCTATGCAACCGGGTCTTCCTTTAGCATTGATGTGCCAGCGAACAATTTCTACGGCGTGCACGTGGATGTCGAGTGGGAAGATTGCGAATAGCGACAGGATAGCAGGGATAAATCAGGAACAAGCACTCTGAGTTGAATCCAGAGGGGTGATGGCACACGCCACGCCCCTCTTTTTTATTTGCGAGCGGTCTGCCGTCCGGTCGATTCTGTTAGTCACGGCCTGTCAGCCATTGGCGACAGAACTCGGCCAGGTCCATGTGCTCCATGTTGTTGTCGCCGATGAGGTCCGCCGGGCCGACTTCGCCGAAGATGCGCTTTCCCACGCCATAGTGAGCACGGCTCCGTCGGGCTCTGACGACTCGCCCGCCGGAAAAAATCCGTCCGATTGAAGAACAGCACGTGCTCATGCGTATATACTCCCGGATACGGGGCTGAAGAACGTGCAGTTTATTCGGCCGTGCAGAGTTAAGCTCATAGTCCTTTTGACTAATCAAAAGGACTACGTGCATGGATCGCCCCGGAGCAATACGTTGATTGTCGTCGGTTCGCTTCGGTCGAGGGCAGATGCGGGCAAAAACTCCACAGCCGCGGGACTGCCGGAGGCGAAGAAGCCGGGTCCGGCCATGCGTTTCTCGGCCCCATCGGCGCCCCGGTGCTTCGGTCGCCGTTCAGGACGACGCCGAAAAGCAGCCGGCTTGGTTAGAAAGAGGATTGACGGGCCGCTGTGAGATTTGTTAAGCTGAACCGTAAATCGCGGGTCTGATATTGCAGGAGAAGAACGATGGCAAAGCGAATATCGGAAGGCAGGAAGACGGCGTACTACACAGGCATGGTGTTGGCCGTAATAGGCGCGATAGTGTTCGGCTCGGTGTTTGTTTCAGCGATCGGGCACTTCGGAGATTTCAGCAACTTCGAATCACGAGGCAGATCGATGGCGGCAAGAGGATTCGGGGGGATCGTGCTGATAGTCGTGGGCGGTATCGTAATGGCTATCGGAGCGAGAGGTGCGGCGGGCTCGGGCCTCGTCCTCGACCCGGAAAAGGCCAGAGAAGACCTCGAACCGTTCACCAGGATGGCCGGCGGAATGGTCAAGGACGCCCTCGACGAGGCCGACATCAAGCTCGGCAAAGGAGAGCCCGAAAAAGTAATCGTGATAAAGTGCCGAAAGTGCAAGCAGCTCAACGAAGAAGATTCCAAGTTCTGCCAGGAGTGCGGGCAGCTTTTATGACGCAGCGGATAAGCTCAACGCCGTCCATCGGCGGCGAGCCGGCTTCCGGGCCGGTCTCGCCGAAGATGCCGAATCCTGAGCCGTCCTGCGCATAGCTTTGCCAGACGGCGACGAAATTGCCGTCGTCTCTCATCGCGACCGCGGCGTTCCGCTGGTCGCCTTCGATGTAGGTATTGACTGCGAATTCGCCGCCGATTGGCTCGCTGAGGCTGTCGAATCTCCGGCCGAATATGTCCCTTTCATTGACGTTCGGGTCAACCTTGCTCTCCCAGGCGATTACGAACTCGCCCGCGTCGTTCATTGCAACCAGCGGATTCTGCTGCGGGCCTTCCGTGGCGGTATTGACGATAAACTGCCTGCCTAACGGAGCGCCGTTCGGCTCGTACAGCCGGGCGTGAATATCGTCCAGTCCGGCAAGGTCGGGGTCGCCGTCCCAGGCCACGACGAAGAAACCGGCCGCGTCCATCGCTATCGCGGGCCTAGCGACAGAGCTAAAGCGGGTATCGTTGACCGTGAAGGCTTCGGTGACCGGCACGGCGTTGGGATCGAACAGGCGGACCATAATCGAATTGCTGCTCGAATCCCTGAGCCAGGCCGCTGCGAAATTGCCGATAGCATCCGCCGCCACATCCGGATACCGGCCGTTCGAAGATTCGGGGCTAACCATAAACTCAGCGCCTAATGCGGCGCCGGAGCTGTCATAGAGTTGTGCTAAGACCGACCTTTTCCCGTCCTCGGGCACATTCACGCTCTCCCAGACGATGACAAACCGGCCGCCGTCGCTTACCGCCACTCTCGGGTAAATCTGCCTGTCCAGGGTCAGGCTGTTGACGAGGAACTCATCGCCGAGCGGCAGGCCGTTCGGATCGAACCGCCGCGCGAAAATGTCCTCTTTGTCCTCCTCGGTCGCCCCCGGCCCCTGCCAGACGGCGACAAAACCGGCCGCAGCATCCATCGCCACGGCCGGTTCCGTCTGGTTCCCGGAGGAGGTGGTATTGACCTGGAATTCTCCGGCGAGAGGGCTGCAATTAGGGTCGAACCGCCGACCGTAGATGCCGTTCGAGCTGCCGTCCTGCAAATAGCTGCTCCAGACCACCACGAAGCGGCCGCCCGGCTCCATCGCTATCGCGGCGTTCTTCTGCTCGTTGCTCGTGCGCACATTCACCTGAAACTCCGCACGGCAAACCGAGCCCAAAACCAGCATTGCCGCCAAAAACGAGCGATTTGTATGTCTCATCAGACCTCCTCTGCCCCGGCACCGCCGCCTGCCTGACTCGCTTATATTGATATTTTCACACATTATTTCATCTTGCTATAATATAAGCGATTGAGAGAGGCCAAATGTTGATGGTCAATTTCCAATTTTTTGAAAAAAAGTGAAATTTTTCTCGCCGCAGTGATAACTTCATGGCACTCCCGACCGAATCTCCGTCCCATCCTCGAAGGAATACGGCCGCCGCGACGCCTGATACCCACGGTTTTTGGGCCACAGACGCTGTCCTGAATTAGCCGAAGCCCTGAGCCGGGTCGAAGGGGAAGTCGAAGGAGAACACCGAAAACTCAGAGACAATAGTCAATAGTAACCGCGGATTTCGCTGATTACGCAGTCTTTTGACCTCGATATTCGACATTTGGCGAAAGCCGGCCCAGCCGGCCCCAGGCGGACATCCCTTGGTGGACCTTGTTCGATATTGGCATCTTCGTCCATCGTCCCGCCTCCTTCTCGTCTTTCAGCCGCTGGTCATCTCGACCGGAGTCCCCAGGGGACGAAGCGGAGAGATCTATCTAAACCGGCTGTTTTCGCACAAATTCCGCTCTTTTCAGCCATTCAAACCTTTTGTATCCTGTGTTCCATATTCTTCATTCTGAAAAAAAGTGTAGTTTTTTCATTTTTTTTCAAAATGACCATCAACATTTAGCCCGTGAGATACGCTTTAAATATAGAAATCGGCAGAAATTTAGTGCTTTGACGCCGGAACAAGGGCTATAATACGCAACAGCAACACCGAGGAAGCAACGCAAGGCGAAATTGAGGACAATCCTGTGAAAACGGGAAAAAGATGCGAGTTTTTCGGCCTATAGACGAACCTTTTTGAAGGGAGAAGAAACCGAGCAGGTCTAAGAGACCTCGGTTCATGGTCAAGCCTCGAACAGAAAAAGCCAACAGAATACGTCAACAGGATGAAGGTCAAAACAGATGCTTCCGGCGAGCCGGTAAAGGATGCAAAAGGTAATTTCGTCTTTGTCCCCGTCGATAAGGCCGACGAATTCGCTCAAGAGGAGTAGAACTCTCGGGCTGACAATTAGATAACCGGTAGGATGGGCAGATTCTCTGCCCATGCGGTTTGAAATTGATCAGCATGGGCAAACGATTTGGAAAATAAGGGACAGAAAACGAGGGACAAGCACTTATTAAGAATCACCAAAACCGGTGGCTGTCCCTATTAAATGTCAATAGGTGGCTGTCCCTAGTGGTCAGTTGAAATAATTGTTCAGGGTTTTCAGCCGCCTTGCCGATAGAGGGAAAAAGCTAACAACCTCTTCCCTTTTTGGCAAGGAGGCCAACCATGAAAAAGAAGTATATCGTTGAATTAACAAGTGAAGAACGC
>JBDREF010000131.1:0-2570 GCA_043820045.1 Planctomycetota bacterium | reverse complement strand
CTATCGATGACGCAAGACCTTTCACAGGGCTCATGGACGAGTTCCGCATGTACACTCGGGCGCTGTCGCACGCCGAGATCCAGGAAATTATGCAAGGTCCGTGATTTCCGTTTGCCTTTGGGTCTTGTGATTTGGCGAATGTGTGGCTTGAGAAGCGACTGTGGCCGGAGTAGGCTGTGATCAGCATATGCCATGCTAATAGCCAATGGTTTTGCATCAGTTCGGGGCCTATGTCGATGGATTCGGCGTAGGCCCCGGTTGTTTCGTGTGCGCGGCAAGGCTGAAAGGTGTTTTGTTGTTCTTATTCGTCTGTTTCAATGCGCCATTCGAGGATACCGGCGGAAAAATTCGGCTGCAACTGTACTTCGAGGCGCATCGCCGATGTTTTAACCGGTTTGAATTTCACGCTGTTGAATTTGTCTTTTTCCAGGCCGTAGGCGTCGGCGCTTGGTACGGGTTTCCAGTTGTCGCCGTCTTTGTAGAGCAGTCGCCAGGACTTTGGTGTGCGGCAGTCTCCGCCGCCTGTGTCGTCGAACCAATAGACCGCTGCGCCGGAGATTGTTTTTGGCTGCTCGAAATCGTACTGCACCCACTCTGTCGTGCCCTTATGGTCCCACCACGTGAAGCGCGGGATGCTGTGGTCGTTCGAGTTGCGGGGCTCCAATCCGTCGCCCAATGCAGCGGCCGTGTCGCCGTCCCAGCAATGTGAAGCGGTTGCGGGCAATGACTTGGGCGGTTGCTTCCACTCGTGCGAGCCGGGCCCGGAGCCGATGGTAGGAAACGATGAAATCCGCAACCTGGCGCAACCCATCGGGATAAGCGTGACGGTCTCGAGCGGTTCATCCGATTTGACGGGACTGGCTTCAAGCGTACCGACCAGTCCGAGGTGATCCTTTTGCCATGTGGGAATTTTCTTAGCCTTCGTGCGAAGTTCTATTGGGGCGGCATCGGCCCTGAAAGGCTGGTTGTCGCCTGGCCATGTTTTTGGTACTACTTCGAAGGACGATGCCGGCTTGTTGTCATTTACCACCAGGCCGTAGTTCCACGCTGTAGTCGGATGAATCTCCCATGCAGGCCATTCGTCGGTGCCGCCTGCCCTCACGTACTGTTCACCTATTTTCAACGAGTAGGTCAGTGGTCCGCGATCTACGGAAACGCTGTTGTGATTCTTTGTCCATTTTCGCAGTTCGATTTCCATCGGAAGCCTAAGTTCGACCTTGTCGCCGTCTGTCCATTTGCGGCTAATTTCAATGTACGCTCGAGAGCCGTACATCTCGAGCATCCTTCCATTCATGGTCACTTCAGGACTCTTGCACCAGCCGGGCATGCGCAGATAGAGCTGGAATCGGACGGGCTTGCTCGTCTTAACCGTGAATTTTATTTTGTCCTCGAACGGATACCGCGTATCTTCGATGATCGTCACGGTTGTTCCGTCGCCGACCTTGGCCGTCACCTGCGACGGGGCGTACATGACCGCGGCCAGGCCGTTGCCGGCGGTTGCCAGCCACAGATGCTCGGCGTAATAAGGCCACCCGTGCCCGGTGTTATGCTGGCAGCAGCGATGAATGTGCGGATTGAAAAGCAGCATCGGGCCGCCGTTTTGCAGGCCCGGCGATTTGGTGTTCCGGTCGCAGAGAATCATATTCGGCGCGGTGAGGTAATGCAGCGCCTTGAGGTCGGCCGTGAATGCCGCCGGCAGCGAATTGAACGCCACGTCTTCGCATCGGTCCGCCCACTTCGGGTCGCCTGAAATTGTCAGCAAAGTTTCGTGTGAGAGCATCATCTCGACCATGCCGCATGTCTCCACCGCCTGACGCGGGTCCGTAAAGCCTTCACGGCAGTTCTCGTCTCCGCCGAACATCCCGCCCGGCAATTGGCCGTACAGGTCTCGTATCTTGCTCCAATTGCGCTCGGCCGCCTGCAGATGTTTGGGATTCTTCGATTGCATGTAGAACGTAGCAGCCTCGCCGAAGCCCTGCGACATATTCACGTTGTGCCAGTTGATTACATCCTTCTCCCATTCGGCGGTGTTGCGGTGTACCTTGCGGGCCAGCTCCAGCAGAAATTCATCGCCCGTGCGGTTGTACAGCCAGTACACACTATGGAGCAGATCGCCTCCTCGCATCTTTGGCCAATACCCGACCAGGAAACGGTCCTCCGGCACAGTCTCCAGGTATTTCATGTATCTGGTCATCAATTGGATGACCCGTTCATCACCTGTGAATTCGTAATAGTCCTGCAGGCAGAACAGCATAATCATATTCGGCCACAGGTCCTCGCGCCCTTCCAGCCGTGTTGCGGCCCCTTTCCTGCCCTTGTCCGGCCCGAACCATCCGTCGGCTTTCTGACTTGCCAGTGCCGCTTCTATCCAGATCTTGGATTCTTTGATCATGCGCGGGTCGCGCAGGATGTATCCGCAGTTGCCGAAACCCTTGAGCCAGTAGGGGGGCTCTTCCCAGCCGTGGTCGCCTTCGCCGGCTGGGCTCAGCCAGGCGTTGCCCTCTTTCTTGAGGAACTGGCTTATCTCGGTCAGATGCCCGTGAAAACCGTCCCGCTGCAATTCGAGTTGT
>JBDREF010000130.1:0-13043 GCA_043820045.1 Planctomycetota bacterium | reverse complement strand
CTGAGGATATATTTCAAGCGTGACAGCTTCGACCGCAGCCGCCAAGTCGAATGCGACCCTCCTTACTCGCTGATCGCCAAGACGGTTAATCAGTTCTTATCGAAGCTCAGATTTGTTACTGGCAGCAGTAAGATTCACCCAATTGACTTTCCCCGCGTCTCGTGGCGCATGAGCTACCTCAACGACGACGAGTCGAAATTGCCGAGAGGGAAAGGATTGGTCGGCGGCCACTTTGCCCGTGGGATATCGTTTTCATGTACTGCGATAAATAACGAGGTATGGGAGGACATCTGGAAGCTGCCGTTGGATTATGTTATGCCTCCGTGGGAGAACCTCCTGTTCGATGCTCAAGAGTCGGTGTCCGAGGTTGGGCCGTCGGTCGTGTTGGCCGCGACTGCTCTGGAAGTCTTTATCTCGCACGTTCTCAATGAACTGTCCGGCAATAACACTGTGCCCAATCAGTTGTGGGAATGGATAACTCAAAGGCAGATGCGGTACAAAGAGCCTGGCGCCGAAGAGGAATTTGATGTTCTGCTCAAGACGCTTTCGGGGACCTCGCTGAAGGATAGTCCCGATTTGTGGGAGGCGTTCAGGAACATAGAAGAGGCGCGGGACACATTCGTCCACGAGGGAGCGGCCCAAGTAGCTGGCACGGCCGTCTCGCCCGATAATGTACGCCAACTTCTGCAAAAGACGGCGGAAATCATCAGCTTCGTAAAAGACAAGCTCCTCGAAAACCTGCAATGGCCGGAGTACGACCATCCACTGAAAATAACCATAGCCAAACCCGTCCTCCGAAAGAACTCTTAAAGACTCGGCGCCAGTCCGAGATTCGATATTGGATATTCCGGACTCGCGCCCCGAAGTCATCCCGACCGCAGTGGAGATATCTGGCTGCGAGTATTACCCACGTAAAGTTCCCGGCCGGATGTCTCGACTCCGCTTCGCTTCACTCGACATGACAAGCGGGCTCGGAACAGGCCCTGAGGACGGCCGAAGGAGCAGGGATCCCCTGGTTCTCTGATTCGTGAATCCGCTGAGAATTCTTGGTTTTTTCTTGCCCATTCTGCGTCAATGCCGTAGATTTCCTACCAGCGAGCACCGACGCAAGACATCTTTGATTTGTGCCTCTTACTAATTGCGTTGAACAGAAAAAGCAGGTTTTTCTGAACGAATCCAGGCACCATGACACAGAAAGGTGGGAACGTGCGAAGCCAGTCTATCTTTATGGGAGCGGGCGCATCGAAGCCTTTTGGATGCCCTCTGACTTACGAAATCCTCCCAATGATTATGGAAGGAATCAAGAAGGGAGAACTCTTTGGGAGGGGAAGCACTGCCTCCAGAGAGTTAGGGGATTTTCTGGCGACCATGATGCCGGGGATCTATGGACAACAAGAGCTGCCACTAATCACTGATGTATTATCACTAATTGACCATCTGCAAATTAACAAAAATTCCCCTTGGCCAGGATTGAAGCTTTCAGAACTAAGATATTTTCGCAGATTGCTTGAAAGAGCCATTTTCGAAATTATTGAAGGGCCTGACGTAGAATATCAATCGGAAGTTCCAACGCCCTTGAAACAATTTTCATCTTTTGTTCGAGCTATAAGTGAGGACACGCTGGTTCACATAATCTCAACAAATTATGATATATATCTTGAGACGGAATTGAACGCCGGCATGGAGATAAGTGAAATATCAGCTTCAGTAGATTATGGCTTTAGTTGGCGGGATGTTGCAGATGGTCACATAGTCAACATTCCCCAGAACCCCAAGACTTCCATTTTCAAATTGCACGGTTCTTTAAATTGGCTGAACTGCGAGCTTTGTAGCTACTCATATATAAACACGGTAGGCAGTGTATTTCATCAGGCGTTCAGGGAGGACATAGATGACAATAATACTTGTCATTGTGGGCATGCTCCTCTCAATAGCGTAATAATTGCACCATCGATCGTCAGGGATATAAGAGACATCAACGTACTAATGATATGGCAAAATGCTTTGGAAGCGTTAAGAAGTTCTGACGAGTGGATGATTGTGGGCTATTCATTCCCGATTGAAGATCTGGCGATTCGTTCAATGTTCGTCCGTGCATACAACGGACGCGAGAAGAAGCCGAAAATCACGGTGGTGCAAAAGGGGGATGAATCCAAACAAAGATATTCTCTCTTGTTCAGAGAGTTTGATTATTATGATCAGGGTCTGGAAGCGTATTTGCGGAAGATGCTGATTTCGTGATCGGCCCACAGTGCGCGGGGTGGGGCTTATCCCACCTTCAACGATGTCACGAGCTTTGATCGGCGGGCTCAGGCCCCGGTGTCATCCCGACCGAAGTGGAGGGATCTGGCTGCGAGTATAGGCCATGTAAAGTCCCCGCCCGGATGTCTCGACTCCGCTTCGCTTCACTCGACATGACAAACGGGTTCGGAGCAGGCCCTGAGGCTGAGGTCTTGCAGGGATTGCAGTTTTTCGTGCATACGGCGGTTGACGGCGGGCGGATGGGAGGTCACAATACGCGGGCCGATCAAGGGGATCGGGTGGTACGCGTATTACAGGAGTTGTGTAAGATGAAAACAGCCGGGCCGCAAAGGCAATATGGATAGCTGCGTCGGTCTCAAACTTGGCAGCCTGACGCTGGATGTGCCCTTTTTCCAGGCCTCGCTTAGCGGCTACAGCGACTACGCCATGCGCACGCTCGCCCGCCGTTTCGGCTGCCCCTTCACGATGGCCGATATGATTCTGGACAAGAGTGCGACCAATTCCCGCGTGCTGCGCAAGGCCTGCTTTCGCCCCGGCGATGATGAACACCCCATAGGCGCGCAGATCGTCGGCGCCACTCCTGCGACCATGACCGCGGCCGCCCGCGATCTTGTGGCCGCCGGATACGACCTGATCGACCTGAATTTTGCCTGCCCGGCCCCCAAAGTCCTGCATAGGGGGCGCGGCGGGGTGTTGCTCAACGACCCGGATGCGGTCATCGATATCCTGAAGGCGGTTCGCAACGCCGTTGTCTGTCCCGTCTTGATGAAGCTCCGCATCGGGGTGGATCACAAGCCCCAGTCGCTGGACAATTTCTGGGAGGTCGTGACCCGCTCGATCGAGCAGGGCGTCGATGCCCTCGTGATTCACGGCCGTACCGTTTCCGAGCGGTACCGCGGCAAAGCCGACTGGGACCTTCTGGCCGCGGTAAAGAGCCGGTTCCCCCACGCCACAATCGTCGGCAGTGGCGATATCTTCGATCCGGCCGCCACGGTCGAGCTGATGAAAAAGACCGGACTCGACGGCTTCATCGTCGCCCGAGGCGCCGTCGGCAATCCGTGGATATTTCGCGACCTGCGATGCGCATGGGAGAATCGCCCCATTCCGCCTCCTCCCGACCTGGCCGAGCAGCGGCTCGTCATGCTCGAACATTTCGAGCGAATCCTGCAATGTTATCCGGAAGTGAAGGCGGTCCGCAGATTCCGCAAGTTCATCGTCGGCTATGTCCGCCGTCATCCCACGCGCAAACCGGCGCTGCTGTCCCTCGTGAAGCCCAAGACCCGCGCCGGCGTCGAGGCCGCCATCGACACATGGTACGCGGATGCCTGTTCCGACGCTGATTGTTGAAATCCGCAGGCCGGCCCGCCTTCTCACTTTGCGCGGATATCGTATGCGTAGAGGTCCTGGTCGCAGCGGATGTATAGTCTTCCGCCGCAGACTACGGGGTGGGCGAGGTAGGAGTTGGTCGGCTTCTTCTTAAGCTCGAACCGGCCGGCCGTCTCGAACCCGCTGGCCGTGACGGCCAGAAGCGACATCATACCCTCATGGTTTAGGGCGTAAATCATTTCATCGGCGAAGGTGATGCCCACCTTGCCCATCGTCTCGTCGAGCTTGATGGTCTGGCCGGTTAGAAAGTCGATGCAGTAGAAACTCCTTCCGCCCATCCGGCAGGCGCAGCCGTACAGGCGGCCGGCCACGAGCAGGGCCCCGCTGTGGCAGTCGTCCAGATCCGGGCGATGCCATACCATCGAGGCGCTGCGCGAAGCCGGGTCGATTTTCAACAAAGTCCCGCCCGAAGAGTGCCCGCAGGCGACGAACACGCAGCCGTCCCGGAACACGGGCGTAAGGGCGTTCTGCGGCGAAGCGGGCACAAACGGCGCGGACCAGACAAGCCGCCCGTCCTCGACATCCACGCCGACGACCGATCTTTGCGTCATGGTGATCAACTGGCGTACGCCGTCGTGCGTTACTACGACGCCGGAGCAGTAAGCCGCGGAGTGCTCGATCTCCGTATTGGCCCAGAGGGTCTGCCCCGTGCGTTTATCCAGGGCGACGATACGGCCTTTCGGCCCACCGGGCATGCACAGGACCTTCCCGCCATCGACAATCACATTCTCGGCAAAGGCCCAGATGCCGTGCCTGGCGTCGAAGCGGCTCTTGAGGTCCACGGCCCAAAGCTGCCTGCCCGACTTAGCCTCGTATGCCGCCAGCCTGCCGGCGGGGTTCATGTGATAGACAGCGCCGTCGCTGTAAGTAGGCGTTGCTCGCGAGCCTGGACTGGACCCTCGCCACGCATCGCCGTTGGGCGACTTCCACAACAACTTGCCGTCCATATCGAGCGCCATGAGCATCTCCTCACGGCCGAAGTCACCGGCGGTGAAGACCATCCCCTCGGCGATGACCACCCCGGAATACCCTTTGCCGCATTGCGAATACGTCCAGAGCAGATGCGGCCCGCCCTCGGGCCACTGCTTCAACAGGTCTCGGTCTGGTGATATATTCGTCCGGCCTGGGCCGTGAAACTCCGGCCAATTGAGACTGCCGCCGGCGTCACTTGCAGCCGGCAACGGAGCGTGAGCAAACGCCGCAACGAGCAGCGCCGCAGCCGCAGAGGTGATCAGTTTTGTTTTCATGACTTCTCCTCTTTATTGACGGTCACGACGATCTTTCTTGCAATCCATTGTAAGATGCGATTTAATGCGTGGCAAATCAATTGTGTGTGAGCAATTGGACGTGCAGTATGACCGGAGTTGCGCTATTGGAGACATTATGAAAGCATCAAGTGTATTTTTCAGCCTAATGATTGCGGCGGTACTCTCAACATCATGCTCGGTTTTCGAGCCAAAGGCAAAAAGCGTTGCGCTATTTGACGGAAAGACGCTGAACGGCTGGACGCTCGTCACGTGCGAAGCGGAAGTTGACGGCGGAGAGATCCTGCTCAAGGCGGGCAACGGCCTGGTGCAGACCGAGAAGAAATACGGCGATTTTATTTTGGAGTTCGATTGGAAGGCCCTTCGGGACGACAAGTGGGACAGCGGCGTCTATTTCCGCTACGATTCCGTACCGCCGAAACGCCCCTGGCCGGCGCGCTATCAGGTCAACCTGCGGCAGGGCATGGAGGGCAACCTGGACGAACTGCAAGGTGCCAAGAGCGAAGGGCTTGTAAAGGACGGCCAGTGGAATCGGTTCAAGCTCACGGTGCAGGGTTCGAAAGTCTCCCTGGAAATTAACGGCAAACCCGCATGGGAAGCGGACGGTCTCGCCGAGCCCGCGACCGGATACATCGCCCTGCAGGCCGAAGTCCCCGGCGGCGGACAATACCGCTTCAAGAATATCTACCTGACCGAGCTGGACTGACCCGTCAACGCGAAGTAAAAGACGACGGCGGGGCTGTTGAAAAGGGCCAGATTACTTCGTCGCGGAGTTTACCCTGGGTTTGGTCGAAGGGCTCCTCCCAGGAAAATAGGCATTGGAGGCACTCGTAGGGTGGGCAAATTCCGTTTTTGCCCACGCGGATAAGTCTGGCGTGTGCAGCAAACCAATCAAATTCGCGTGTGCAACAAGTGCCCAAGGTACAAGTTGCACACCCTACGGTCTGGATTGCCCCCCGATGTGGGATAAATGTTCATCCTGATCAAAGTCCCCTGTCATCCCGACCGAAGCGGAGGGATCTGGTTGCGAGTGTAACTATGTAAAGTCCTCGGCCGGATGTCTCGGCTCCGCTTTGCTGCGCTCGACATGACAAATAGGGACGGCTCGCGCCAAATACCGAATACCCAAGTTCAAAACCGTGTAAATCTGTGTGAATCCGTGTCAAGAAAAAGCAGTGCGAATCCGCGTCCAATGCTCCCGGCTAAACTTCGTTGAGCGTCTTGGCCGTGAACCTGTCGGTCATGCCTGCTATATAATCGCATACTGTTCGCTGCAGGCCCTGGGCCTGTATGAACCGGCGGAAGTAGCCGGGCATAAGCTCCGGTCTTTGGCAGAGGCTCTCGAAGAGTTGGGCGAGCCATTCCGCGGCCTTCCGGGCGGCCTCGGCGAGGCGAGGATGCAGATAGAAGTTCTTCAGCAGGAATCTTTCCAATTCGGCAAGCTCGGCGTCACTTTCGGCTGATAGCACAATCAGGTTTTCGCTTCGGCCATACACATCGGAGACTGAGGAGATATTTGCCTTGGCCAGAGCCTTTTTGCTGGCGGCCAGGCAATCGCTGACGAGTTTGTCGATGATGGCCTTGGCGGTTCTGGTTCTTTTGATGGTTCTGTCTGAGATTTTCACGGCGTCTATTCGCTCCTGAGCCTCGGCAAAGATTTGCACGCCTACCAGATGTTCGCCATCGATCAGTCCCGCCCTCATGCCGTCTTCGAGGTCGTGACAGTTGTATGCAATGCGGTCGGCGAGGTCTGCGATTTGCCCTTCGAGCGAACAGTTCTGCTCGGCGAAAGCATCGCCTTGCGGCTTGTCGTACGTGCTGCGGTGCTTGGCTAAGCCCAGCCGTGTTTCGTACATCAGGTTCAGCCCCATGAAGTCCGGGTAGGGATGTTCGAGCAGATCGACGATTCGCAGCGTCTGGCGGTTGTGCTCGAATCCGCCGAACTCGCTCATCAGGCCGTTCAGCACGTTCTCGCCGGCGTGGCCGAACGGCGAGTGCCCCAGGTCGTGGGCCAGGCATATCGCCTCGGTGAGGCTCTCGTTCAGGCCAAGCTCTTTTGCGATAGTCCTGCCTATCTGTGCGACCTCGATGCTGTGGGTCAGGCGCGTGCGGTAGTAGTCGTCGAGACCGGGCGTGAATACCTGTGTCTTTCCTTCGAGCCGCCGAAACGCCGAGCAGTGGATTATCCTGTCGCGGTCGCGTTCGAAGTCCGAGCGGTACGGGTGCGGCTTTTCCGCAAAGACGCGCCCGCGACTGCTCTTGTCGGTGACGGCATAAAAGGCAAACTCTTCGGACATGCTCTATATCTCGCAAACTGTATTTAGCATTTCGTATTTTGCTTCCAGCCGTACTGTCACAAGCCGGGAAGGTTATGCTCTTTGCTTATTTCTTTCAGCAGGGCGAGAAGCTCGGTAAGGCTCTGGCTGATAACATCGACGCCGCTGCATACCGCCATGAAATTCGTGTCGCCGTCCCACCGCGGCACGACGTGAATGTGCAGGTGGCCGGGCAGTCCGGCCCCGGCGCATCGGCTGAAATTCATTCCGACGTTGAAGCCGTGCGGTTTTATCGCCAGCGACAGTGCCTTCTGCGATTCCCGGATGAGCTTGATCATTCCCAGAAGCTCTTCTTGCGTCGCGTCGGTCAGGTCCGGGATGTGCCGGTTCGGGGCAATCAGCATGTGGCCGTTGTTGTAGGGAAAACGGTTCAGGATCACGATGCTCTCCTGCGTTCGCCACAGGACAAGATTCTCGTCGTCTCCTTCGGGGTGCTTCAAGTTGTGGCAGATGAAACAATCGCTCTTCTCGCCGGCTCCCGCGTTTTTATCTTCGGAAGTATGGGGCTCCTTGCTCAGGCCCTGTATATATTCGATTCGCCACGGCGCCCATAAATTCTCACGTTCCATAGTTCGCCGTCCCGCACCTAATTGCACGATTCACGAGTCGCGGGACTTAGTCCTCAAGCAGTTTCATTGTCAGATTTTGTTTGATGGTTATGACCGGATTCACACCCGGAAGCGGCAGCAGCATGGAACACTTCAGGCGCATCTCATAATGCTGCTCGTGTTGCTCCGTCCTGCCGGCGTCGATATTGAACAACTCCTCGCCCCGGCCCTGCAAGTCGAGGACTTGATAGTTCCTGTAGAACCCGAAGGTGCCCGCCACCTGGAAGCTGCCGGAGTAAGGTATCGGCCAACTGCGCGGCGCCGATTCGGCCGGTTGGTAAGAGCTGCTTATCACGGCCAGTCGTCCTTTTTCGCTCGGCTGGACTTCGTCGAGCGTGTAAGTGACGTCTCTTGCCTTTCGCATTACCATCGGCGCGGGCACGGGCAGTTTCGACTTCCAGCTTTGCCCCGTCTGCACGCCTTTGGACGGCTGCTCGATACTGGATACCGCATCCCACAGGAACCATTGACCTGCGACAAAATCGCCTATCATATCGGGATCTTTGATTCTGCCGCCCTTATCGTCATATCGAAACACCTTCTCGCCAATCTCCCTGATTAGCTCATCCAGTTGCGAGTAATCCTCTATCCTGCCCGTCGGCCCGACGACGAGCGTGAAGGTCCTGCCGGCGAGACTTTGCACTGCGTCTCTCCGCGGACCCTTTGTTCGCGTCACTTTTACCGATTCGCAAGTCGCCTTAATAGTTGTCGGCCCGTAAGGGTCTATTTCGACCGGTGTGTAAGCGACGATTAGTTCCATCGACTCGGAGATTTTGTCGGTAGTCGCGCCGCCGGATCGAGGCGTCTGTTTTGTTGCGCCCAGGTCTATGATTACATCTCTGGCGGAGACAAACCTGTACCGAAGAGTCTGCCCCTGCCTGAAATCCAAGGTCAAAAACTCCCTGCCTTCGCCCGATGGATTCCTTTTTCCGGCAAGGCCCTCACATCCTGAAAGAATAACAGCAACGACAACCGTCAGGATTATTGGTGTCGTTTTCAATTCCGTTCCTTTCAAACAGGCGCACGAGGCACAGCCGCCGAACCGTGGACTATCGAAGCAATCTTAGTTTACTCTTTCGATGCTGTAGCTCAGCTCTGCGGTCATCCTCAACGCGGCGGGCCGTTCATCTGCCTTGGGGTTGGGATCGACGAAGAACCATTCTATCATCAGCTCTTCACGGCAGTTTTCAATCTTACCGCTGGTAAGGTCCAATTTCAGCTCGCCGGTATATGTCTCTTTGTTGTCGAACATCCTCGAAAGGGCTGTCGCCGACTCCTCTTCCTTGTGCAGTTCTTTTGCCTGCTCCGTCGAGGGAACGGCGTTCATGGCGGCGATTGCTACCCGGCGATTGCCGATTTTTCTGACCTCGTTCAGGGTGTAGATTCTTTCGTATGATTTCGGTCCCATCAACTCGAAAGAGAAGCTCTCTATGTTGCTCCAGGTACCGCCCGGGAGTACCCGGTTCTTGTCGGCGGCCGGCAGGGCGGGGATTCCGATTAGCTCCTTGACGGCGTCCTCGGTAAGCAGCGCATCGGCCACTTCATGGGCCTTGGAAACGCCCTTGACGGCGGCGCGTGCATCGGCGGCGTCGATCACTCTCGAAACCTGCCCGGAAGGTGTTATCTCTATGGTATAACTCTGGCCGATCATCTTACTCAGAGGGCTGGTCGGGTCAGGTTCCTTCGAACTGTCGAATTCCAGAGTGACGTTGTCCCTGACTTTTGCCAGATACTTCAGCTCTTTGATTGTAATCTTTGCGGCGGCGTTGCCTTCGTCGTCGATGCTCTGTATCTGCTGGGTGTAGACCATTTCGACCCTGTTGCCGGTATGTCCGCCCGGGAAACGTTTCGGCTCGGTCGGAACGGGGCCTTCCCATTTTGCACTCTTATCGCTTTTTCTGATTACGCGATATGTCGTCGAATCCCCCGCGGCGAATTTCAAGGCCAGCTCCACGGGCCCTGACTGCTCCGCGGGTTCGACCTTGTCTTCGGAGGCTTGCTGCGTCTTGGCTTGAGTCCCGGCGGGCTTCTGCGAAAGGTCCGTGCAACCGGCGGTCACGAACAGTATGAAAATCACGCAGCTTGCCGCCGCACCGCAAATTCTTATTCGCTGCATAATATATGCTCCATCAAATTCTCTTTTTCCGTCATTATCGGCAGTCATTATACGTTTTCTCCCTCGCCGGACAACTGATTTTTCTTTATCCGGGTCCCGCGAGCCGTTACAATGGCTGTTTCCGGGTTTTGAATAACTTTGCCATGCAATTTTGGAGAGACCATATTATGAGAAGCGACACAGTCAAAAAAGGTTTTCAGCGGGCGCCTCATCGGGCCCTGTTTCACGCCTGCGGCCTGAGCGATGCCGACATCGATAAGCCGTTCATCGGCATAGCCAACAGCTTCTGCGAGATCGTGCCGGGTCACGTTCACCTCGACAAGGTGGCGCAGGTGGTCAAGGAAGCCGTTCGCAGCGCCGGCGGGATCCCTTTCGAATTCAATACCATAGCTGTCTGCGACGGAATTGCCATGGGCCATACGGGCATGAAATATTCCCTGGCCTCGCGTGAGATCATCGCCGATTCGGTCGAGACCATGGTCCGGGCTCACTGTCTCGACGGCCTGGTCTGCATCCCCAACTGCGACAAGATAATACCCGGAATGCTGATGGCGGCGGTCAGAGTCAATGTCCCGACTATCTTCGTCTCGGGCGGACCTATGGCCGCCGGTAAGACCGACGACGGAAGGACGGTGGATCTCATCAGCGTATTCGAAGGCGTCGCCGAATTCAACGCGGGTAAGATCGATGAGGCCCAGTTGAAGAAGCTCGAATGCAGCGGTTGTCCGGGTCCGGGGAGCTGTTCCGGCATGTTCACCGCCAACTCGATGAACTGCCTCTGTGAGGCGGTCGGAATGGCGCTGCCGGGCAACGGGACAATCTTAGCCATTGACCCGAACCGCCGCAGGCTCTACGAAGCGGCGGGCAGGCAGATTGTGACCCTTATCGAGAAGGACATCAAGCCGCTGGACATAATCAACGAAAAATCGCTGGACAACGCCCTGGTTCTGGATATGGCGATGGGCGGCTCGACCAATACCGTCCTGCACACGCTGGCCGTAGCCAACGAAGCTGGCATTAAGTACGACCTCGACCGCATAAACGCAATCTCGGGTAAATGTCCCAACATCTGCAAGGTATCGCCGTCGAGCAAGTATCACGTCGAGGATGTTGACGCCGCCGGCGGTATCAGCGCGATACTGAAGGAAATCAACAAGATTCCGAATTTGCTGAACACCGATTGTCTGACGGTGACCGGCAAGACGCTCGGCGAGAACATTGCCGCCGCCGAGACGAAGGACACGCAAGTGATACGGCGGCTGGACAACCCATACTCGAAAACCGGCGGCCTTGCCATCCTGAAGGGCAATCTCGCCCCCGGCGGCAGTGTAATCAAGACCGCGGGCGTGGCTCCCGCCATGCTCACTCATACCGGCCCGGCCGTAATCTTCGAGAGCCAGGAGCAGGCTTGCGAGGGCATCCTGGCCGGCAAGGTCAAAGCGGGCGATGTCGTGGTAATCCGCTGCGAAGGCCCCAAGGGCGGGCCCGGCATGCAGGAGATGCTAAGCCCGACGAGCTACATCATGGGCGCCGGACTCGGCGAATCGGTCGCCCTTATCACCGACGGCAGGTTCAGCGGAGGCACAAGAGGCGCGTGCATCGGCCACATAAGCCCCGAAGCAATGGTTGGCGGGCCCATCGGACTGCTGAAGGATGGTGACATAATCGAAATAGACATCCCGAAGAGCAAGATAGACGTCAAGCTCTCCGACGACGAGCTTGCCAGGCGCAAAAAGACCTGGAAATCGCCAAAGCCGAAAATAACGAAAGGCTGTCTTGCAAAATACGCCGCAATGGCAACCAGCGCCGACACCGGCGCAGTGCTGAAGTGGTAAAATAGAATTCTGGACTATGAATGAAGAAAGACCTGTACTTTATAGGTTTTTTGGTTAATGTTGATGATTCGATCCTGAGATTTCAGATAGGAGACGGTTTTTCCATTGATAAGAAACAACAGCAGGAAGTAATGCCATTTCTTCAGAGTTTGGATTTCCAATATGGAGCAGATTCTGGATTTGAAATACTCAATTTTAGTCCAAATGGACGAGCTTCGGGCTGTTATTGCATAAACAAACATTTCCCGGAATTTGCTGAGAGTACTCCACAAGATGGGGTTGTCATTCCTATTGCCAAGCTCAAAGAGAGTTACCGAAGCTTGAGGGACAAATTACGATTATTGAGATTGTTCAAAGAGGGAAACATCCTTCTGCGATATTCGCTTTTCTATCATTTGAAAGAGTCCCTCCCTAAAACTGCTCAGGTATTAAGGGAGTACCCTCTGACGGATCGGACGGTTTTTCGGCTAAGTGATGATGAGTTCACCGAAGCTGATGCTTTTATTAGAAGCACAAGAATCCCGTTTCAGCACCCCTTTCTGTGTTTGGCCTTCGATAGTTTTGAATTGTCTTATGATACGTATAACCGAGGCTTAGCGTTCCTGTCTCTTATGATAAGTATGGAAGCTTTGTTCGGCGAGCAATCTGAGTTGACTTATCGGATTTCAAGAAATGTAGCGGTCCTTCTTGGAAAGACGAAAGATGAATCACAAGAAATTTTCGAATGGATGAAAAATTTGTATAAGAAACGTTCTAAATTCGTCCATGGCAGTATAGACGGAGACGTAATTTCTTTGAAAGAATTCAAAATGTTACGTTATTACGTGCGCGAATCGATAAAGTTCATATATGAGCTTGATTTAAGCCGGGGGGTGCTTTTGAATATTCTGACCAATTCTGGCTTTGGCCAAAGACCTATGCCAAAATTACATATTGTGAATCGAATGGAAGAATAACTGATTGTGATAACATGACAAGCTCTGTCATTGTGGTCTTGAACTCGAAAATTTTGTGTCTTAGCTGGATTCCTGCTTTCGCAGGAATGACAAAGTAGAAAGGTAGGATGGGCAGGTTTCCTGCCCATGCTGTTGGAATTTGTGAAATCTGTTACTAAGAAAAAGACGCCGTGGTATGTTGCCGGGCTGCATTTTGAGTGCGTGCAGTGCGGGGCGTGCTGCTCCGGGCCGGGGGAAGGGTATATCTGGGTGACGAAGCCGGAGGTTAAGATAATCGCC
>JBDREF010000129.1:0-7899 GCA_043820045.1 Planctomycetota bacterium | reverse complement strand
TACTTCAATCCGAGCTTCCTGCCTTTTTCGAGCAGAGCTATTGCCTCGGTTACTCTTCGCTTCTTTGTCTCCGGCCTTTTCGCCACGGCGATCCAGGCGATGTAGTGCCTGCGGTAGGAAGCCGCCAATCTATCGAAGTTCTCCTTTGCCTTCTTGTTGCGCGCTAAAGCTTTTGCCAGTTCAGGCGGGACGTCGGACGATATCTGAGGCCGGCCGTCCCGATTCCAAAGGCCTGTTTTCTTAGCTGCCTTTATCTTCGCAAGCCCCACCTCGGTCATTTTCCCTTGTTTGATCATTTTGGCGGCCCGCTTCTTATTGAGTGCCGACCAGTTGCTGCCGTCTTTTCTGGGCGTGAACTTGCGGGCGTACTTCGTCTCGTCGATTCTTTTGATGATACTGTCAATCCATCCGAAACATAACGCCTCCTCGACGGCGGCCTCATACGAAATCGTCGGCTTGCCTGTCTTCCCGCAAGGGACGCCTGACAGTGCTTTCTTATAGAACACGAGCCATATTCCCGTCTCCCTGGCATGGTACTGAGAAAGCCAACCGCGCCATTGATCTCTATCGGCAAGATATAATTGTCTCATCGCATCGCTCACGAGTGAATGTCTCTCTGCGCCGAGTAAGAATAACAGGATCGAACCGCTGCGGCAAATCTACGCCACAGGGCCATGGTTTTCAAGTGAAAAAACGCAGCAACATTCGCAATTCGTCAACCACCAGCGCACACAGGCCTGGCCCCCCTGCCCCCAGGGGGAGGGGTGGAGCAATTGTCATTGCGGTGTGGCTTGAAGACTTTTTGGCTTCACGGGTGGAACATCTGTGGTTAGAATAACAACGAACCTGGTGAGGGTAAGATTATGAGAAACATTCGTGTTGCATCTGTTCAGTTCGAGCACGCTGCCGGCGACAAGGCGGCGAATCTGGTCCGTATCGCAGATTTTGTCCGGCAGGCCGCCCAGTCCCGGCGCGCCGGGGTTGAGTTAATCGTGTTCCCGGAATGCTGCATTACCGGTTATTGGTTCCTGCGGAAGCTCACACGTGAGCAATTGGCCGCTTTGGCTGAGCCGGTCCCCGACGGGCCTTCGTCACAGGCTTTGATGACCCTGGCGAAAGAATACAATATGACCGTCGGCGCGGGGCTTGTCGAGACAGCCGACGATGGGAAAATGTACAATACGTACGTTGTTGCAATGCCCGACGGCCAGTTTCAACGGCACAGGAAGATTCACTGTTTCATCAGCGAGCACCTCTCGTGCGGCGGCGAATACACGGTGTTCGATACTCCCCACGACTGCCGCATCGCGGTGCTGACCTGCTATGATAACAATCTCGGGGAGAATGTCCGCATGGTCGCATTGAAAGGTGCTGAGATTCTGCTGGCGCCGCACCAGACCGGCGGCTGCAAATCGCCGAGTCCCTGCTGCATGGGCCTGGTCGAAAGGTCGCTTTGGGACAATCGCAAGGCGGACCCGCAGGCGATCGAGGCTGAATTCAAAGGTCCGAAGGGACGGCAGTGGCTTCTGACGTGGCTTCCCGCCCGCGCGCATGACAACGGCCTGTTCCTGATATTCAGCAACGGCGTCGGAATCGACGGCGATGAGGTAAGAACTGGCAATGCGATGATACTGGACCCGTACGGCCGAATCATCGCCGAAACGTGGAAGGCTGATAACGAGATGATCGTCGCCGACCTGAAGGCTGCATTGCGCGAAAACTGCACGGGCGTGAGGTGGATAAAGACGCGCCGGCCTGAGCTGTACGGGCAACTGGCCGTCCCGACCGGACTGGAGGAAGATATCAGGAGTGTCCGCTTCGGCAAAGAATTATGAAGACGATAGGACTTATCGGCGGGATGAGCTGGGAATCGTCCCGTGAATACTACCGCATCATAAATGAGTTTGTGCGGGCCCGGCTCGGAGGGCTTCATTCCGCCAGGATTGTCATGCACTCTTTCGACATGGCGGAGATTGCGGCGCTCCAGCAAGAAGGAGACTGGGAAGCCGCCGCTAAGCTGATGATTGCCGTGGCTCAGATGCTGGAGAAGGCCGGGGCGAATTTTTTGGTTATCTGCACGAACACGATGCACAAGGTAGCCGATGAAGTTCAAAAAGACATTCGCATCCCCTTGTTGCACATTGCCGATGCAACCGCCGAGGAAATCAAGGCGAGAGGTCTTCACAAAGTAGGTCTGCTGGGAACGAAATTCACTATGGAGGAGGATTTCTATAAGGACCGATTAGCCGGCAGGCACGGCCTTGAAGTGATAGTGCCGCAGATGCAGCAGCGGCAGGTTATCAATAGTGTTATTTATGACGAGCTTTGTTGCGGGCAGGTGACACAGTTCTCAAGAGATCTGTTCTGTGGAATAATCGAAAATCTCGCCGCCAACGGTGCAGAAGGCATAATCTTAGGTTGCACGGAGATACACATGCTGGTTGGATCCGGCGCGCCCGAGGTGGTTCCCCTTTTCGATACGATGGAAATCCACGCGGCTTGTGCCGCTCAGTGGGCATTGGAGTAAAACCAGAATTGTAGGATGGGCTTTAGCCCATGCGGAGAAATGCTTTAGGAGGACAGAATGAAGGTCGTAGCTTTTAACGGAAGTGCTCGAAAGGACGGCAATACCGCCATTCTTATCAGGAGGGTCTTTACCGAACTCGAAGCCGAAGGCATCGAAACCGAGCTGGTGCAATTGGCCGGCAAGACTATCAAAGGATGTATCGCGTGCGGCAAATGCTTCAAGAACAAAGATAAAAGATGCGCAGTCACCGACGACGTTGCCAATGAGTGTATTGAGAAGATGACAGCGGCCGACGGCATTATCTTAGGTTCTCCGACCTACTTTGCCGATGTCACTACCGAGATGAAGGCGTTGATAGACCGCGCAGGCTACGTCGCCAGGGCCAATTCGGATATGCTCCAGCGAAAGCTCGGGGCGGCCGTCGTCGCCGTACGAAGAGCGGGCGCGATTCCCACTTTCGATTCGATGAACCACTTTTTCCTGATCAGCCAGATGATAGTGCCGGGTTCGTCCTATTGGAACGTGGGAATTGGAAGAGCCAAAGGCGACGTCGAGCAGGACGAAGAGGGCCTGCAGACCATGGAGACTCTGGGTAGAAACATGGCCTGGCTGCTCAAGAAGATACGGGACTGAGGATATGAACGAGACGCTAAGCAAAAGGTGTTACCCAACTGCGTTCGCTTTGACATTGACGACGTTCGTGCTGTTGTTCGGCGCTCCGGCGTCTGCGGCCGCGGAAGGGGCTTCCGGGGCACAAAACTTTCGCAGGCCGGCCAATGACGATGAGTTGAGGTATTGGCTCGAAAGCATGGTATGGTACCATCGGTTCACGAACGAAGAGATAACCGCCGCAACGGGTCTGATAAACAGCGAAATCGGCGCCGCGATGAAGAAGTTTGATATTAGGCGGGACAATCGGCCTGCGCGGAACAAAGATGGGACTCTGACGGTGCTGCCTTATCCGGGCGGTCGGCATCCGCGAATCGGTTTTCTGGAAGGTGCGATCGATCCACAGCGAGAGACGAAGCTCAGCGTCTTTACCCCGTGGGACTGCGACAGCTACGTCGTGGTCGATGTGCCTGAAGCGATCTGGTCGAATCTGGGGCTGACTTACCTGGCACATACTCACGTTGATACGATCTGGACGAAGCAAGGTGTCACCTTGCCGAAGCTGGAATGGAAACGCGGCCCTAATGGCGCGCTGGATATCGAGCGGGAGCTGCCTAACGGCATTGCCTTCGGCGTGAAAGTAAAGCCGACAAAGGAGGCCGTGCTTATGGAGATATGGCTCAAGAACGGCACCAATCAGCGGCTCAGTGACCTGCGGATACAAAACTGCGTGATGACCAAAATGGCCGCCGGCTTCGAGCAGCAGACAAACGACAATAAGGTTCTGACCAACCCATATACGGCCTGCCGGTCCACCGACGGAAAACGCTGGATAATAACCGCGTGGGAAGGCTGCAACCGCCCCTGGGCAAACCCGAATTGCCCGTGCTTTCATTCGGACCCGAAGTTCCCCGACTTAGAGCCCGGCCAAACCGCGCGCTTGCGCGGCTGGCTTTCGTTCTACGAAGGCCGGGACGTGGAAGCGGAATTCAAACGCATCGAGGCGACCGGCTGGAAGAAAACAAACTCTAAATCCTAAACACGAGGGTGAAAATCCTAAGCACTTAAATCTTAAATCCTAAACAAGCACAAATGACCCAAATTCAAATGACCAAAACTAACTGCGTGTCCAAGACTCGTTTGGGGCATTGCGCCGTAAGATGTCCCCAAGGGAGGACATTAGAATTTTGGATTTAGATATTAGAGTTTAGGATTTGCAACTTCCGCCGGCCGTCACTCCTTACCGGCAAAATGCTTGCTTCCTGGGCCGGATTCTGCTATTATAGGGCGTTAAGAATGTGGGAAGGGTAAGGACTGTGCAAGAGGCCTCAATGATCAGAACAGGCAGCCTGGCAGTATTGGTGTTGCAGATGTTTGTTATTTGTGCGCCTCTCTGCGCCCAGTATCGCTCTCGCCAGACTCGGGCGGGTGGAGCCCGTACGCCGGCAGGCTACGGGGCCCAGGGGGACCGCCGGAGCCAGTTCGAAAGCGACAAGAGGTACGCCGGGCCCAGCCAGATGCGTATCGACGAGCTGGTTGTGCAGTCTCTGCGAAAACGCGGTATCGAGCCGGCGAATACTTGTTCCGACGCTGTCTTCGTCCGGCGGGTTTACCTGGATATGATTGGCACATTGCCCGAGCCCGAGGAAATCCGCAAGTTTGCTGAAAACCGCAGTCCCCGCAGGCGGGCGGCTCTGATCTCATCGCTCCTGCAGCGGGACGAGTTTGCCGACTATTGGTCGCTGAAGTGGTGCGACCTGCTGCGGGTCAAGGCGGAGTTTCCTATCAATCTCTGGCCCAACGCGGTCCAGGCTTATCATCGCTGGATTCACGATTGCCTGCGGGACAACATGCCTTACGACCAATTCGCCCGCGAGCTGTTGACTTCGAGCGGCAGCAACTTTCGCGTGCCGCAGGTCAACTTCTATCGTGCCGTTCAAGGTCAGGAGCCGGCTTCCATCGCAAACGCCGCGGCCTTGACGTTCATGGGAGTGCGTCTGGAGAATTGGCCCGAGGCGCGTCGTTCCGGCATGGAGGCTTTCTTTTCGAAGGTGGCTTACAAACAGACGGCCGAATGGAAGGAAGAAATCGTTTATCTGGATCCAGGCCCGACGGAGCCGCTGAAGGCGGTCTTTCCCGACGGTACGGCCGTGGAGATTCGGCCCGGCGAGGATCCTCGCGTTGTATTCGCGGACTGGCTGGTTGCTCCGGAGAACCCCTGGTTCGCTCGCAATATCGTCAATCGCATCTGGTCCTGGCTGATGGGCCGCGGCATAATCCATGAGCCGGACGATATCGGCGCCGACAATCCGCCCGTCCATCCGGAACTGCTCGAATACCTGGAAAAGGAACTGATAAAAGCCGACTATGACCTGCGGCATATTTATCGGCTCATTCTCAATTCCAGCACATACCAGCAATCCTCGGTCCCGAACAGCGACCATCCCGACGCTGAGGCCCTATTCGCTTGCTATCCGGTGCGCCGGCTCGAAGCAGAGGTGCTGGTCGACGCATTATGCTGGATTTCAGGGACGAAGGAAAGCTATTCGAGCCCCATTCCGGAACCTTTCACCTTCATTCCGGAGGAAAACCGATCCATCGAATTGGCTGACGGCAGCATCACCAGCCAGTTCCTCGAAATGTTCGGCCGGCCGGCGCGGGACACCGGTTTCGAATCCGAACGAAACAATCAACCTTCGGACGCACAGAGCCTGCATCTGCTCAATTCGAGTCACGTTCAAAGCAAGATCGAGCGCAGCACACGGCTCAACACGCTCGTCAGAGACGCCAAGGGCAACCGTCAAACGATGATCGGCATGGTCTATCTGAACATCCTCTCGCGTTTTCCGACGCAGGCCGAGCTGGCCGTAGCTGAAGAGTACTTTCAGACCAAGGGAATTAACGCCCGGCAGGCCGCCAACGATCTGGCCTGGGCGTTGATAAATACAAAGGAATTCTTGTACCGGCATTGAGTTGAATCGAGGAAATGCTATCATGGATAAACAGCAAGACACAAATCTTCTCACTCGGCGAGAAGCGCTGAAGCGGACCGTTCTCGGGGTCGCCGGATTAGCGATGACGGGTCCCTTCGGCCGCCCGGCGAGGTCCGCTCCTTTGAGTCCAAAGGCAAAATCGGTCATTCAAATTTGGATGTGGGGCGGCCCGTGCCATATAGATACTTTCGACCCGAAGCCGGAAGCAGGCAATGACTACTGCGGCCCTTTCAAGAGCCCCATCAAAACCAATGCCAGCGGGATCCGAATCGGGGAGATGCTGCCGTTGCTGGCCGCCCAGGCCGACAAGTACTCGATCATTCGCAGCATGACCCACGGCAACAACGGGCACGAGACGGCGTCCTATATTGTGCAGACTGGCCGCGAGCCCGGTCGCCTGGTCTATCCCTGTGCCGGTGCGGTCGTCTCGCTGTTCAAGGGATACGAACACGGCTATAAAGGTGTGGTTCCGCCCTATATCGTGCTGACTCAGCCGCAGGGCCGTTTCTCAGAGGCGGGTTTTCTCGGTCCGCTCTACAAACCCTTCGCCACCGGCGGCGACCCCAATCAGAACCCCTTCGCCGTCGAGGGAATCGTCGCAAAGGGCATTACCGACGAGCGCCAACGACGCCGGCGCGATCTGCTCCACAGCCTCGATTCGCTCGGCAAGGCAATGCCCAACAACACGCATTTCAAACAGTCCGACACCTGCGAGGAAGACGCTTACAGAATCATGTTCGGCGAAGGAAGAGAGCTTTTCGACCTGTCGCAGGAAGCCGACGAACTGCGCGAGCGCTACGGGCGGAACAAGTTCGGTCAGTCGTGCCTGATGGCAAGGCGACTCGCCGAACACGGCGTGCCGTACATCACGATCAACTACGGCGGCTGGGATACTCATAAGCAGCACTTCGAGGCGATGCGGCGCAAGCTGCCCGAAATGGATAAGGGGTTTGCCACGCTGCTTGGGGACCTGGCCGACCGGGGCCTGCTCGATAGCACGATAGTGTGGTGGAGCGGTGAATTCGGACGCGGCCCGAAAGTCCAGTGGGAAGCCCCCTGGAACGGCGGTCGGTCGCATTACGGCAAGTGCTTCTCGGCAGTTGTCGCAGGCGGAGGCTTCAAAGGCGGCCACGTCGTCGGCGCCTCGGACGAAAAAGGCATGGAAGTCGCCGACCGACCCGTGTATCCGCAGGACCTTATCGGCAGCATGTACGAACTGCTCGGCATCGATCCGGACGGCCCCATGCCCAACCCGCGCGGACTCGACGTCAAAGTCATGCCGTCATCGCAGACAGGCGGCGGTCGTCTCAAAGAGATTGTATAGAACCGGAGCTTTAACCATGGCATTGAGCCGGAGATTTATGTTTGTGGCGGTGGCCTTGTTCTCTGCAGCCGCCCCCTGTCCACAGGGGATGGGCCAGTCGAATGCGAATCAGCCGCAAATTGGCTATCTCTACCCGGGCGGCGGACAAGCTGGAACCGTCTTCAAGATTACCGCGGGCGGCCAGTTTCTCAGAGGCGCCGCCGAGGTGTACATCTCCGGCGAGGGCGTGCGTGGCAAAGTCATCGAATATATCAGCCCCTTGAGAAACTTGCAGAAAGAACAGCGCGAGCTGCTCCAGCAGCGTTTTAAGGAGGTGCGGGACAAACGGCTGGCCGAACTGCCGCAGAGCCTAGGCACCCCGCGGCCCCGTCGCGCCTCCGCGAGAGCTGCGACCGCAAACAAGCGTGCTGCCGCAGCAACTGCTGTCGCAGACAAGGCCGGCGAAG
>JBDREF010000128.1:0-5540 GCA_043820045.1 Planctomycetota bacterium | reverse complement strand
CGGCGCTGGTATTGCTTGCGGCGTCGCCTCGGGTACTCCAGCAGTAAGTCGAATTCGCCCAGATCGGCCACATCGGGATTGAGCTTGTGCAGGGCTTCGAGCAGCGAAGTCTTGCCTGCTTCGTTCTTGCCCACGAGGCATGTCACCGGGCAAATGTCGAACCGAGTCGAATCTTCGTGACACTTGAAATTCCTGACTTGCACAGACTTGAGTTTCATGGCAGCACTCCATTCCCAAAAGGTATCTCCTGATGGACTTAGACTCGCCACCTGACGCCCCCGAGGGCGGGACGAGCCGTCTCAAGGTCATTTACCCTGCCGTCCAACGGCAGAACAGTAACACAATCTCATAAAATCTGCAAGCCAATTTCTCACGAGTTCGCTCTTTTGCTGACGAAAAAGTACTGCCGGACGCAGGATGCCTGCGACTCCCAAGTCAGCCTTAGCAGTTCAGGAAGGCTCGGAGGTTACACGGGCTGAATATTCAAGGTATGTTAAGATATGAGGCTCTGCCGAAAAAAGCTCCTGCGAGAAAGAGCTGCTCAGAGGTCTTCAAGCTCGGCGAGGAAGGAATCGTCGGAGTCGTCGATTTCCAGTCCCGGAAAGCTGCCGGACGGTTCGTCGGCGGGAGCTTTGGGTGTCGGCGGCTTCTTCGCTGCCGGCGCCGGTTTGGCCTGTACAGGCGGCACTGTCTTCTTGGGCTCGCCGTCAATCTGCAACAGGAACGTCAGCGGGCCTATCCTGATATAATCGCCCGCTCTGACTGCTGCCTCGCTTATGCGTTTGCCGTTGACAAAAGTGCCGAAACGAGAGTTAAGGTCGCGGACTTTCAGAGCCTCGGCGTTCTGGCTCAACTCGCAATGCTTCCTGGAAACGACCCGCAGGGGGACGCGCAAATCACAATCGTGGCTTCGACCAATCGATGTTACATCGCTTCGCAAGGAAAAAGTCCTCTGTGAGCCGTCCTTTTTGAATAAAATCAAATTAACGTCCACTCTGGTGTCCTCCTGATCAGCTTGGCCAATGCCGCAATCTGTATTTATTATACCATCCGACTCGGTGTAAAGCAACAAATAAATCGGACCATAAATAATGTTGACAGAGCCGGACGACCGGGTTAGATTTGTATAAGTCTATGCCAAACAAGGGCCTTGAGACAGAGAAGAGTGGGAATACCGGATAGATAAATGGCGAAAGTTACGCTGCCCGATGGCAGCACGTTAGAAGTTGGCGACGGTACAACCGCGGGGCAGTTAGCCGAGCAGATAGGGCCGGGACTGGCCAAAGCTGCCGTAATGGCAAAGGTAAATGGCCGGATTGTCGACCTGTCAACGCCTCTCAACGGCGAGGCGTCACTTCAGATCATCACCGCCAAAGACGCCGAAGGCCTTGATGTAATGCGGCATAGCTGTGCGCACGTAATGGCCGAGGCGATATGCAGCATTTGGCCCGAGACCAAACTGGTGTACGGGCCGACGGTCCAAGATGGTTTCTACTACGATGTGGATCTCGATGAGCCGATTCGGCCGACCGACTTCGAACGCATCGAGGCAAAGATGGCCGAGATCGTCGGTGCGAACAGCCCGTTCGTTCGCAAAGAAACGACCAGGGCCGAGGCCCTGGCCAGGCTGGCAGGCGACAAATACAAGAGCGACAACATAAACCGCGCGGACGGCGAGGTCATTAGTTTCTACTCGCGCGGAGACGGCTTCGAGGATTTGTGCCGGGGCCCGCACGTTCCAAACAGTGGAAAGGTCGGAAGTTTCAAGGTTATGTCGGTAGCCGGCGCTTACTGGCACGGCGACCCGACACAAAAAATGCTCCAGCGGGTATATGGCACGGCCTGGCCGACCAAAAAAGAGCTTGAAGAGCACCTGCAGAGACTGGAGGAAGCAAGGAAACGCGATCACCGCGTCTTAGGCAAACAACTGGATTTGTTCAGCTTCAACGAAGCCGGTCCGGGCTTTGCGTTTATTCACCCCAGAGGGATGGTCATCTGGAATTCCATCGTGGATTTTTGGCGCGGCGTCCATGACAGGTACGGCTATGAGGAAATCCGCACGCCTGTAATTCTCAATGAGCAGCTTTGGCACATGAGCGGCCACTGGGACAACTACAAAGAGAACATGTACTTCACCCGCTTCGACGACACCGACTACGCGATAAAGCCGATGAATTGTCCCGGCGGATGCCTGGTCTTCAAGACCCGGCAGCATTCCTATCGCGAATTTCCGATGCGAGTCGCCGAGCTTGGCCTGGTCCATCGGCACGAGGCCAGCGGCGTCATGCACGGGCTTTTCAGGGTCAGGCAGTTCACGCAGGACGATGCTCATATCTTCTGCACGCCTGAGCAGATAGAGTCCGAAATAGTAGGAGTCATCGAGCTGACGTTCGAGATATACAAGGCGTTCGGGTTCGAAGATTTCAATATCGAACTGTCCACGAAGCCCGAAAAACACATAGGCTCCGACGAGATATGGGAAACTGCCACAAACGCCCTTCGCGATGCCCTCAGGCATAAGAATATAGATTACAAGATCAATGAGGGCGACGGCGCATTTTACGGCCCCAAGATTGACTTTCATATAAGAGATTGCCTCAACCGCTCATGGCAGTTGGGTACAATCCAATTAGACTTCTCCATGCCGGGACGTTTCGGCCTTGTCTATACCGACAAGGACAATACCGAGAAGACGCCGGTCATGATTCACCGGGCCGTATTAGGCTCTTTCGAGCGTTTCATCGGAATTCTCATTGAACACTATGGGGCAAATTTCCCGCTCTGGCTCTCGCCCGAGCAGGTGAGAATCCTGCCGATAAGCGAGAAAACCAATGATTATGCGATGCAAGTCGAAGCCAGGCTGAAGCAGGAACGATTACGCTGCAGTTGCGACTTCTCCAACGAGAAAATAGGCGCCAAAATCGCCAGGGCTCACGGCGAAAAACTGCCCTACATGCTTGTGGTCGGCCCCAAAGAGGCCGAGGCCGGCACGATTAATGTCAGGATCAGAGGCGTGAAAGAGAACAAGACGGTCGAGATCGATCAGTTTTTGAAAACAGCAAGACACAAAATTACAGATAAAAAGATTGATTTGAAATTGTAGGGTTCATGGTTTATAATTTACCATTATAACTTCAATAATGGTTGACCAAAAACTTATTACTCTAATAGAAAGGGAAGGTGGCGCACAATAAGTAAACGAGGCTTAAAGACAAATGGCGGGATTCAGGCCAGAACGGTCCGACTGATCGACGGGGAGAATAATCAGGTTGGGATCGTGGGTACGGATGAGGCGATGTCTATGGCACGCGAGGTCGGGCTGGACCTTGTCGAAGTCGCTCCAACAAGCGAGCCTCCGGTTTGCCGGATAATGGACTATGGCAAGTGGCTGTATGAGCAGAAACGCAAAAATCGCGAAGCTCACAAGAAGCACCACCACCACGCCGCAACACTGAAGGAGATAAGACTCAGGCCTGAAACCGATGCACACGATCTGGAAATCAAGCTCAAACACGGGCGTGAGTTCCTGGGAAAGGGCCACAAACTCCAGTTCACGATGTTCTTCCGCGGGCGGCAGATGCTGCACCGGGAGAACGGCTATGGGATCCTCGAGCAGATTACCGAGTCTTTGCAGGATTTGGCCAAGATCGAGCGACCGGCCCAGATGAGTGGCAGACGTATGACCTTGTTGCTCGTTCCCAGATAGCCGGCATCTGCCGCCGGCAAAGCACGTATCGGCTGCATGAAACGTATCGAGCAGACGAATCGCGGGGCAGAACGCCCCATTCGGTGATTCTGTCCAATCGGCTCGAATCAATATTTTTTCAAGAATCCACACCTTCACTATTGACCAACGGCCAGAGATAGCCTAAAATCCTGCTTTTGTATTTTTCTGCACGAAAGCCTATTCAGCGACGCGGCCTTTCAGTGCGGGATTTTGGGCAGATTCGTTTAAGGGGATTAACCAAATGCCGAAGCAGAAAACCCATAAGGGGTTGAGCAAAAGAGTGAAAATCACCGCAACGGGCAAGGTCAACCGCAAGCGCGCGGGCGGCGGGCACCTGATGAGCGGCAAGAGCGCTAAACGCAGAAGACGCATCAGCAGTACGGCTGTCATGACCAGTCCGTCGGCCAAAATTGCGCTGATCAAACTCTGTAAATAGTCAACAATTAGTTAAGTAGGCCCGCTTCTCGGCTTGGATACACTCCTTTTTCAGCTGCCGCCAGCAGGCCGGATGAATCAACAATTCTCAAAGGAAAGCTGATATGCCAAGAGTTAGAAAAGGTGCCGCAAGGCGCCAGGCAAAGAAACGAGTCCTTAAGGCAGTGAAGGGGCATCGTGGTGCCGCTGGTCGGCTCTACAGGCTGGCCAAAGAAGCCGCCGTACGAGCAGGCGTCAACGCCAAAACCGACCGCAAACGCCGAAAACGCGATTTTCGCGGCCTGTGGATTACGCGATTGAGCGCAGCCTGCCGGCAGCGGGGCATAAGGTACAGCGAGTTCATCAATGACTGCAAAAAGGCCAATATTGCCCTGAATCGGAAAATGCTAAGCGAAATCGCCATTGCCGACCCCAAGGGATTTGACGCCATCGTTGAATCCGCCAAAGCCGCGGCGAAATCGTAAATCGTAACCCGTCCCCGTCGTGCAAGCCGCGACATACGACTTGCGACATACGAGAAAATGCTTGAGCAATTTAAAAAAACCGGCGGCGACGCCCTCGCTGATCTGCAAAAGGTGACCGACTTGGCCGCCCTTGAAGAGTTCCGCGTAAAGTACCTCGGCCGAAAAGGGCAAATCACTCAGATGCTCAGTCAGATAGGCAAGCTCCCCCGCGAGCAGAAGCCTCAGGGCGGACAACTGGCGAATAAAATCAAGAATGAGGTCACCACGGCATTTGAACAGCTCAAGAACGAACTGTTACAGGCGGACAAGAGCAAGACGAGAGAGCTGATAGATGTTACTCTGCCCGGCATCCCCGTCAACATCGGCAAAAAGCACGTCATTACCCAAACCCTGAACGAGCTTTTGGAGATATTCGGGCGGATGGGGTTCGGCGTCGCTTACGGCCCCGAGGTCGAGGACGAGTGGCACAATTTCGTCGCCCTGAACATCGGGCCCGAGCATCCGGCGAGGGACCCCCTGGACAATTTTTACATCGACGACAACATCCTGCTGCGAAGCCAGACCTCGACGATCCAGATCCGAGTCATGGAGCACACAAAGCCGCCCATCCGGGTCGTCGCGCCGGGCCGGGTCTACCGCCCGGACACCGTCGATGCGACGCACATGTACATGTTCCATCAGCTCGAGGCCCTGGTGGTCGACGAGGGTGTCAGCATGGTGGATATGAAGACCACTATCGAGCAGTTCATTCACACCTTCTTCGGCCCCGAGACGAAGTGGCGATTCAGGCCAAGCTTCTTCCCCTTCACAGAGCCCAGCGCCGAAGTTGACCTGCTCCTGAAGGACAAGAGCGGCAACGAAAGCTGGGTCGAGATGGGCGGCTGCGGAATGGTTGACCCGAACGTTTTCGACGC
>JBDREF010000127.1:0-2142 GCA_043820045.1 Planctomycetota bacterium | reverse complement strand
GCCGCAGGCGGTCAGGATGAGCCGCCGGGTGCGCGTCAACGCGCGCAGGTAGGAGGCTATGCCGCCGAGTTTGATTTTGTGGTTGTGCAGGTCGATTCGCCCGCCCATGCAGGTTGCCAGGGCCTTGGGCTGCTCGAAAATTTCCTTGAGCATGTGGTGCTTGAAGCCGCCGAGTTCTATCTGCTCCAAGGAGAACTCGATCTGGTTGAGGTCCTTGCTGACGGTGACATTGTCGATGGTCTTGGTATGGAAGCCGTCCGGGCCGATAGTCACCATCTCGTTGTCGGCGAGATAAATCGCCTGGGTTGTATGCTCGACGATTGCGGCGGCGTCGGAGGCTAAGATATATTCGTTCCCGCCGAGTCCTAAGATCAGCGGGCTTCCCTTCTTGGCGCCGATGAGCATGTCGGGATAATCGGAGCAGACAATCGCCAGGCCGAACGTGCCGTGCAGCTCGCGCAGGGCCTGCTGGACGGCCCATTCGAATCTGTTCTGGCTGCCGTGCAAGGCGTCGCCTTCGTCGTCGCTGCACCTGGCGTAGAAGTAGCCGATCAGATTTGAGATAACTTCGGTGTCGGTCTCGCTGGCGAATTCGGCGCCTTCGTTCTGCAGCCACGTCTTGAGCGTGCCGTAGTTTTCGATTATGCCGTTGTGGACGATGGCGATTTTGCCCGTGCAGTCCGGATGCGGGTGTGCGTTGACGGTGTTCGGCTGGCCGTGCGTGGCCCAGCGGGTGTGGCCGATGCCGGATGTTTCGGCGACGTCGGGCTCGTCCAGAATCTCCTCCAGTGCGGCGATTCTGCCGCTGGTTTTCGTGATTCTTATTGCGCCGCTGCCCAACAGCGCCACGCCGGCCGAGTCATAGCCGCGATATTCCAGCCGTTTAAGCCCCTCGATGAGGATCGGCTGGGCGGCCTTTGTGCCGAGATATGCCACTATGCCACACATTTGTTATTTACTATCGGCCATTTATGGCTTATGATTCCGCTTTTGTGCGTTTTGGCGGCTTATCGCCGCTTTTCCGACGGCCAACGACCTATAATAAGCGGGCCGGCACTCATATGATAGTTGTTATCGACTACAACATTGGGAATGTCAAGAGCGTTTGCAATGCGTTCGAGCATATCGGCTGCGAGGCGAAGCTTAGCTGCGAGCCAGCGGATATCGAGAATGCGTGGGGTATCGTTCTGCCGGGCGTTGCGGCGTTCGGCTACGCCGTAAGTGCGCTGGGCGCGCTCGCGGAGCTGGTGCGGAAGGTCGCTTTGGACGGCAAGCCGCTTCTGGGCATCTGCGTCGGCTACCAGATGCTCTTCGAGACCAGCAGCGAGTACGGCCGGCACAAGGGCCTCGGGTTAGTCCGCGGCAACGTCGTTCCCATCCCGCCCGGCCGGGTCATTCCGCACATGGGCTGGAACCAGGTCGAGCTGCCGGAAGATATGGATTTGTTTGCAGGGCTCGGGAAAGAGAAGCATTTCTACTTCGCGCACTCTTTCTGTGCCGAAGTCGCCGATGAGCAGGCGAAGGTTGCTTATACCGACTACGGCTTCAAGCTGACGGCATCGGTGCAGAAGGCCAACATTTACGGCACGCAGTTCCACCCGGAAAAAAGCGGCAAGACGGGATTGAAGGTCCTGCATAATTTTTACGACATTTGCAAGAGGAAGTGACATTTGTGCAAAGAACGCTGTTTTATAAATGACACGACGATGAGATTGCCGCGCCGACCTTCGGTCGGCTCGCAATGACATCAAGGAACTGCATGTGTCATTGCGAGGAGCGAAGCGACGCGGCAATCTCAAACGCCGATGGTCGTGGAACTTGTGAAATACCGTGGTAGGCACAAAGAAACAAAGAGAAGCCTGTTGAATACTGCATACGATATACGAAATACGAACCAATGCTGACAAGAAGAATCATTCCATGTCTGGACGTTAAAGACAACCGCGTGGTCAAGGGCGTCAATTTCCTGAACCTTCGCGATGCTGGCGACCCGGTGGAACTCGGCGCGCGATATAGTGACACCGGGGCCGACGAATTAGTGTTCCTGGACATTACGGCCACCATTCGCTCTCGCAAGACTATCGTCGAGCTTGTCGAGAAGGTCGCCGAGAACGTATTCATCCCGTTCACCGTCGGCGGGGG
>JBDREF010000126.1:0-36083 GCA_043820045.1 Planctomycetota bacterium | reverse complement strand
GGCGGCAATCAGTTCAGCGGGTGGTCCCACAGCAGAGACCTGAAATATCTGCGGGAGTTGTTCCTGGCCTACAGTTCGGAAGAAAAAATCATGGATACCCTTGAGGCGTGCGAGGAAGCCGGGATAAACGCAATAATAACTTCGTCGTCGGGGTATCTCGACAAATACTGGGACCAGAGGGGCGGGCGGATACAATGGATCGCGCAGGTCCACCCGAAGACAACCGACCTGACGAGCGATATAAAGAGGGCCATCGATAGCGGCGCAGTCGGAGCATACGTGCAGGGCGGCGTCGGAGACAGTTTTGTCAAGAATGGGGGCGTTGACCTGCTCGGCAAGGCTGTCGAATTCATCAAGCATAACGGATTAATCGCCGGTATCGGCGGCCATTCGATAGAGGTGCCTATTGCGGTCGAAAAAGCGGGAATAAACGCCGACTTCTACATGAAGACCCTGCATCACGGCAATTACTGGTCGGCCACGCCGAAGGAAGACAGGGTGGAATTTAACGTCGATAGCGGCAGCCTGCTCGACCACGACAATATCTGGTCCGTCACCCCGGAAAAGACAATCGAGTTCATGAAGAAGGTGGAAAAGTCCTGGATCGCCTTCAAGGTTCTGGCTGCCGGAGCCATTCACCCGCGGGAAGGTTTCAAGTACGCCTTCGAGAACGGGGCCGATTTTGTTTGTGCCGGCATGTTTGACTTCCAGATACTGGAAAATGTGCTCATCGCCAAAGACATATTGTCGGCAACAGCCAACAGGCAGCGCCCCTGGAGGGCGTGAAACCGGTGGGGGTCGCATTTCACCGTCCTGATTGCTTTGGTGCCGGAGGTATCGGCAACGGCAGATAATCCTGGTTAAGGATCATCCATTCCTGCAGGACCGCTTTCAGGTTCCTTTCGACAGAGGCTGTCTGAGGCTTGCCCGCCAGATTGTTGAATTCGTAAGGGTCTTCCTGCAGGTCGTACAGTTCGAACATCGGCCGGTGTTCAGCGAAAAACGCTCGTGAAAACTTCGGGTCCAGTGTTCCCGCCTCGTGCCGCGCACGCAGGTCTTTCCACATGGGTCCTCCGGCAAAGTCCACGGGCGAATACGGCAGTTGCCACAAAGCGCTATATATGAGTTTGTAGCGTGGCGTAATTACACACCGGCCAAGGTCGAATGGCCCCGTGCCGTTTGGCAGGCCTGAGCCGTGTGCGCCTCGCTCGGCAAAAGCATATTCACGTCTGCCAGTTTGTTTGTCGAGAAGGATGCCCAGGAAACTGACGCCGGTCATAGTTTCCGGGGCGGTCGTCCCGGCGGCTTCGAGGAAGGTCGGGGCCAGGTCTTCGCCTGAGACCAACGCATCGCACTTTGTGCCGGCTTCGATGTGCCCCGGCCAGCGGACAATCAGGGGAACCCTCAGACCCCATTCGTACAGCGTGCCCTTGCCGCGCAGCAGTGCTGCACCGTTGTCACCCATGAATGCGACGATGGTGTTGTTCTTCATGCCGTGCTCATCCAGCACCGCTAACAGCTTCCCGATTTCTCCGTCGAGACGCTGGATTTCGCCGTAGTAGCCTGCGAGGTCTTTGCGCACCGATGGTACGTCCGGCAGATTGGGCGGGAGCTTGAGCGAATCGGGGTCGGGCTCAAAGGCCTTGGCGGTGAAGGCGCGGTGCGGATCGCTGTAACAGACTTGAAGGAAGAAAGATTTGCCGCTGGGCACCTGCCTCAGAAAGGTTCTAAGGTGCTCGGGATTATTGTCAAAATCCCCGGGGCCGATCCAATCTACCCGCTCGGCGAAGGTTCGCAGATTATGTTCGTCGAAAACTTTCTTCGAGGCTTCCGGCAGTCCGCCGGATCCGTTGAGGTGGAAGGTGCGGCCGCACAGACCCGTGTAGTAGCCGGCCTTGCGCAACAGCTCAGGGTAAGTGACCACGTCCCTTGGAAGTGGCGCGGAAAAGCGAGTCATCCGGATATCCACCGCCGAGCGCCCGGTCATCAGCGAAGCGCGCGAAGGCACACATTGCGGGGCTGTCGTATAGGCTCGCTCAAAACGCATTCCCCCTTCCGCCAGTTTGTCCAGGTTGGGCGTTCTGAGATTGGGGTCGCCGGAGCAACCCAAATGCGGCGTGCTGTGGTCGTCCGAGAGGATGAGTAGAATGTTCGGTTTGTCCTCACCGGATTGCTGTGATTGTTTCTGTGCGATCGCCCGGCTCAACGCAGCGCCGCTGCACAGAGCGACCGACGCCAGGCGCAGGAAACCGCGACGATGGATAGACTGCATGGCTTCTCCTTTGAAATGTCGTACGGATCACCGCTCGCGGTCAGTCGCGAAGCTTTTGGTTGCATATTGCAGCGGTTCGAACGACGGCAGTTTGTCTATCGGAACCGCCCCCCACGTGGTATTCAGGTGCCCCAACATGCGGTCGTTTTCAAACCGTTTGGAATAATCCACGAAGGCTTTGGCCGCGTCCGGCTTCTTCCAACTGGCGGGCCAGACGCGAAAACCCTTCTCAAGAAACATCGGCACCGATTCATACGCTTCCCGCGGCTCGTAGTGCCAGTCGCAGATTATGATGTCCTTGGGGATCATATCGATAGCTTTTGCGGTGTTGTTTGCACTGGCTTCCCACTTGCCGTAGCTGTACTTTGAGGCATCGATCAAACGGTCGCCCCACATCAGCATCTCAATCTTGTGTTTGCCTACCAGGTGACGGTGGTAGTCGTTGACAGCCTTGGCAAGAAGCTCAGCCTTGTCCCTGCCTTTGCATCGTTGGCAATCGTCTTCGCCCAACAGGAACACTTCGTCCAGACCGACATGCAAGGCATCCGCCTCGAATACCTCTATCAGTTCGTCCATCAGCGCAAAAACAACATCGTTAACTTCCGGATGCAGCGGGCACCAGCTTCGACAGTAAATACCTTCATTGTTGGGGTACTTGCCAGGTGTCTCATCGAACTGAGGATACTCCGCCAGCAACGGGGCCGTGTTCTTGCTCCAAGACTGATGCCCGAGACATTGAAATTGCGGAATAAGCCGGACTTCGTGCTTGCGGCACTCGGCGAGCAGTTTTTTAATCTGCCCGGCGCTGCTGGCATTGTCCCTTCGCAGCTTCGGATGCGACTTGTACTGGTATCCGTAGTTGATCTCGGCCACGATGGCGTTAACGCCGAGTTTAGCCAGCTCGCCGACGACACCGGTCAACTGCTCAACCGCCCTCTGGCTGCTGATACCTACGTGCACGCCCCGCCACGGCTCTTTACCGGCTCGCCCGGATTGAATCGGCTCTCCCACCCTGAGACCGCCCACCTTCACAAGTGAGCCGCTTCTGCCGCTCGAAGGACTTGCCCCGGCGTTTTCTCCGATACCGCCGGCTACTGCCAGAAAACACACAATCAAAGGAACCAATCTGCTTGTCATAATATCCTCCTTCTTCGCGCAAACAGAAATAACACAACTTGAATTTCCGCGGCTGGTTGCAATGCGGAACCACTCGACCTTCTTCCATCTGCCGCTAACGGGCAACAACTCCCCGAGTAGGGTTCGAACCTACAGGTCCCACTCCACAAGATACTAATAACAAATAACTTACAGAAAACACAAATCCTGTCTTGTCCACTGGCTTGGACAATTTAGTGCAAATATACCCCGATTTGGTAGAGCTTGTCAAGGCTTGGCCGGAACTTCCGGAAGATACCAAAACGGCAATCAAGGCACTCATTCAAACCCAAAGGAAAGGAGACTGACCGTGGACGACCAATTAGGATTTTCAGAATTGCTGCAAGGCATACTTGGCCCAGAGAGAAAGATTCTCTGCGGAGACAAAGAAATGTTCCATTTTGCCATGAGTATTGATGAGCTGGAAGAACTTCTTGAGCAAGACGACATCTACGCCCTGTTCCGGGTGAATCAGCACGTCAAGAGAAAGGGCCGCGCTGAGTTTCTCCAGCAACTGGAGAACGACTACATCGAAGCAGCGGGTAGCTACGACGAGACCGACTCGATTGAGGGAATCAAGCGGCACTTCCTGGACGGGATGCAGTACGTCTATTGCTTCTCGAAGGGCTTATCTGTGCCGGGCTATTATGAACGAAATGCTTGTGGTCCTGATGGCCGAGACCGAGTTACGCGCGAGCGAGGTCTGCAACTTGAAGCTCAAGAACCTGCCTGCGTATCACGGCAGGCCCGTGATTGAGGTGGAGTCGGGAAAGGGGCAGAAACCTCGAACAGTCGGCGTCTCGGAGTGGTTCACCACGTGGCTGACGGACTATGTAAATGAGCGCTACGGCTCTGCTTCGCCGGAGAGCTGGCTTTTCCGCAGCGAACGGGGCGGGCGTATGAAGTATAATTCGGTGTACGCCAAAGTCAAAAGGCTTGGGCTAAGAAGCCGGATATGGCTCTACCGCAAAGATGGCCGACTTATATCGAGATTGAGCCCACACAAGCTGCGGCACACGTTCGGAACCACTCTGCTCAATTCGAGCGATAATACCTGGTTGGTTCAGATCGTCCTGGGCCATACGAAAGCCGAGACTTCACAGACTTACGCGAAGACACTAAACGAAAAGGTGAAGACCTCGATAACCGACAGATAACAGGCATTTTCTTCTCGGAGTCGTTGGTAACCTAAGAAAAGGACAGCTTTCTTGCATGTTTCTTGAAAGTCCCTGAGTCGCATGGGTTTACAACGCATGCCCAACCGACACCGGAAAATTCCGGCTGTGGACGTAATGTTGACAAGTTTACAGCGTTGGTGCGCACTTCTATTTCGGCTTCATCCGGTTAATGGGTAGGTGGCCCGCACAGATCGGGGCCTTGGGGTTGGTTCGAGAGAAAAATCGTTTGGGCAGAGGCTCAGATTTGGGCACGTGGGGGGAAATCTGTGCCTCTGGGGCCCCGAACGATTTTTCTCGGTCGTATGACACGCCAAGACCACCTACTCATTGTTCGGAAGAACCGGAATTACGATAGACTCGATAATATGAGAAAGGCTTGGATATACAAAAGAGAGAATATCAGAGGCTGGTGGGTTGGATGGTATGAGAGCGGCAAGCGCAAGGGAAAAGCCTTGCCTACTAAGGCCGTGGCCGAACACTATCGCCAGATGAAATATGCTCAATTGAACTCCGACGTCTTTACTGGGACTGTCACTGTCGACTGGGCGCAGATGCGAGAAGATTATACGTACTACAAAAAAGTAAAAGGCGATAAGCAAGCCACGCTCTATGAAACAGCTCTCACCCTACGGCACTTTGAACGACTGATAGGAAGATGTAGCTCCAAACAGATCACGCAGAATGCTCTCGACAAGTTCATACTTGATCGAGGAAAGGAAATAAAACGCTCGACGCTCAACAAGGACATAAGGAATCTGAAGGCATTCGTTCATTGGTGTAGGAAGAATAGGTATCTGAACGGAGAAATAGAGCTAAGTCTGTTGAAGGAAGATGAGAGACCTGTGAAATCCTTAAGCACCATTCAGATAAGAACACTGCTGTCCGCTTTCAAGCCATATCGAACGATGAGGATGAGAGTTCCGTTGGCTTTAGGCACAGGTTTGAGACGTGGGGACATTGAATCATGGAGAGTTTCTGATGTTGACTTTGAAAGCAGCTATGTCACTACAAAGAGCAGGAAGACCAGGAAGAGTATGGGCTCGCGGCCCGTGCCGGTTCCAATCATGGCAGAGCTTAAGAAATATGTTTCCGGATTAGACACTGAACAAGAAAGAATATTCAACGACCGTTTCAACCAATGCAGATGGGACAAGATACGTAAAAAGATTGGCTTGGGTGATTTCAAATGTCATGATCTACGAAAGACCTTTGGTTCCATTCTTGCACAGAACGGCATCTCAACAGCTGTCACGCAGAAGCTATTGGAACATTCTTCCCCAGACCTGACAAACAAGGTGTATACGAACGTTGATCCTGTCTTGCGCCATGCGGTGGATCAAATACCGGCTGGTGACTGGCTGTTATACTAATTGTATTTAGAGGCTCTAACAAAACCTGACCTGCGCAAATAAGGAGCCGCTTCGTGGAACTATTTGAATAGATTTCTCGGCCATACGTTGTTGCATTCTCAAGCAGTAACTGGCGTTGTAGGAATAGATAGTCATAAAAATCGACTATCTCTCTTTCTTTTCTTAATATGGATCCTTTTTCGCCAGCTCTTTTGAACAGCATTATTTCCCGTAACAGGAAATCTCGTTATTGGATCTTTGATTATATCCGGCTTCATTGAATGAAGCGAAACACGCTCTCTTCCAAAATCGCAAAGGGTGCTAATAAACCCGTTTATTTCATGTGGCACATGCGGCACAGTTCGGGTCCGTGCTGCCTACCGTAATCGTAGCCCCGTAACAGGCTATCGCCGACGCCGGATGAATGAACATCATGACAACTGCCGCACTGTACCTTGCTGTCAAGATCGAGCAGGTCTTCCATGATTGTTCCTCCAAGCGTGCTCGCTTCTGAAGGGTCTTTCAAAGCTCCATCCTGGGTTGCCAGTGCAGAATCGTACACAAACGAGATTGGGTGTGAATGTGCCAACTCATCAGTGCCAAAGCTGTGATCTGGGTTCATCCATGCGTAATTGGGATTAGCACCATCGTGGCAACTAAGGCAAAGCCTGGAAGTGCCGCTGGGCTGGCCATCTGCTGTGCCCTGGAAGGTATCGCTGGAATACATCACAAACGTTGTCGTTGTTTCGCTGCCGTTCCACAAAGGTACGCCCGGGAGCGCCTCTGCATTGTGCGGCGTGTGACATCCACTGCAGCCAAACAAGTCCGAATGGGCTAATAATGCCATTACGACCGTCGGCGTTAGTAAACCGACAAGAATCACTAGTAAACGTAATTTCACAAAATATAGTTTCATAACCTCTTTTCCTTATTTGATCTCGCATCCGATTTTACCTACCACCTGCGGTTGGTAAAACGTCTGTAGATCATAAAGGTTAACTTAATTTTCCCGGGCCAAGAAAGACACTAACGCTGATATAAGTTTGCATTTAAATCCATCACGCGTCCTATAGCTATTATACTCAATTTATGCGCAAAGTTCAGGCTGTACGGCCGGTCGAAAGAAACTTCTATCTGGGATTTCCCATACACACTTCACTAACCGCGCGAGAGCCAAAATCGTCATCGCACCCAAGGCAGCAGCCAGAATCACCCACCCGGCCACGCTGCCGCCAATATCGGCGATGTATCCCTTTATTGTTTCAGTCATATCGCCTGGAATCAGACCGCTGCTCAGGACCTGGACGAAGCCTTCTCCGGCCTTCCGAAGCTGACCCGCACGGTAGAGCGCTGCTGAATTGTAGAATTGGACGGTCTTCCTTGCCTGCTCAAGCTTATCGTTGTTGAATCTCTGGGGCGTTGCCCCCGTGGAGGCCGGGGAAGAGCCGGTTTCAGATCTCGATGAGCGCCGGCGAGCCCCCGCTTGTGCGATCGCCCTGCCATGAACGGGAAATGTGCCAAAACCATATACGCTGATCTTGTTTGGTCCATATTGATTCGAGACCAAAACCAGGAATTCTATACAGGCCCCTTGAACCGCGTACTTCTGAAAGAATTCCACGTTGTCATAATCCACGACAATCGTCGCCGGCAAATTCATCATGCCGGGCTCGTTGCCGGGCAGGCCGAAAAATAAGAGAAGCTGCGCCTGCTCATTGTATATCTTGGCAACTCCCGTCGCGGCATCCACGACCCATATTCTGTTCTCCCTGTCGATGGCAATGCCCTTGGGCCTGACAAACTCGTCTATATTGTCACCCACCCGCCCGATCGTTCGCCTGAATATCCCGGACGGGTCAAATTGTGTTATCCGTGCGCCGGCTTTATCGGTGACATAAATGTTGCCCTGCTGATCAAGGGCCAGATCACTGATAAGAGAAAACTCTCCCGGCGGCGGCTCGGCCTCGGGCTGGACTCGGCCTTCCGTCCATCGTCTCAGGCCGACGCGCATGATCTCTTCCCCCGTCACTTTGTTCAGGACAACGACCTGGTTGCTGGCGTAATCAGTGACATAGCACAGCGCGCCGCGAACGACGACATCGACGGGGCTGATCTTCAACTGTTGTCCCAACATTGTGATCAGGTTGTCATCGCGGTCAAATACAAACACGAGGCCAGCTGTCGAGTCGGCCACGTATTTCCAGCCATTGTCGTCGATGAAGATATTGACCGGTTTCATCAATCGCCGGTCTTTTGTCAAATGGCCGAACGTGCGGTTCCGCAGGTCAAACACCGCGACCATTTTCCTGCCCACGTCGCACACGTACAGTTTGCCTTCGAAAAGCGCCATTCCATAAGGCACGGCGATGCCCTCCATAGCTTCCGGCTCCCCGAGCACAAACCGCTCAAGGCCGCCGGTTGCCCGTGTACCAGGATCCTCAGGTCCGGAGAAGGACGTGAGAAACTGCAAGCGCGGCACCTCCGGCGGCGGTGGGAAAAAGACCGGCTCTGAGACAGGCTGCTCGACCTCGACGGACCGGCACCCCGTGAAAAGGCACGTCGTCCAGATCACAGCAAGAAATGCTAAGCCCTTGAGTAACACAGATTTGTGCGTTCTCATAGCCCGAAACTCGGATATAGCGGAATTATCATTCTTTTCAGAGTCTCAGATGGACAGAATATCAGAGTAACAGGATTTCCGGTCATAACTGACTCGTACTGGCCTTCTTGGCCAAGAATACGACGATCGCTGTGACGCTGAGAACTGCCAGTGCCGCAAAGACAATGAATTCCACATATGTTGGCTTACTCAGAGGTCCTGGCAATCTTGGCCGGGATGTCAATTCACACCTCATGGAAACTCTCCTGCACAGTTGAAGTGTTATGATCAGGGATTTCCCATATACACTTCACCTAATCCGAAGCTGAACGCCAGGCTCTTGCATTGATGGATCATCCTAGCATCGCCAACGATCCGTAGATTCTCTAATCCTGGCGGTACTTCAACTCAATATTTTCGTGTTGGCCCTCTTTCCTTCTTTCTTCGTATTCGAAATGATAACCGGGCTCTTTGCCTGGGTCGCTGGCGTTGTGGCATGATGTGCAAGACCGCACTCCAGCTTTGTGGAAACCGACCGCCCGAAGCTCTGCGAACTTATAAGGCCGCTTGTTTTCCTTGATATCCTCTTGTATTTCGACGGACTTGCTTCCCGGACCGTGGCACCCCTCGCATGTTACCCCGGCATTGTCTGCGGCTTGTTCCTGTGCCTCGGCGTCGCCGTCGGCCGGCACAACATAGCCACCAGGAATGCCAAAACCGCTTGTATGACAACCGAGGCACGTGGTATCCTTGGTATAGTCCTTATTGGGGTCGAACTTGAGCTTGGTCTTTTCCTCACTCCTGACACCAGGTTTCAGCACTTCGAAGGTCTCAGCCATTTTCGTTTTTCGCCAGCTATTCCACTGCTTGAAGTGACAGCTCTTGCATTTCTTGACGCCGACGTAAGTGGCGCCTTGGGCGGAGATAATGCTCAAGCCATCTCTAAACAGCTTCGCTGCCTGATCCTGCTTGCCCTGCGACTGACAAACAAGACCCAGTTCATATCTGATGTGGGCGGCGTCCTCTTCCTGGTTAAGCAGTGCGGTTAACGCCTGTTCATCTTTGCCGGATGCAGGTCCAGGGAAAGCGGAAGACAGTGCATCCTTGAAGAACGGCATGGCCTTGTCTACCTCACCGTTTTCGTAATGGATCAAGCCCAGCTCATGCCCAGCCGGGACCGCTGCGTCCTTGTCCTTGAGTAGCGAGGTGAGCGTGGCCCGGGCCTGTTCCACTTTGCCGTTGCGGGCATCGACTGCGGCCTGGTCGAGTATGTTATACGCATTGCCGGGGGCGTAAGTCAGAGTCCTGTCTGTGCCGATAGTGACCCCCTGCGTGGCGTCGACCACCGCGAGCTTGTCGCCGTCCGGTTCAGTGTCATTGGCCGGCACCTTCACGGCAATCGGCGCATCTTCCTGCACCTTCACGGCAATCGGCGCATCTTCCTGCGCCTTCACGGCGATCGGCGTATCTTCCTGCGCCTTCACGGTGATCGGCGTATCTTCCTGCGTCTTCACAGCGATCGGCGCATCTTCTTGCGCCTTCACACTGTCCTCGTTGGTTTTCGGCCGGTCAATAACCGACTCGACCCCGATCGGCACGACCGCGACATCGCTGTCGGCCTGGCCGTCATGGACCACGCGAAAACCAACGAGCAGGCCGTGGCTGACGGGGTAGTCGGAGCGATAAGAGCAACGCAAATAGCTCTGACCGTTGTCCCAGGAGCCGCCGCGCAAAGAATGGGAAATGCCGGATGAAGGCCCATTAGGATCGACGCTCGGGCTGTTGGAATAGTACTTCTCATCATAGTAGTCACTGCACCACTCAAAAACATTGCCGTGCATGTCATATATACCCCATGGATTGGGTTTCTTCTGCCCTACCGGATGAGCATAGTCCTGACCCACTTTATCGGCATTGTCGTTAAACCATGCGTAGTCACCGAGTGGCAAGTCACTGTCGCCGAAGCTAAACTGAGTCGCTGTGCCCGCCCGGCAGGCATACTCCCACTCAGCTTCGGTGGGCAACCTGTACGTTCTACCTTCCTGCCGAGTCAGCTGCATGCAAAACTCCACTGCATCATCCCAACTCACATATACAGCAGGATTGTCGGCATCCTCCTGAACATATGCCTTTCCAGACCAGGGCTGGGCATTCATAACTGATATGTACTGGCTTTGGGTTACCTCTGTCTGACCCATCCAGAAGCCTTTGGATATACGTACTGGATGCTGAGGGAATTCGTCCTCAAACCGTCCTTGCCCTTCACTGTATTGCTCGGCTAACTGTGCAGCCGAACGGCTGCTGCCCATCGTAAACGAACCGGCTGGAACATAGACCAGCTTCATGCCGATGGAATTGGTGATAACATCGCTTGCTTTTGCCGTGAGGGCAAAGCTGGCGGTCACCGACTTGTCCGCGTCGATAACCAGCGTGGCGGGATTCGTGCTGCCGGACAGATCGCCTGACCAATTCGTGAAACTGTACCCCGTACTCGGCACGGCCACCAAAGTCACTGTCTGGCCACGATTGTAGCTCACCTGAGGGGGGCTCTTCGTGACAAATCCGTCTCCCGCGGTGACCGTCAGACTATAGGTCTTGAGGGCAAAGCCGGCGATCACCGACTTGTCTGCCTCCATAACCAGCGTGGCAGGATTGGTATTGCCGGACAGATCCCCTGTCCAATTCGAGAAACGGTACTCCGTATTCGGTACTGCTTCCAAAGTTACCGCCTCGCCATGATTGTAGGTGGTCTTATTGGGGCTCTTCATGACAGAGCCGTCGGACGCACTGACAGTCAGGCTGTAGGCCTTAAGGGCGAAGCCGGCGATCACCGACTTATCCGCCTCCATGACCAGCGTAGCAGGATTGGTATTGCCCGACAGATCTCCTGTCCAATCCGAGAAAAGGTACCCCTTATTCGGTACCGCCTCCAAAGTCACCGCCTCGCCATGATTGTAGGTGGTCTTATTGGGGCTCTTCATGACAGAGCCGTCGGACGCGATGACCGTCAGGCTGTAGGCCTTGAGGGCGAAGCCGGCAGTCACAGACTTATCCTCATCCATGGCAAGCGTGGCCGGATTGGTGTTGCCGGAAAGGTTGCCCGACCAATTCGTAAAACTGTAATCCTTATTCGGTACTGCCTCCAAAGTCACCGTCTCACCATGATTGTAGCTGGTTTTATTGGGACTCTTCTTGACAGAACCGTCGGCCGCGCTGACAGTCAGGCCGTAGGCCTTGAGGGAAAAGCCGGCGGTTATCGATTTGTCCCCGTCCATGACCAGCTTAGCCGGATTGGTGCTGCCGGAAAGGTTGCCCGACCAATTCGTAAAGCCGTAACCCTTATTCGGTATCGCTTCCAAAGTCACCGTCTCGCCATGAACGTAGCTGGTCTTATCGGGACTCTTCTTGACAGAGCCGTCGGCCGCGTTTGCGGTCAGACTGTAGGTCTTGAGAGCGAAGCTATCGGTTAGGGACTCGACATTGCTGTCGGCTTTGACGTCATTGACCTTTGAGGAAGAACTGTCCGAAGCCTGTAATTTCGTTTGCGGATTGTAGGTCAGATTTGGCGCCGTTTCGCTAAGCTGCTCTTGTGTCGGGCCTCCTACCACGCTATGGTCGGATTGGTCCCCTTTTTCATCGCCTCCTGCAATGGTCATTGACGTCGGCGTATCATCCTGGGTCGCCACACTACCGGCCTCAGCTACCGGTTGAATATTGGTCTTCCTGGCCAGGAATATGACGATTGCTATGGAGATCAGAACAGCCAGTACCCCAAGGATAATGAATTCCATATATACCGGCTCACTCAGAGATCCTCGCAGTATTGGCCGGGATTTCAATTTGCACCTCACGAAAACTCTCCTGCACAATTTAGGTTTTATGATCCGTGATTTCCCATATACACTTGACTTAACACAAAGCCGAACACCAGGCTATTGATGTGTGAAATTAACCGACTTCTCATATCATTGCTCCTGCAAAAGCAAGCTCAAAAACCAAGACTACCAGTCAAGGCAGTGTACGCCGTAATCATTGTTAGCCTTCCGGGTAAATCAGCTGCAGCGCCTTAAAATAGGTATTCATCGCCTTTTCGGAGTCATTGCGTTTTTGGTGAATACGGCCCAGTTCAAAGTAAAGTCTGGGTGACATCGCATCCTGATGGATGCCCTCCAGCAGATGCTTCTCCGCCTCCTCAGGTTGGTCCAGTTGGCGTTTAGCCCATCCCATGATTAGGTTGATTCTGGCCTTGTCTCGACTACTCTGGCTTGACAGCGAGCTGACGAGCTTGAGGGCCTCATGGGCCTTACCACCTCGACACAGAAGTTCCCCCAACTCCAAGGCTACTTCCGGCGAATTCGGATCAATCTCGTAGGCCATTTGTGCTTGCTCAATGGCCGGACTAATTCTGTTTTTTTCCGACAGCAACTTGGCCATCTGCAGATGACGTTTTGCCTTGGCAGTCATAGTGCTGTTGGCCACGGTCCTAACGGTTGAGACATCGTCGGGGCTGATGTCGTAGGGGATTTCCAGTGCCTGGTAGAGCTTGGATTTAACCACCGGCACGAAATCGTAGGCGTGTCCCGACTTAACACAGAGAACCTTACCCTGTGGATCGGAAATTACTACGGTGGGCGTGGCAATGACACCGAACTTACCCCATATGTGGTACTGGTCGTCACCCAGGATATGAACCACAGACGGCGCCTTTTTCTGAATCAGCGCAATGAACTCACTGTTGTCAACATTTTGCAGGACAAAGGCAATCTGCAGAGACGTCAACCTATCCGGCGGAATGCTGGAGATAACCAGAAAAATGTCCTCTACAGCTTCCTGGGATCTTTTCTTCTGAGATGACAAGAATGTTAGTATCAGTACCTTACCGCTGGAGCGTGTATAGACAAAGGACTTGCCTGTCGTATCAACTGTGGAAAACTCCGGCATTAATGCGCCCTCCTGGATTCTTCGCGGCGGAGTTGACACACCTTTGCATATCAGGGTCAAAAATGCAAGCATAGCAACCACTACCACAACGATGACCCTTGTTGTTCTCATTTTCACATTTCCTTTCAGCCCTATCTGGGAATGGAAATCTGCTGAATACCGCTTCTGATCCTTAGGTTTAGTCTGGGCTTTCGTCTTGCCGGTTTGACCGTATAGTCAACGGCTGTTTGTCTATCGTACCCTTTTGGCAAATGGCATCCTGGATCGCAAAGCCCTCCTGTGGCGGTCTTGCTGAATTTGATCGGCAAATCCTTCCATCCGCCGTATGACACTTTTTCCCGGATATGCTTGAGCTGGTTGCTGGCGTGGGTATCATGGCACGCTCGACAGGTTCGACCATGGCGTTCCTTGTTGACGTGGAGGAAATGTAAATTCAGATTGCCATTGCGGAAATCCGTTAGATCGTCTGTGGTGGGCGTCTGAACCAGCGTCCTTTCATGACAGCCAAAACACAACTCATATTTCGTCTCATCAAATGAGGTATAGAATTTCACCGGATACTCCGCGGCCAGTATCCGGAAATGGTCACTACCATGTGTCATGTGGCAACCGCCGCAGTCACCGTCTTTGATGGGCCCATGGAGATATTTCCTGTCCCTGATCTGGTCGATAAACGCCGGCAGAACCTTGTCTATGGTCTGCCCCTGGGGCTTGTCATGGCAGGTTAGGCAGAGGGTGGTTGGCTCACTGGCTAACAGGGGTCGGACGGATGAAGCATGGGGCGTGTGACATTTCAGGCATCCGCCAGGTTCTAAGACCGCATTGTGCTGGTGTTTGGAAGTCAGGGCCATCGTCTGTATTTCTTCGTGACAGGAAAAACACAGATCTGGCGCATCAGCCTTGAGCATTTTCCAGTTATCGGCTACATGTGGATCGTGACAGCCCACACAGTTGTCCCGCGTCGGCTCATGAACAAACTCAATCCCTTCCAACTCCTCCTTGGTGATGACGTGACAGAACACACACAACTGGTCCAGTCCCATGGTCAGCCGGCCCTTATAATCGCTTTCGTGAGCCTCGTGGCATAACAAGCACTCTCCGGCCGATGTAGGGCCGTGAACATAGGTGGCATCCTCAGGCACCTCGTGGCATTCTGCGCACATCTCGCCTGCCGTTTTGGCACGTAATCGAGATTCATTCTCGCTGCTGTGTATTTCGTGACATTGGCTGCACTTGCCGTCCTTCAGAGCACTGTGCACATACTCCTTGCTTAGTTCGTCATGACATTGCATACAAAGTCCCGGCTCTTCGTCGGTCAGTTTATAGGTGTGTTCCTTCACATCGACCGTTTCGTGGCATGCTTCGCAACTGCCTTCACTTACGGGATCATGTATAATCGGCTTTGAGGTGTGTTCGGCATGACATTCCTCCGTGATGCAAGTTTCCTGCTCGGTTTGCGGCTTTTCCACACCAAAAGCATAAGATGATAAGCAAATTAGTACAAGTAACACTGTGGCAAGTTTTCTCATGATTCTACACCTGATAGCACCACAATTGATTCAGACATTTCCAGCCCTCTTATTCCTGCAGAAAACTGCTCGTTGCTCAGAATTCTTTTGGCAAGACCTCCAGGTCGCTACAGCGGAACACCGGGCCATCCTTGCAGACGTACAGGTTGCCGACATTGCAGCGACCACATTTGCCCACACCGCACTTCATTCTGTTTTCGAGCGTCGTGTACGCCGACTCCGGCGAGAATCCCAGTTCCGCAAGAGATTCCAGCACAAACTTGATCATGATGGGCGGGCCGCAGAGAACGACCACGGTGTTCTCCGGCTTGGGCCTCATGCTCGTCAAAATGGTGGGAACAAAGCCGACTTCGCCCTTCCACTCGGGGGTTTCGCCGCCGGGGTCCACTGTGTAGAGCGTTTGCACATCCTTCATTTGCTGCCAGGTGTCCAACCGCTCTTTGTACACAAGATCGTCCACGCTACGCGCCCCGTACAAAATGGATATGTCCTTGAACTGGTCCCGCAGATCCAGACAATTCCTGATCAGCGAGTTCAGGGGGGCCAGTCCAATGCCGCCGGCGACAAACAGCAGGTTCTTTCCCTGCATCCGGTCGATCGGAAACCCGTTGCCATAGGGACCTCGAAAACCGATGATATCACCTTCATTACATTGGTGGAGCTCGTTCGTGACCTTGCCTGTGCGTTTCACGCTGCATTCGATGTATCCTTTTTGCGTGGGCGAAGACGCAATACAGAAAGTTGCCTCACCTGCACCGAACACCGAGTAAAGTCCGAACTGGCCGGCACAAAACTCAAACTGTTCGCCCTGCTGTGGGTTGCAGAATTCCAGGCGAAATGTTTTGGTATCGACGGTCTCATCTGTGATGGAGACGATTCGCATTTTCGAGACAATGTAGTCCAGGGGTATCAATGTCTGGGCCTGGTTCGTTGAGCGTTCATTCGGCATCGGAGTTGTTCCCTCCTTTCGCTTTTGTTTCGATGTCAGTCAGAATGCTGACGAGGTTCTGGCCCACACAGCAGGCCCGCGTGCACCTGCCGCAGCCGACACAAGCGATTTGCCCAAAACGCTCAGGGAAGTATTTGAACTTGTGCATCACCCTTTGCCGACATCGGGATGCCTGATCGGGTCGGGGATTATGGCCGGATGCGTGCTTGGTGAACATGGGGTGAGAACAACAGTCCCAATTTCGACGTCGCTGACCGGATCGCCAGTTGGCTTCGTCAACAATATCAAAACAGTGGCATGTCGGGCAAAGAAAACTACAGGTCCCACATCCCAGGCACTTGAGCGAGATGTCGGTCCAGAAATCGTTCTCGAAGTTCTCGTCAAGCCATGTCTTAATCTTTTCGGGGTCGAATTTTGCCTTGACCTCCGGTGGCGCGGGCAGCTTGGTGCCTGTAGGTGTCGGTTTGACAACATTTCCCAGTTGATCGATGAACTTGGCCCCCTTGTCACTACAGACCTGCATAAGGGCCTGGCCATCCTCTCCAAGAAAGACGAGCACGTCGCTTTGCACAGTACTGTGCGGTGACCCACCCACCGAGGTACAGAAGCAACGCAAATCCGGTTTTGTGCAAGCAAAAGAGATCAAGGCGGTTTGTTCGCGCCGGGCACTGTAACGAACGTCGTCGTAATCCCAGTGAAAGACCTTGTCGAGTGCTTCCAGGGCGGCCACGCCGCACGGCCGGGCTCCCAGCACCACTACCTCTGACTTAGGTGAGGCAAGGGGCTCGGACTTCATATGCACATCACCATCAGGCTGGTTTTCAAACTCCAGCAGAACCTCAGTGATAGGAAAGAAGAGCCGCTTGAGCGGAAGTCTGACATTCGCGTAATCCAGGACAACCGCTTCGGACGAATTGATGGCAGCAAGCTCGACTACGCCGGGATCGGTTTCGATCGGAGCGATGACCTCCACACCTGCGCCTCGTAGGATGTCCACAGCCGACTTTAGCCAGCCGGCCGCTGCCTGATACAATGTTTGCTCGTCCACTTTAGTTGACCTCATAAAATCCCCGTCTCAGGATCATCCACGGAGAAAGTCGTAAACGGTGCCTTCTGTTCGGATGACAGCCCGGAGTTAAAATCGAACCATTCGTCCATGAGTTGGGCCATTTTCTGATTGATGGCACCCAGTGGAATATCCATTGGGCACGCCCGTTCACATTCGCCACAGCCCACGCATCTACCCGTCAAATGAAAGGCCCGTGCCACATTCCAGGCGATATTGCCGCGCAGATGAGCACTGGTCTCGATCCACTGGGGGATGGTCTTCTCAACAATGCAGCGTTTGCAATAGCAGAGCGGGCACACGTTTCTGCAGGCATAACACCGGATGCACTTGCTCAGTTGCCCACGCCAAAACTCCCAGCGTTCTTCTATAGACTTGGCGTCGATGTCCGCTGCTTTACTATACCTTTGTTCAAGGTTGATCTCTGGCTGTTCAACCGGATCGCCGACTACAATGTCACATCCCTGCGGATTGCGCTGATCACAGACGGAACACTTATGCGGCAAAGGGTCTCCCTGGCCGCTGCACGGGACTCCTATCAGTACGATGTCCTCGCGCCGCACTACGTGCTCGCGCAGGAGCACGTTTACGGCCCGAAGGTCGCAACCCTTGACAACAATCCCTATTTTACCCATACGGCGTATAGTGTCTTTAGACAAATAGACCGCGAGGTTCCCCAAACAACGGTCATCGAACATGAGACGTTCAACGTCCTGGGGCTTGCGTACGAACTCGGGATGCGAGAATGACGACTCTTTGTCTCGGCCATATCCTATGACAACGGCAACGTTGAGGTCAGACATCAGTTCCGCGGCTGCATGCTGGAGGGACTCAGTTGTGGTGCTATTTGCGTTCATCTGCCGGTTTCTCCAGTCAGGATTTCCGAGTATGTATCAAAAGGTCCCAGGGCTTTAACCTCAGTTGTGATCTCCTTCACGAGCGACGACCACTTGGCTCCCTCGGCGGCAGAAACCCAGGAGATCTTGAATCGTCGTGGATCGATGCCGAGGAACCCCATCAATTCACGGAAGGCGAGCAGTTTCCGGCGGGCGTGGTAATTGCCGCTGGTATAGTGGCAATCGCCCGGATGGCAGCCCGACACGAGCACCAGGTCCGCACCTTGCTCAAAACTCTTGATGACAAACATCGGATCCACTCGGCCGCTGCAGGGCACGCGCACGATCTTGATCGCAGCGGGATACGCCAGGCGGCTCATACCTGCCAGGTCGGCACCTGCATAGGAACACCAGTTACACAGAAACGCCACAATGCGGGGCTGCCACTCTGATGGTTCACTTGAATCACTTGTCTTCTGAATCATATTACCTCACCGATGTATCGCGTTAATCGCAGCAAACAGTTGGTCATCTCGATATCCCTGCACTTCAATGCTCTTGGAGCGACACGTCGCGGCGCAGGCGCCACACCCCTGACACAGGCCCTCATTGATAAAGGCAACTGTGGCGAGGAGATTACCTTTCTTGTCTGTCAATTCCCGCGGCCCGATGGCGCCATAGGCACAGACGCCCTCGCACTCGAAACAGCCGTTGCAGGACAATTCATCCACGATGCCGATCGTCGGTTCACGACTGAGACGCTTGTGGCAGATCAGCCCCAGTGCCTTGCTTGCCGCAGCGCCGGCCTGAGCGACGCTCTCGGGAATGTCTTTTGGGCTGTGACACGCACCGGCCAGGAACACGCCTGCGGTATTTGTCTCTACCGGACGAAGTTTTGGATGCGCCTCCAGCATGAAGCCGTGTTCATCGTAGCCGATCCGCAGTTTCTGGGACAGTTCGCGCACGCCGCTGGACGGTATAAGTGCCGGCGCCAGGACGACCATTTCGGCGGCAATTTCGATCTGTGTTCCGCTTAACGTGTCAGCCCCACGAACCATCAGTTTGTCGCCACGAGCATACACTTTGGAGACCCGGCCCCTGAGGTAGGTAGCCATCTGTTCCTTGACGACTCGGCGGACGAACTGGTCGTAGTTTTTGCCGCCTGCTCTAACGTCCATGAAGAAGACAAAGGCCTGGCCGTCGTGCACTTTGTGCTTATACAAAATGGCGTGCTTAGCAGTGTACATGCAGCATATCTTGGAGCAGTAGGGTTTGCCGTTCGTTTCGCGGCGGGAACCGATGCACTGCAGGAAAACGATTGTCTTGGGCGGTTTGCCGTTGCTCGGTCGCGTCAACTCACCGTTGCTCGGTCCGCTGGCACTGACCATCCGTTCAAATTCCAGACTCGTCACCACATCCGGGTACCGGCCATAGCCATACTCTTCATAGATGGACGGGTCCAATATCTCATAGCCTGTGGCGACAATAATGGCGCCGACCTCCTCCTCCACAAACTCGTCGGTCATATCGTAGTTGATGGCGCCTGCCGGACAGATCGTTTCGCACGCGCCGCATCCGCCCGTACGGAAACGGATGCAGTTTTCCCTGTCAATAAGCGGTTTGTTCGGCACAGCCTGGGGGAACGGAATGTGGATGGGCGTACGGGAATCGAGCCCGCAATTGAACTCGTTGGGAATCTTTTCGATCGGGTTGGGACAATACTCTGCCGGGTCGATCGCGCCGGTAGGACATACGAAGGCACATGCACCGCAACCCAAGCATACGTCGGAACGGCTCTGGTAGGGCGTTGACACCTTTCGATCCGGTCCGCGTCCCTCAAAACAGATGGCAGAGGCACCAATGACCTGCTGGCAGAGGCGGACACACAGCCCGCACATGATGCAATTATCCCTTTTTTCGCCGGTCTGTTCAGGAAAGGGAAGTGCCTTAATCCCGTGTTCCTTGGCCATTTCCTGGAGGACCTCTGCGCCCGGGCTACGTGCCAGCAGAAGTTGAAGGGTCATCCGTCGTGACTGCATCACGCGATCGGAGCGGGTTTGTATTTCCATGCCCTCCTTGGCTGGGTAGGCGCAGGCCGGCACAAGACCCGGTCTGTCGCCTGCGACAATTTCCACCACGCAGATGCGGCAGGCGCCGGCCGGCGGTACCGCCGGGTGATGGCACAGCGTAGGAATCTCTTTGCCGGCCAGCTTAGCCGCAGCCAGGATTGTTTGTCCTGGCTCCACTTCGACGGGCTGATTATCTATTGTTAGTGTTATCATTCTGGCCTCTACTCCACCATGACCGCATCGAACGGGCAGTCTTCATAACATACACCACACTGAACGCACAATTCAGCATCAATGTGATGGGGCTCCTTTTTCTCGCCGGAAACAGCTTTGGTGGGGCAGTCCCGCATGCACAGACCGCAACCCTTGCAGGTTTCAGCGTTAATGACGAACCGCACCAGCGATTTACACACGCCGGCGCGGCACTTCTTCTCGTGGATGTGTGTCTCGTACTCGTCGCGGAAGTATCGCAACGTGGAAAGGACCGGGTTCGGCGCCGTTCCACCCAATTGACACAACGATGTTTCCTTAACATAGGCACCCAACTGTTCCAGCAGTTCTATGTCACCGTCGCGACCATCGCCCTGGACAATCCGCGAAAGCACAGTATGCATTTGCGCCACGCCCTCACGGCAGGCAGTGCACTTGCCACATGATTCATCGACCAGGAAGGCCAGGAAATACTTGGCCACATCCACCATGCAGGTCCGCTCGTCCATGACGATCAGCCCGCCCGATCCCATCATTCCACCGGCCTCCTGGAGCTTGTCAAAATCCACAGGCAAGTCCAGCAGCGATTCGGGGATGCATCCCCCGGAAGGGCCGCCAGTCTGCACGGCCTTGAACTTTCGTTTTTTTTGTGTGCCCCCGCCTATGTCGTACACAATCTCACGCATAGTCGTGCCCATGGGCACCTCAACGAGCCCGGTATTTTGCACCTTGCCGACCAGCGAGAACACCTTGGTTCCTTTTGATCGCTCAGTGCCAATACCGGCAAACCAGTCTGGCCCACGGTCGATGATGACCGGGACGTTTGCCCATGTTTCGACGTTATTGATGTTGGTCGGTTTTCCCCACAGCCCTGCCTGCGCCGGATAGGGCGGACGTTGCCGGGGGCTGCCGATATCACCCTGAATGGACGCAATCAGGCCGGTTTCTTCACCGCACACAAATGCCCCGGCGCCCCGGACAATCTCCACCTCGAAACTAAAACCGGAGCCCAGAATATCGTCGCCCAATAGTCCCAGGGCCTGCGACTGCTGGATCGCTATGGACAAATTGCTAACCGCCAGTGGATATTCTCCCCGTACGTAAAGGTACCCGTGTGCAGCACCAATGGCGTAGGCACCGATGGTCATACCCTCCAGGACGCTATGGGGATCGCCCTCCATGATGCTACGGTCCATGAACGCGCCTGGGTCACCCTCGTCACCATTACAGATGATATATTTTTCGTCACCGGCCTGCTCCCGACATATCTCCCATTTCTTTCCTGTAGGGAATCCCCCTCCGCCGCGTCCGCGAAGGCCGCTTTTCTGGATCTGACGAATCACCTCTTCAGGGGTCAAACCGGTCAGCGCCTTGGCCAGGGCTGCATAGCCATCTGCCGCGATATAGTCGTCAATTTCAGCCGGGTCGATCTTACCATTGTTGCGGAAGACAATTCGCTGCTGCTTGGCATAAAAAGGAACCTCATGTTCGAGATGAAATTTCTCTTTTGTCACAGGGTCCTTGAACAGTAGCGACTCGACCAACTCATTGTTTAGGATGGTCTTCTCGATCACGCTGTCAACGTGCTTGATCTGCACGCCGCGGTAGAATATCTTCCGGGGGAATATGACGACCAGAGGGCCTTGTTCGCAAAAGCCGTGGCAACCGGTGGCACGTACGTCCACATCGCTCACCCCCTTGGCATCAAGCTGGCGGCGGAATTCTTCAACCAGTTCCATACTCCCATTCGCCCGGCATCCGGTCCCTGAACAAACAGAAATCCCGATTCTTTTGGACTTTCTCTGTTCAGCCAATCTGAGGCGTAGCTTCTCCAGACCTTTTGGTGTTTTTAGCTGCGTTGTCACTACCATACTTCAGGGCCTCTTCTACACAGAGACTTCCACTTGCTCTAGTTCAGCGCACTGTTCCACTATCTTCATCATCTTGGCGACCGTCATTTTACCGTGATACTTGTTGTTGACCGTTACCACCGGCGCCAGGGCACATGTGCCGAGACAATTGACCCGCTCCAGGGTAAACAGGCGGTCCTGGGTCGTCTCGCCATGCTCAATACCGAGTTCGTGCACCAGAGCATCGGCTATGCGGCCACCTCCCTTGAGGTGACAGGCCGTACCCAGGCAAACGCGAATGATGTATTTTCCCCTCGGCTTCAAGCTGAATGTGTTGTAAAACCGAGCCACGCCATACAACCGGCTCAGAGGTATTCCGGATTTTCTGCTGAGGTATGTCAAGGCATCCCCGGGCAAATAATTAAACTCATCCTGCACATCCTGCAGCACACCAATGACCATGCCGGCCTGGTCCGTGTATTTCCCGAGAATCGCATCTACCTTCGTAATGACGTCGGCGGGAATCCCGTCATCCAGGGCAGGGCGCGGCGGTTCGGTGATTTTGTTGCGCGCCATACAGTTATTCCAGCAGTCACCACAGCCCGTGCACTTGGCCATGTCAACGCTACGAGGTTTCTTGCGAATTTTCACCTTGAAATTGCCGATGTATCCATCCACCTGCTCCACTTCCGAGAAGCTGTGCAGGGTAATTTTGTCGCTCTGCATGACTTCGACCATGCGCGGTGTCAGGATGCATTGAGAGCAATCAAGGGTGGGGAAGGTCTCATCCAACAGGGACATGTAGCCGCCAATGCTCGGCTGGCGCTCGACCAAAGCCACTTCGTAACCTGCTGAGGCCACATCCAGCGCCGCCTGAATGCCGGCAATGCCCGCGCCGATGACCATCACGCGTTGGGTCACGGGCACTTCGATCTCATCGAGGGGTACGTTTCGCTTGACTTTTTCGACCAGTATGCGGATCAGGTCTTTGGCTTTTTCGGTGGCCTCGTGGCGGTTGTTGTGCACCCAGGAGCAGTGCTCGCGAATGTTTGCCATCTCCAGCATATAAGCATTCAAGCCCACAGTGGTGGCCGCTTTGCGGAAAGTGGGTTCGTGCATGCGCGGCGAGCACGAGGCAACCACCACACCGGTCAGTTTAAGATCCTCGATCGCATCGGTGACAATTTTCTGTCCGGGATCAGAGCACATGTATTTGTAGCTGCGGGCGATGACCACACTCGGTAGTTTGGCGGCGTAGCGCGCGACCTCATCACAGTCCACATTCTCTGCGATATTCGACCCACACCAGCATACAAAAACGCCCATTCGCGACATAGTCAATACTCCCTACTTGAATCATCTCGACCGCTGATCCACGGCTGAGCAACATGGCGATCTTTGAGCCTCGTGCGTTTCATAGGTACACCGCTCCGTCGATAAATCCTTTTTGGGCCAGTATCGGCAAAGGATCCACGATAAGCCTGTCCAGGCAAACGCGCTTGGGATCCAAATCCATAGCCAAACCCATCAACTGGACAAAATAGATCACCGGAATGCTAAATCGCTCTCCCAGCAACTTCTCCGCCTCCCCCTGATACATATCGAGATTGGCCTGGCACAGCGGACACGCCACCGTCAAAACATCCGCTCCGTTCTGTTTGGCCATTTGCAGAATGTCCGCACAGAGCCTTATCACCGTTTTCGTTTGCGTCAAGGTCAAGGCGGCCCCGCAGCACTCGGTCTTGTAGGGCCAATCCAAAGGTTCGGCCCCCAAGGCCTCCATCAGGTTGTCCAGCAACATCGGGTATTCCGACTTGTCGGTCAGGAGGGCCTCGGGCATGCGCGACATAAGACAGCCGTAATAGCACGCCACCTTCAAGCCTTTCAGCGGCTTGCGCACACGATCCTTGATCGCTTCCAGGCCCACCTCACGCGCCAACACCTCTGTAATGTGCAGCACATTTAGACTGCCGTGGTAGTCTTCCTCAATGATCTCGCTGATTTTCGCTCGCAGTTCCGGATCGTCTTTTACCTGCTGGTTGATCTGCTTCAGTCGGCTGTGGCAGCAAGCGCAGCATGTCATAATGTCCAGCGACTGCTTCTCCGCCGCCGCACAGGATATCGCCGGCAACGCTATCGACAAAAGGTGACTCGTAGCGTGGGCGGGACTTGCGCCGCAGCAGACCCAATCGTCGATCTCTTCCAGTTCGACTCCCAGGGCCTCCAGCACCGCCTCACTGGCGTGCGCATACTCAGCGCCACTTCCCTCCGACGAACATCCTGGGTAATAAGCGTACTTCATTTGCCTTCTATCTCCTCAATGCGATCAAAGACGCGATGCAGCCGGTCGATACGCTTGATGGTATGAGGCGACAGGCCCAGTTTGTTCCTCATAATGAACCACGGCGCCTTGCGTACGTTCGTCAACAGCCAACCCGAGTTGATATTATACGCACCCATCATTCCTATTTCGCTGAGACGACCGAAATTGCGCACGCAATCCAGGAACGACTCGTAGAAAGTCCAGGCTTCCAGAGAGCCTCGCCCATAGTGTATCTTCTTCGTCAGTTTCCGCAGAGCATCCTTGACGCGGACAATATCGACCCCCATCGGACACCGGCCATTGCAGGTGCCGCACCCCGCGCAATGCCAAATACTATCGCTGTTCAGCGCTTCGGCTTCCAGGCCAAGTTGCACCATGCGTATCAGACGATTTGGAGACACCTCGACATCCGGCTCCACCGGGCAGCCACCCGAACACTTACCGCACTGATAGCAGTTGCTGAGGTTCTGCCCGCTCAATTCCTCCACTTTGCGGCGAAACTCGGAGTGTAAAGCCTTGTCAGTTAAATCTGCCTTCATACGATCTTTCCTATCTTTTATACATCTTGCCTTCCAACTGACTGATCTGATTGAATCCGTCAGTCAGAGTCATTCAATCAAAGACTGGCCCATCTCAATTTCTTCAAGCACCTTATCGAGAATCTCCATGACATAGCCGACGTTATGCGCTCCGTAGCTGCCGTCCTTCACCACCATGTCGAGCTTAGTGCGAGCATATCCCGCCAGTTTCCTGGCTTCTGCCAACTGTTCGGTCGATGCTTTAGAAGACTGGAGTGCCTTCTCCAATTCCGCTAATGCCGGCCCAAGCTCGCCAAGCATCTCCTTCGTCGCCTCCTGCCACGAAGCGAGTTCTTCGGCGGAGTCCTCATTGTTGTGGCAATCAACACACTGTTTGGCTCCGGAGATTCTGCTCGTGAGTGTCAGATTACCCAAGTGCGTGATCTGCACATCGTCATGACATCCATCGCAGGCCACGCCCGCCTCATACATCACATCCGGCTTGGTGTCCAATTCCGCCACAGCGGTACCGGCATAGATGGCTTCCTGTATGGAATGCCGCTTGCCCCCGTGACAGGTTGTGCAGTTGCTGGATGTTAGCATCTGCTCCGCCATTGGGCGCACGCCGTGCTTGATCTCTTCGTGACAATTCAGGCAGTCGAAATGTCCTGTGGATACATGAATCAGATGGAATGCCTCCTGATCGTCGACCACACCATGTTCTTCATCCTCCAAATGACAGGAAAGACACCGTGCACGCGAGACGGTCCCGCTGCCCTGAGTCACTTGACTGTGGCAATGGACGCATGTTCTGTCTCCGTCACCGGCCAAAAAGTCCCGGTGACTGAAAGGTTCATCCACAAATGTCACCGGCTCTTCTGGGATGGGGTGGCACGTCTGGCAGTCCCCAGTGGCCACCTGTTTGTCGCCGCGGCCATAGAAGTGGCACGTCAGGCAGGTGGTCTTGCTGACGCTGATATGCTGGCCCTGAACGGTCTGGCCATGACAGCTCACGCAGTTCAACGACTTTCCGTTGGGATTTTCGTTCAGATGTCTGTCGTGACGGAACTTGATCCTGTCATAGAGCATGACAGACTTGTCGTCTTTACCGATCTCTTCATGGCAGCCATCCTGCTGACATGAGGCGCTACTGATCTCACCATGAGGCTTGGTGCCGTAGGAGCCGGCGACATACTGAACCAACTGCACCATTCCCTGCGCCTTGGCTGCCGCAGTTCCGGCCATGCCCGGCACTGCATGGCATTCGACACACCCTACGTCTTTGTGCGATGAATGTTCCCATGATGCATAGTAGTCTTCCATATTGTGGCAGGAGCCACAGAATTTCGGATGTCCCGTAATCTTGATCCCGTAGACGCTCAGCGGCACGACACCGAGCGCGGCAATCACCAGCAACAGCAGGGCCGCCCCGAACCCCGTGAAAAGCGAAAACATCGGCACAGTCCCCAACCGAGTGATCCGCTTCACCAGATGAGGCAGCAGGAATGCCGCCGCCAGCACGACCCCTGCAATCGCCAGATAGAAGAATATGTCCACCGTAAAGATACTGCTGGTCCCCCTGAGCCAATCGTAACCCATCAGCGCCAAGGCCACGCTCAGCAGATACGCGTAAATGTCATCCCGCACGATCAGAAACAGACAGACAAACGTAATACCGCCGGTCAGGAACACCAGCCACGACGTATCTGTCACCGGAGCCAGAATCCTGACTACACAACAGAAGCTCGCCACCACCGCTGCCGCCATATAAAGAGGCATGGACCAGGCTTTCGCTATGGTGCGATTTAGCACGTATCCGAACGCCACCCACACCAGTGAGAGCGCCACAATCAGATGTATCTGCTGCTCGTAGGGCGTGTTGGTCTGGGCCGCTATTCCGAACAAAACCGCAAAACTAATCCACAACGCCGTACCCAGTCGCAGCCCCTGGTTCGCCAGCAGCATGGGCATGAGCGCATAGAACGCCACCAGGGGCGCGGCCGCCAGATAGAGGTGCGATGCACCCAGGGACCACGTTTGAATCAACGCTGCTACGGCCAGCACCATGCTGGTCACGTGACCGGTCATAACGGCACTGCCGGCCATAGCGCAGTATCGGTTACGCCCCAGGGCCGCCAGCACGAATACGATCAAAACCACCACCGCGCCTGCGCCCAAACGGACCTCGATTCGGGAGAATACGCCGAAGATCACCAGCAACGCCCCCAGCGCGAACAGCCAGTTAGCCAAACGGGCAGCACCGCGCCCCCGTTGTGCCGCCCACACCAGCCAGTAGGCGGCCGAAAGAATCAGCAGGCACGCCCCCACAACAACCACACTCACGCCGATGACAGACACCAATGCCGCCATCACTACCACGGCAGCGGTCGCCAGAAGTGCCAATCCCTGTACGAACAACTCTAATACATCGCGTTGCCCACGGTTCGGCCGCCAGGCGATTAACACGGCAGTTGCCCCAACAGCCGTAACACAGTACAGCAAGCGAAATGCCCCGCCGGGCGAGGCAGTCGAAATAGCCGCTATAGACAGAATCAGCCATCCAAGGTTCGCGGCGCCTCGCATTATCAGTTTGCCGCGCGCGTCTGCCCAGACAAACAACACGCCGGTTGCCAGCGCGGCCGCTGCACAAGCGCCCCAGGCGATCATGCCATCCCAGACAAATGATGCGCCGGTTGACACTGCGGCCGGGGCCCAGTCAAGCCAGGCAATCATAGTATCTCCGGGCAACAAGACTATGGCGATGAAAACACCTGTGATTGACGGGCCCATGGCATAGTAGTACGATCTTTCCTTCAAACGAACACCCAGGTAAGGTACGACGGCCGTCGCTATCAACGCGGCAACTATGGCCATCTCCAATTGGTCATGCAACACCAGGAAGAACCAGGCAAAGAAAACCGGAAAAATCGCCGCCGCCGCTATTCGCCTGCGCGCGATCAGATTTCCTGCCTTGCCGAAAAACACGCACAAAAGCCCCAGGCAGGCCAAGATCACCTGCGGGACAGCCAGAGCCCATATTGACCCCGAGATGCCGGGAAGTTGCCTGCCAAGGCCAAGCACCCCTGCCGAGACAAACATGACTGCAGCCAGCACATAGCTACTACCCTTATCAGCCTGGCCGCGCCGTTGCCAGGCGATCATAGAAAATGTGAGCCCACAAATAACACTGGCCAGAGCAACATATACGTTGCCCGGCTGAATAAAGAGCATCGGCACAACCGGCACGGTCAGCCCAACAGCGCCAAAGAAGAAACACTTTGCCACGACACGTTCCGCCATGGCCGCTCCTACAACGTCCTCAACTGCCTGGGCCAGGCGCTCGTAGGCTATCCACAACAGCAGTGACGCCAGCGCCAGGTCCAAAATCAGTATAGGCCACTGCCAGACTGAAAATATGAGCGATACCAGTATGATCGGCGCCGAACAGAAATAGAAATGCCGAGACCAGTTGTATTCCTTTTCGCGATGAAGACCCGTTCCCACCAGCAATATCACTCCCGCTGCTGCAATGGCCGGTATCCAGCAAAAGTCAAGAGACCACAGCCCCTCCGCTAAAATCATGCCGCCAAGCATCAGGAACAGAGAGAATAGATACGTATACACGGGCCTCTGACCCATCATTCGATGCGCCAGGTAAACGCCTGCGTAGCCCAGAAAGGTGAACGCGGCCACGTGTCGTATCAGCCCTTCCTGGGTAAGGTCACTGACCTGTGCCAGGGCCCAGACGGAAAACACAACCACGGTCATGTTCATCAGCCGGAATATAGTCAGCGGAAATGACCTAAGTGAGTCGGGCAACCTGTTCAACTGATGGCCTAAAATCAACAAAAAGACGACCAAAACCACTGAAAGGAGTGGAAACGATGTGAGAGGCGCTCCCAGGCCATAGCATATCAGGAAGAACGAGACTGCACTAAAGAGCATTGCGCCGTAAAGGAAACCAGCACGTCGAGTGGTCACGGAGGCAAAGAAATACCCCAAAGAGAAAATGAAAACAAGCCCGGCTGTCAGAAATGGATGGGCAGAATTGGACTCCGTGCATGCCACAATCAGCACAAAGGCAATCACAACGCCTAATCGGTGAAGAGGCTCAGCAGGAAAAACTGATAATCGTCGCCGTTTCACTCGCGCCTTGCCTTTCTGTAATGAGCTTGGGGCCCTGGGCCTTGAACCACATTTATAGTGACGATAAGGTACTTGAACTTCCGTATTGCAAAAGATATGCCACCATAAAAAAATCCATGCCTGGCAGCCATAACACGATATCATGTGTTATTTTCACTGAAAAATACTTACTGTGTCCCTCACTCATGCCTGGTCTTCCTGGATAAAGGTGCAGAGCTGGCTTGCGGAAAACCGCTAATTTGTCGGGAATCCGCTATTATGATGAAGACACTCTAATGTTACGGATTTGCCGGGGTCTGCTCAACGGAACAAAATCCCGGAACACGAGGGTAGAATCGTCTGGTGATGAACACATGTTTCGATAATCGCCCACCACAGAAAACAGAGTTCCCATTAGAACCACCCAATAATATCGCCCCTTGCGTGTTAACACAAGTTTGCCGTCGCGTACAACAAGTGCTCCCATCAAAAACAGAAACAGCAACTCACCGCCAAGAAACAGCCGGAAATGATTACCCACCTTGTTTTCTATGTCAGACAGACTCATGGATCCGGCAATCAAAGCGAGCATGAACATATAGCGCATGCGGTCACGTTTAGAGAAAACTCGACATGCCGTAATTGGGGATTGACCTGACTCACCTCTCTGAATATAGTCTTGAACGGAAAAGGTATTATGGTACACGGCCCCCTTGACATAACCCCATGATCCAGGCCCCACTCCAATGTACTCATCGTGCCTCACAATGTATTCATCAATCAATTCCGCCTGCTTGGAGAAACACCACACCGATTCACACCGGTACTGGTCAGCCAGTTGATCCACGATGAAATCGTACGCCTTTCTCCCATTCAGATTATGCCCTTTCCCGCACATTTCCTCGATCTCCTTCCGCTTAAAATTGGAGATCATCAGAGGATAATAGGTAACCTGGTCAACGTCTAACTCTTTGAGTGTCTTGATTTCCTCGGCTAACATCTCCAGGGTCTGGTTCGGGAAATTAAAGATCATATCGACATTTAGCGTATCAAACATCCCCTTGATCGAGGCCAATCGTTGCTTGATGTCCTCACTTGAGCCATATTGTTCAGATCGATGAACACTGGTCAGAATATCATTGCTAAACGACTGAACCCCCACAGAAAGACGATTGACACCAACGTCCTTAAGTTTTTGCAGGATATCCGGAACCAGATGGTCGGGATTGGCTTCCGTGGAAATCTGACGAATCGGCCAAAGTGATTTGGCCAGTGATAGGATCTCCACTAGTTTTTCAGGCCATATAGTGGGCGTGCCCCCGCCCACGCAGATGGAGTCAAACTGATACCCAAGCGAAAAGTAGGTTCTTATTTCCTTTTTCAAAACCTCAAAATACCGGGCCGCCAGCACAGGCTCAAATTTTATGCGTACAAAAGAACAATACGGACAGAGGTGATCACAAAAGGGAATGTGAATGTAAAGCAGGTATTGTTTTGATTTATCGGGTAACAGTGGCGCACACGATAGCCCCGGCTTAAAGGCCAAGTAGTGCTGTGCTGTCCGTGTTGCACAGTATCGCAGTAAATGTTCAATTAACATTTTGGTATACTTCTGTGGTTCGTAGCGTTAGTTCTGTGTCAATTCTAAATCTCAGGGTTCCTGCTTGCATTCAACGGCCACTCGAGCCCTTAGATAGACAATGCCGCGGATCTTCAGCACAGACCAAGGCACATAGAATATTCCGGCCGGTTTTCTTCAAATAAACAGCATGAAAGACTCAAGGCTTAACCACGAACTCGCAAGCAACTCATGCCGGTGCAACGTTTAATTCCGCTGTGAGTCCCTTCAATGCCACGACGCCGGCGATAACGCTCGCAAAATACGTCCGCCGTCGCTATTTCACAACTGCGGGCTGGCCGCAGAACAAAAACCGCAGCCGCTACGACCATTAGCATTGCAAAAGACATACCACCATAAAAAGAACTCTATACCTGGCAGGCATAACACGATGTAAGGTGTTGTTTTTAATAGAAGTACATCGTGTCACTCAAACCCTGTCTTCCTGCAAAAAGTACAGAATTGACTTGCGGAAAACCGTTAACGTGTCGGGAACCCGCTGCTATGTTGAAAGACCACACGATCCTTTGCGGCACTGGCGTCATTATGGCAGGCAATACGCTCAACCGTCGTACCGAGCGAGCGGGGCGGCATTATCCACTACGTTGGCATCAGTTTCGTCAACACCCAGGAAATCGAGATGACCCAGCATACTGTGACATGTGGCACAACGAGTGGAGATCTCGCCATCATCATCCCGGTAAACAAAGGCCTCTGCTTCTGTATCAGCCTGCCCTAAACCGGGGCCAAATAGAACTGGGACCGCCTTTGGGGCAGTCCCAGTTTCATTACTTATCTGGTTTTCAATGCTGCGCCGCTTACTGCAGAGCCGCAATAGATGCTTCTAACAAAGCCTTGGTGTAAAGGGGGTTGTGAACGCCAAGGCTGCCATCCTCAATAACGATGAAGATATAGTTCCAGAGTGCAGAAGCCTGCGCAGCGGGATAGATCCCGACAATCGGATGTCCCTCTTCATCGAGTAAGCCCTTGGCTACCAGCAGATCGCGAACCTGGGCGATCAGTGCTTCGACCTCAGTTTGAACACCGTCGATGTCGAAATCTTCGGCATCCTGGTGGCAATCCAGGCAAGACGACATAACTGCCTCAAAAGTGTGGCTGTTGTCTTTGCCAATGTGGCAGGTAACACAAGTGTCCCTTACCAACATGGCGTGCGCGCTGGGATTACCTATGACATCGCCGGCGCCGCCCTGACCGAGCAGCATTGCGCTCTGCGGGCCGTGGTGGGGGCCCCAGTGGGAGCTGCTGACATTGATATTGCCATCAGCATCCGGTGCAGCAATCAGGCGGCGCGGCTGATGGCAGTTGGCGCACAGGTTACCCTTACCACCGTCATAGGTTTTGTCTTCGAAAGCGTAGAGCTTCACCGGAGCGGTGGTCTCCAAAGCCCAGTCCGCAACGGTGTAGCTGGTGTGAACCTGATGGCAAGTGCGGCAGTCCTGGCGGGTCGGGTTGGGATCTCCCGCCTCAACTGTGTCGGGGGTCAGCCCAGCAGCAACCATCTTGCTAAAGGCGCCGCCGGAATGACAACCGGCACAACCGGCGCTTGTTCCGCGCCCGTAGGATTCACCTGTTCCATGTACGGCCTCGCTCATGCCAGTTTGCTTGTCAGTGATCACTGTTGTGTCATTGTGGCAACTCATACAATCAGTTATTTGTACTTGAGCGAACACACTCGAAGTGCCCACCAACAGGACGACAAGGGCGAACATTAGAGCTAATCTTGTTCTTGTTTGCATCGCATTCTCCTTTAAATTGTTTTTCTTTTCTGCAGATTTGTGCACAAATCTCAGTGTGTGTTGGCTGTTACATGAGAATTATCAACATGCTAAGCCGAAACTTGTCAGCATTATCTCAGGGGGCACCACCTCCTTCCAATCCAATGTGGATGCCACGATCAGCACATAAGGCTATAAACAAGCCTAATCGGCGAAGAAGCTCAACGGGAAAAACTGGCAGTCGTCGCCGTTTCCCATGTACCTTACCTTTCTGTAATTATCAGGGCCTATGGCCTTGAACGGAATTTATTATGACGATAAAGCACTTGACGGAAGTATTGCAAACGATATGCCACCATAAAAAAACTTTATACCGGGCAGGCATAACACGATGTAAGGCGTTGTACTTGCTGAAAGTACATCGTGGCACTCACCCTGTCTTCCTGCAAAAGGGGTAGAATAAACTTGCGGGAATCCGCTAATGTGTCGGGATTCCGCTGCTATGACATAGAGGTTCTAAGCCTAAAGGCTGTGTTTTTTCAGCTTGTCTCTGAAAGTGGATAGCCTCATGCCCAGGGCCCTGGCAGCAGCGCTTTTGTTACCGTTGGCCTCCTTTAATGCCTGGTGCAGAAGCTCTCGTTCAGTTTCACTGACTGCGATGTTAAATCGACCGTTGGCTGCAAGACCTTCATGAGTCGCCTCCATCTCAGGCGTCAGCAGATCACGTGTAATACGGCCATTTCCAAGTAGAAAGGCCCTTTCAAGAGTGTGTGCCAGTTCACGCACATTCCCCGGCCATGCATGACACAGGAGGCATTGAACAGCCTCTTTATGAAGGCTGTAGGGTTGACCGTGTGCGATGCGCTTCAACAGATGATCCACCATGAGGGGCAAATCAACAAGGTGAGTATGAAGAGGTGGAAGACTGATTCGCAAGACATTAAGTCGATAATACAGGTCACTTCGGAAGGAATCTTTTTGGATCTCGGCTAAGAGATTCTTCTTGGTTGCGGCAATGATCCTGACGTTTACATGGATCGGCACAGCAGCACCCACCCGTTCAATGACCTTTTCTTCAATGACTCTCAACAGTTTAATCTGATGATCCAAAGGGATATCATCCACATCGTCCAGATAGATGGTTCCGCCCTCTGCCAAATCGAATTTACCGTCTTTTTGATGATCTGCCCCGGTAAAGGAACCTTTGGCGTGACCAAACAGGGCGCTCTCCATGAGATGATCGGGAAAGGTGGCGCAGTTGACTTTAACAAAGGCTGCCGACCGTCTGTCTGATAGATCATGAATAGTCTTGGCCACTAAATCCTTGCCAGTACCGGTCTCGCCGGTTAGAAGAACGGTGGCATCATTTCTCGCATAAAGCTGAACCAGCCGTCTGGCCTCGCACATGGCAGGGGAATTACCGATAATGGCCTGTTCAAGCCTGGACAGATCATTGGCTTCCTCCCTTTTTACAACTTCCGGTGGTCTCTGCTTTTTCTCTCTGATTCTCTCCAGCAGTGGGATCAGTTCTTCATTGCGAAAAGGTTTGGTAATGAAATTATACGCACCAAGCTTCATGGCCTCAACAGCCAGGGGGATGCTGCCATAGGCAGTCATCATAATCACTTCTGTTTGAGCACTTTTATCGCGTTTGATGTGTTTTAGGAGTTCCATACCATCGATGTTGGACATGCGAATATCTGTGACCACCACATCAAACGAGCCTCTGGCCAACAGGTCAATCGCCTCTTGGCCACGTGAAGCAGAGGCCATTTCAAAACCGGCATGCGCCAGATCATCAGTAAGCGAAATGCGTTTAATCTTCTCATCATCAACAACCAATACTCTCATTTATGCTCCTCTTTATCACGAAAATCATGCCTTGCGGCATTGAGAATGAGCCGAAATGTGGTTCCCTGTTTCGGCACGCTGCTGACCTCAATTTGGCCATCCATCTCCGAGATTAACATTCGACACAGAGCCAGTCCCAGGCCAGTCCCTCCGGCATCCTTTCTGGTCGTGAAAAACGGTTCAAAAATCTTGTCCATGTGACTCTCCGGAATACCACAGCCGGTATCAGCCACTTCAATTGCCACTCGTTTGAACTGGCTAAACGTGTCCGCCTCCAGTACAAAGCTGCGTAAACACAACTTGCCACCATCCGGCATGGCCACCAGGGCATTGGCACAGAGATTGAATATGACTTCCTGCAGTATATGCAGGTCTCCCCGTACCTGAGGCACTTTGCCCAATTCGGTGACTAACTGTATTTTCTGTGAAATACTCTGGTCCAGGAGTTGAACTACGGCCTCAATGGCCTCATTTGCATCTGTATCTTGCAGCGTGAGCCCGTGAGGCCCGGCAAAGGCCTGGACACTCTTGGTGGTTCGTTCGATTCTCTCCAGTGCCTCGGCCATGAGTTGAACATATTGAGTCAGATGGGCATCATCCTTCACACTGCGACCAATAGTTTGCAGACAGTTTTCAATGCCATCGAGAGGATTGGAAATCTGATGTGCAATACCGGCTACCAACTGACTGATGCCAAGCATTTTTTCCTTTTGTCGGATAATCCCCTGGACCCGAGACAAATAATTGTGCACAGAGGAGGTGAAATAGACCGTGATCCACAGCGTGGTCGTCAGTGCAATGAAGAATCCTGCCAGATAGACCCCATGAGGTCCATTTCCGAGCACAGTAGCGTGATAGGATCCAGGGTCTAAACTGAAAGCCGATATCGGCGCCCACCCCAGATATCCCAGCATCATCACCACGCCTGCAAGACACGAGGCCAGCAAAGCCAGCATGTAGGGTGCCCATCCAATCAGGAGCAACGCCGCAATGGCAATGTGGAATACAAAATAGAAAAAAAACGGATTGTATGGCACACCCGAGAAATACAACAGCAGGGACAGACTGATCTGATCCAGGATCATCTGCACCACGATATGCTTATTCAGATTTAGTCGGCCGCACGTTCTGTACCGTTCGTAAAGTACAAAAAGAGTATTGTACAACAAGATAATCCCGGCAAAGACATAAAGTGGCCCTGGACGTGTAACAACCTCAAGTACGGAAGATGACAGCCAGACGACCCCTATAACACTAAAGCAGAACATCCACCTGAGGTTAATAAGCCAACGTACCCTGTTCGACAAAATGGAAAGCGCCAAGTCCACTGAAACACCTCCACATATCTGGAACTGGTTTCAAACAGAGCCTAACAGTCATCGCCGTTTCACTTGCCTCTGGCCTTTCTGTAATTAGTCGCTATTTCACGACTGCGCGTTGGCCGCAGAACAAAAGCCGCATAAGACGCTCCTTGGATTGGCCACAAATGACTCCTTTATCAAAAGAACATTGATTATTCAGAGCCATTGGCCTTGAACGGAATTTATAATGACGATAAAACACTTGAACCTCAGCATTGCAAAAGATATGCCACCATAAGAAAGAACTCTATACCTGGCAGGCATAACACGATGTAAAGTGTTATTTTTACTGAAAGTACCTAGTATAACTCGTGCCTGGTCTTCTTGGATAAAGGTGTGGAATTTTCTCTATTTTGAGAATAAAAGCAACGAAATTCTCTATTCTGAGAATAAAAGCAAGGTAAATTTGGTTCATCCGGTTAATGCGTAGGTTGAGTTGTGCAGATTGAAGATTCTGAGTTTGAGATATTCGTCGTCGCGATAGCCGTAGGCGTTGCGTTGGAGGGTTCCGATCTTACTGTTGATCACTTCCAGCTTTCCGGTACTGA
>JBDREF010000125.1:0-14256 GCA_043820045.1 Planctomycetota bacterium | reverse complement strand
AAAGTCACCGCCCTGGCAGGATTTTCAGTTGCCACGCACGCATACGGGGCAAGCAACGACCGAATCCGCATCGGACTGGTAGGCTGCGGGGGCCGCGGTTCCGGTGCTGCTGCGCAAGCCCTGACAACCGGTGAAAACGTGGTCCTGACAGCCATGGGCGACGCCTTCGATGATCGCCTGCAGAGCAGCCGTAAGAACCTCGCGGGCAACGATGAATTCGGCAGCCGCGTAAAGGTCCCCGACAATGCGTGCTTCGTGGGCCTGGACGCTTACCAGAAAGTGATCGATAGCGGCGTTGATGTGGTTCTCCTGGCCACACCCCCTGGTTTCCGGCCGCAGCATCTGCGAGCGGCAGTGGAGGCCGGCAAGCATATCTTCTGCGAGAAACCCATGGCCACCGATGCTCCGGGCGTGCGTTCCGTCCTCGAATCCGCCGCCAAAGCCAAGCAGAAGAACCTGGCTCTGGTGGCCGGCTTCTGTTGGCGGTATCATCCGGCGCGCCGCGCATTCTACCAGCAAGTACACCAGGGTGCCATCGGCTCCGTGCGTGCCGTCTATGCCACCTATCTGACCGGACCGGTGAAATCCATGCCCCCGGCCAGCAGTCGTCCCGCCGGCGTGACCGACGTTGAATGGCAGCTCCGCAACTGGTATAACTTCACCTGGCTTTCCGGGGATGGGCTGGTGGAACAAGCATGTCACAGCGTGGACAAGATTGCCTGGGCGATGAATGGAGTCCTGCCTCTCAAGGCGGTGGCAACCGGCGGCCGCCAATTCCCAAACAACGAAGGCAATATCTTCGACCACATCGACGTCTTCTACGAATTCCCGGACGGCGTTCGCGCGTTCATGGCACAGCGTCAGATCAGCGGTTGCTACAGTGACAACTCGGACTACCTGATGGGCGCCGACGGTGTGGGCACCATCAAGGGCTGGAATGACCCCATCATCACGGGCAAGGAGTCTTGGCGCTATAGCGGTCGCAAGGCCGACATGTATCAGGTCGAGCATGATGAATTGTTCGCATCCATCCGTAAGGGCGAGCCCATCAATGACGGCGTCTGGATGGCCCACAGCACGCTCATGGCCCTCATGGGACGCATGGCCGCATACACAGGAAAAGAGATTACCTGGGACCAGGCCATGAATTCCCAGGAAAAACTCGTCCACGACAACTTGACCTGGAACATGGACTTGCCTATCAGGCCCATGTCGATGCCGGGAAAAACAAAGTTTGTCTGACCATTCTGCGGACAGTTTTTGCCCGACAGAAAAACTCTTAGTGTATTAATGACTGGCGCCAATTAGTGAGTGACTACCGCTGATGCGTCGCAACGCGGATGCCTCAAAGAAGAATTCTTTGTGGCAACAGGGATTTTAGTATTTGACTTTGAGTTCTTCATAGGTGAACGTCTCCATGAAGCACACATTGCGGTTTTCCCCTGTCCTCACAATGGTCCATCTGTTATCATAGAATTGTCGGGTTGGGTAACATTATGTGCATGGCCAATGTGAGGGGACAGAATGAACACGGTGAGTCTTATCATAAAGGCTATTGAACAGGAAGACCCTCAGGCTACGGAGAACCCGGCGGGTTGGCGATTCGCAGCGCGAACGGGACTCACCTTATGGGCATCCTTGATCATTTGCATATTCGGTACTGCCGGGACGACACCGCCGCCGGCTCCGTATGATGTGAAGGTCACGTCCAAGGAAGATCGGGGAACGGAAATCACCTGGAGCACCGACGCGGATTTCGAGAGCGGTATCCGCTGCTTTCTTGTGTTGCGAGATGGGCAGGAACTGGCGAGAGTGCCCCAAACGCCCATAGGCAAATTCGGACGCCCCTTGTTCCAATCCATGACCTATCACGATACGCCGGCGCAACCCCTGCCGCAGATGCAATACATGGATGTTTCGGCTAAGGCCGCCGAGACACACACCTATGCCGTCATCACCGTGAACAGTGTGGGACTCGCGTCGGAGCCATCGCGGCCGAAAGAAATTTCTCCACAAACCCAACCCGGACAGGTGGCTCCACGGTCGGATAGGTATCATTTCGAGGGGACCATCTCGCGGGAGGTGCTGGAGGACTATCTGGACCGCTCCGTGACTATGGCTTATTTCCTGGTCACGGGCAAGCCCGAAGGCAATCGGGAATATCTCTACCGAGACGACGACGTGCGTCTGATCCACAGTATCGGGGCCAAGTTCATCGGCCGCGCGATCTACCGCTGGAACGGAGAGGGCCGCTTGAACGATCCTAACTTCTGGACGGACGCGAAAGCGTTGATCGATGAGGTTCATGCATTCGACCCGGACGTCATCTTCCAGGGATGTCTGTTTGAAACGATCAGCAGAGAGGTCAACCGCGTGAAGATTCCGTCCTGGGTATTCACGGACCTCGGACTCCCCATCGAGGACAGGACGTTCTCCCACGAAGCGATGCTCAACAAAGACGGCAAGCTGGTCAATCACTGGGGCAGGGCCAGCGTGCCCGATGTCACCCGGCCGGAAACGCAACTGTGGTTTTACTACCTGGCGGGCTCATACATCGACCTCGGCTGCGAGGCTCTTCACCTGGGTCAGGTGGGCCTAATCGGCATGGCCGATCCGGACTTGAAGGAATGGTCTCGCCTCGTTGCGAGAATCCGTGCGTATGCGAAGACCCACGCCCGCCGTAAGATAGTGCTGCTGGATGCGCACGTGCCTACGGGGGGCATGATCGTTGGCGGCGTCAGCCTTCTGGATTTCAACTCGTTTCCGATGCGCATCAAGGCAATCCCGGAGAAGCCCCATGAGGCACAGTTGCAGGTAAATCACTTAGACGCCATCTATAGAAGAAGCAAGGGTTGTATTTCGCCGAGCGGCTGGAGCTGCCAAAGCCTGCCGTACCTTGTCGAATTCGACAATTTCGGCCGCAGCCGAACGCCCAACGTTGCAGATACAAGGTCGATTTTTGTCTGGGGCTGGGATGAGATCTCCTGGTTTTCCTTGCAGAACGAAGAATATAGGAACCAATGGCTCGTCTATGCCTACAACTGGATCAAGGAAACCGATCCTAACGGGCACCTGCAAATGCCGGTGAGCCGGATGATATCATGTCCGAACGACACGTTCGGCAACTATCGGGCCAACACCCGAAGTTCGAATTGTCCCATCGGATATTCTCAGGAAGAGACGATCAAGAAGATATGGAGTAATTCACACAAGTAATGAAAACCGCACTGCCCGATCGAGATATCACGAATTCGAGCCTCGCCGATGGGCAGAAGCGGGGACTGTGAGGAGCTTGTAGAATGAAATCGCAGTATCCCGGCATCTCGAGTTGTGCAGAGATTCTTCTTGACGGGAAGGCGGCTGATCTGGTATAGTAAAGTCAGATGGAATCCGTGGAACTGAGGTCATCTGGGCAGGATTCTGCTTGTTTTTAGGGCTCTCAAAGGAAGGAGGCGTGTCAGACCGTATGGAAATATCCTCAGTAGACGCACTCAGAATTTGACACTATCTTCGGTCACATTATCGTAAACTTTCTTGGAAGGAACTCTGCTATGAGCATGAAATCATTGTTGTCGATATCTTTGGCCATGGCGTTGGGTCTTGCGCTTACGGGCAACGCAGACGCTGAGCTTGTGGGTTGGTGGCGCCTGGATGAAGGCTCCGGGACTACGGCTTTTGACTCGAGCGGCAACGGGAACGATGCGCAGTTCGAGGGCGCTCCTGTGTGGGTGCAGAGTGGAAAATTGGGTGGCGCGATAAGGTTCAACGGCAGTTCCGATTACCTTGCCGCACCTGACTCGGAGAGTCTCGATATTAACGGGGACCAGGTGAGCATGGCCGCCTGGGTCAATGGTGAAGACTGGCCGGGAGCAAACCACGTTGTCCGAAAGATAGCAGATACTGGAACAGGTTCTATTTACATGATCCGCGTGCAGCCGGACACGGTGCGGGTTTACCTCAACACGTCTGCGGGCGAGAGCTTATTGCAGGGGACAAAGGTGCTGGCCACCAACGAATGGGTCCACATTGCCGTAACGTATGATGGCGCCCAGGCGATCATCTATGTGGATGGCCAGTTGGATGTTGCGATGGACGTCTCCGGGCAACTCAATGAAAGCGACAATGAACTTCGCATCGGCCGTGGGGAACCGGCGGGCTATTTCATGGGAATGATTGACGACGTGCGGCTCTACAACCATGGCCTGACGGAGGACGAGCTTCTGTCGGCTATGGAAGGAAGCGGCGCAGCATATCCGTTTGCCCGGAGCCCCGACCCGTCCGACGGTGCCTTTCATCCGGAAACGTGGGTTATCCTCAGGTGGAACGCGGGAGATTTTGCGGTCTCCCACGATGTTTATCTGGGCGATAATTTCGACGATGTAAACAACAGTACCGGTGATACGTTCCGAGGCAACCAGACCTCTACAATGTTTACGGCAGGCTTCCCGGGATTCACCTACCCGGACGGCCTTGCTCCCGGTACGACCTACTATTGGCGAATCGACGAGGTCAATGATGCTGAGCCAAACAGCCCTTGGAAGGGCGACGTCTGGAGCTTTTCGATTCCACCCAAGACCGCTTATAACCCCGACCCGGCTGATGGCGCTGAGTTTATTGATCCCGGGATAGAATTTAGCTGGACGCCGGGCTTCGGCGCCAAGTTGCACACAGTTTATATCGGCACCGATTACGATGGCGTAAACAACGCTGCCGGAGGCTTGCCCCAGGGGACTGCAAAGTATACTCCCGCCGCCCCTCTCGAACTGGAAACGGTTTACTACTGGCGGGTCGATGAGTTTGATGCTCTGGCTACATACAAAGGCGACGTCTGGAGCTTCACAACCCCCGGCGCTGCGGGCAATCCTCAGCCGGCCAACGGTGCTGCGGATGTACAGATAAATGCGAAGCTCAACTGGACGCCGGGGACTACCGCCATCTCACACGATGTTTACTTCGGAACTGACAAAAACGCCGTGAGGAATGCAACGACTGCTTCGCCGGAGTACAAAGGCAACAGGGCCGTAGGCTCCGAGAGCTACGACCCCGGGAAACTCGTATGGCAGAGCGACTACTATTGGCGAGTCGATGCAGTCTACAATGCGGGTCCGGTGAAGGGTCTTGTCTGGAGTTTCACGACGGCCGACTTCATCCTGGTGGATGACTTCGAGTCCTACAACGATATCGACCCACCAGACCCCAACAGCAACAGGATATTCGATAAGTGGATTGATGGCTTCGGAACTACGGACAATGGTGCTCTCGTCGGCAACGACCTTCCCCCTTACGCCGAGCAGACTGTCGTTCACGGCGGCTCTCAGGCGATGGTTTATCGCTATAACAACAACCTCAAGACCTCCGAGGCTACGCTGACGCTGGTCTCTCCGCGTGACTGGACCGAGGAAGGTGTCACGAAGCTGTCACTGTGGTTCCGCGGCGCCTCGGCTAACTCCGCCGAGCGGATGTTCGTCGCACTCAACGGAACAGCGGTTGTTTACCATGATGATCCTGCGGCCACGCAGAAAGGCGGATGGAACCAGTGGGTAATCGACCTGCAGCCGGTTGCCGACCAGGGCGTGAACCTTGTGAATGTCAATACCATAACCATTGGCTTTGGCACCAAGGGCAGCCCTGCCGCCGGCGGAACAGGGCAGATGTACTTTGACGACATTCGGCTAATCCGGTAGGTTTTGAAGAGACTATGAAGGGAGCAGGCAATTGAACTGCTGATATGATAGGTTTGCACCAATATGGGGCCTGTGCTGATTCATTCGGTATAGGCCCCGTTTGTTCAACGCTCGTGGGGGCTGCGGGATGCCAAAGACGAGCCGGTCAAGCGTCTGACGGCTAACAATTTAATCAGCCACTTCCTCAAGTGCCGAGAGCTGGTGGACCTGGAAGAACGTATCCAGCGGATTGAAGAGCGGCTGGATACGCGGAGATAGGAGGAACCTCCAGTGGACTGTGTCTTCACTTCAATTTGTGCTGAGCTTTGACCCGCACCCGCCGCTTCCGATCCGATGATCTTGTACGCTGTGGACAGAGTTTATGTATTATCTGGTTCCTCAGAACTTGATTTTGACTGAAACAATACTGTGAGCTTGCGCTGCTGTTGGTTTCCGAAATAGACCAGCGCAACAGCAACAGGAATGCCCAAATGTTTTGTAAATGTGTGCGGCACCAGCAATACTGGGCTCAAGTCTCCTGCCTCTGAAGTTATTGTCTCCCCTATTGAATTCTCAACAATCGAGGCAAAGCGATAGGAATGAACCAAATCCCCTTCTCTGTTGATATAAACAAAACCAGCTATACGGGTCGGATCTCCAAGAGCCCTGTTCAGTTCCGCTTTTCTTGTCAATTTGAATTCACTGGCTTCTTGTTCCCACAACTCAGAGCTAATATTGTATCTGCCTACTATAAGGGCCGAGTCAAACATGCGTTCCCTGGCGCGCTCGCAGGCATCAATCATCTTTAGAAACACGTTCAAATAACTATCGAGGCCTCTTTTGCTCCTCAGTATGTTCTTGTGAGCCTTCGTGATCAGCCCTATCGCCTGGAGATACCTTTCTTTTGTCTCAAAACTACCTACAATGGCACTTTGCCAATCTGGATATGTAACTCCTGGGGAAAGACCGCCCACGGCGTGTGGACCGACCACGTGTCTATAGAATTCTATTATGGCCATGTCCAATTTCGCTTCTTCCAGTTCCTCTTCTGCAGGGGGGGTGCCTCTTGTCCCACGTTTTACAAGCACCTCAAGGTTCGGGCCATACCTACTGCAAACATGGTCACTTCTTGCCAGGTCTTTGCATCTCTCCAAATATCGCTTGAAGAGCGCCCTGCCTTCAATGCGAGTATTCTCCTTGCCAATCAGTTCCTCAACTGATTTCTCAAATTCTTCTTCGGCAACCATCGCACAATAGGTTTCGAAGGACATTAGTAGCTTTGTGAATTGATGCATTGTTCGTAACCGTACGGTCAAGTACACTTCTGACGCAAGACAAATAGGCACAAATCAGTTCTCAGTTCCCACCGCAGGCGAGGATAGTCCTGCCCTTCGAGAATCCACAAGATACCTTCCTTGATGTGTCCGGTTTCGCGAGCTGCTTACGGGAAGTCCGTCTCCGCCATGATTGCTTTGACCCTGCAGTCTTGTTCCGGCGTCAGTTGCATCTAAACTCTTTTCTTCTCAGATGTCTTTCTGGGCTATCCAACTCAGTAATGAGCCCCTGCCTACGAGGCGAACCGAAAGAGACGGGGGCTTACTGGTCCGTCAACATGTTTATCTCAGGCATTCTTAGATGTGACCTCCTCGCGGGCGCATGGACGATTTGTTCCAGTTCCTCGATTCTCGTGGTCAGAAGTTCTTCCTTGAATCTCTTCAATTCCACATTCAATTGCTCCAATTCGTTTTTCAAAGCGTGGAATTCATCCATCTTCATTCTGTGCCCTTTCTGCACGAGAACTGCCTGTTCTAAATGTGGAATAACGCCGCTCCTCCGTGAGCGTGGTGCATCATATCCAATCTACAAGCAAGTTGTCAACTGTGGTGGTACGCATTTTTGGCGAAGAAAAGCCCCTGCGGTGCGGAGGGAGAGGAAAAAGCGAGATATCCGCAGGGGCGTGAATGCTTAGTCGGTGGATGCACTATGGCATGAGTGGCCGCTCCATGTCAAGGCCAAAGTACCGGCTTGTTGAAAGATTGAAGTTTGCCTTTTCGACCCTTCTCGGTTAGACTACAGGTTATGGTCAGGGCTAAAACCAAACGCATTTCAGACTATCTCAAAGGCTGTCAGCAGTACCGGTGCAACCAAGGTGTCAAGAAAGGCTGGGCGTGTGGATTTGGCCACCAGCAATGGCTCAAGATTTGAGGAACTCGCCATGGCGAAACGGAAGGAACCGAGAGTACGTAAATCATGGCTGACCGGTATGGACGAAGAAGCTGAAAAAAAGGCGAGAGAAGAATGGCTGTGGATCGTGGATAGTTCATTGGCGAGGAAGAGGACAAACAGAAGGCAAGCAGAGCCAATAGATAAATGAGGCCATGCGAATGTACGAAAGCTCCTAATATGGCGGCTGCCCTGAGGAACCAACAGAGTGACGAAGCGATACTACAAGTTTAGGGAAACGCATCGCACGGCTAAAGGCGTGAAGCAGAAGCGCTGTACCAAGTGCATGAAGTGGAAGCAAGAGAGGGAATTTGGCGTAGATCGCGCCAAGAGGGACGGCCTGAATATTCGGTGTAGAGACTGCGACAGGGCATATGGACGAGCGCTTCGCAGGAAGTACAGAAAGGGAAAGAAGGTAAGAGTCTATCTGAGATTTGAGGAGCGGCATCGGATAGTCAGAGGTGTCAAACAGAAGCTGTGCTATCGCTGCAAGGAGTGGAAGGACCAGAGTCATTACTATAGAAACCGCGGGTTGAAGGATGGACTATCGTTAAGCTGCAAGGATTGTGAGAAAAGAAACGCCCGCAAGCGTCTCGAACAGAAGAAAAAAGGTTCGAGAAGGAACCTGAAATATGAAGACCGTCACCGGGTCGTCAAGGGGATCAAAGAGAAATTGTGCACCAAGTGTAAACGGTGGAAGAGAGAAAGCGAGTATTACAAACAAAGGTCACACAAGGACGGCCTGTCGGTCCGATGCAAGAAATGTTTGTACAAACCCACTAAGAATTTCTGCAAAAAGTGACGGCAGCCGAGTTGCAACTCAATGAATATGTGGAGTGTGAATAAGTGAATCGGCGCAAATTCCTGAAGAAGATAGGCCTTGGAGCAGTAGCTCTTTCAAGTTTCCAGTTTGCTGTTTCCAGTTTCGGCGCGCCTTCAAAGCGACCCAACATCCTCTTCATTGCCGTTGACGATCTGCGGCCGGAGCTGGGGTGTTACGGGGAGAGGCTTGTTAGAACTCCGAACTTTGACCGGCTCGCGCAAGAAGGATTGAGGTTTACCCGTGCATACTGCCAGGAGGCGATTTGCGGACCATCCAGAGCGAGCCTTATGACGGGATTACGTCCGAATTCCTGTGGCGTGGTTGACAACGATACATACTTTCGCGACACGACTCCCGACGTGATCACGTTACCCCAGCACCTTATTCGAAACGGCTACGAAAGCATATATATAGGGAAGATCTATCACGGAAACATGCGTGATGAGGAAAAGTCATGGAACAGGAAACCGGTTTATCCGAGGTCTTACCAACCTCGTCCTGCGGGGGACTACCAGTTACCGGAAAACAGAAAGATTGTTGAGCAACGCAGGAAAGAAGTGAAAGAGCAGTACGGCAGCGGGCAGTTCGGTGGGCTCGCCTGTGGACCGGCGTATGAATGTGCTGATGTTCCGGACGACGCGTACAATGACGGACGCAGTGCGGCTGCGGCCGTTGCTACGTTACGTGAGCTTAAAGGTCCTTCGAGTTCAGGAAAACCCTTTTTCATGGGGCTTGGATTTCACAAACCGCATTTGCCGTTCGTAGCGCCGAAAAAATACTGGGACATGTATGATCCTGAGCAGATACAGCTTGCGGATAATCCTTTTGCCCCAAAGAATGCTCCTTCCATGGGACTGCACAGCTCATTTGAGCTGAGGGTCCGTCACGGCATACCCAAGGCCGGAGATATACCCGATGATATGGCCAGGACACTGATTCACGCGTATCTCGCGTGCGCGAGCTACGTTGATGCGCAGATCGGTAAGGTGCTTGCGGAACTTGACCGGCTCGGTCTGAGAGATAACACGATCATCATGGTCTGGGGCGATCATGGTTGGCATCTGGGGGAACACGGGATTTGGGGTAAAGCCACGAACTACGAAATTGCCACCCGCGTGCCCCTGATCGTAAGCGCGCCTGGAATGAAAGCACGCGGCAAATCGAGCAAAGCATTGGTCGAATTGCTGGACATGTATCCGACATTATGCGAGTTGGCGGGTTTGTCTGTGCCGCGCCATGTTGAGGGTAGGAGTTTTGCACCGCTTCTGCATAATCCGGACCGCGAATGGAAGAAAGCCGTATTCAGCCAGTTTCCTTGCCCGGCTCTTCGGGAATGGGCGGCATTGCCGCTTTCTGAAGCGATGCGGCAGACCTTTTTTGGTCCTTTGATTAAATATGTCGAAGACCGGCTCCAAGCCGAGGAAGCCGGCCAGTGGTCGCGGGATAGTTATGAGAACCACCTGATGGGTTATACGGTACGGACTGACAGGTATCGGCTTGTCTGCTGGGTAGATGATCGTAACCGAGAGCACGCAATCGCCACCGAACTGTATGATCACGACACAGATCCGGATGAAAACGAAAATGTTGCAGGGAACCGAAAAAATGAGCGGTTGGTGGAAAAGTTGATGGGAGAACTAAGAAGAGTATGGCAATGAGATGCCGGGTGGTAGGGAAAGATGTGAATAGTGGACACCGAGGTATGATCATGAGAAGAAATGTGCTTCAAGCATACTTCATCATGTTGTTTCTTCTTGTACTGTCGCTCTGTTGTCATGCGGATGACGGTATGAGGGAATCTCTGTCGTTGGACGGGACGTGGCAGATCATTTTTGACCGGAACAACGAAGGAAGGCGGAACGAATGGTTTCGTGAAGAGAATTTCCCGAAGGAGAAGTCCAGGCAGATTACTGTTCCGAGTTGTTGGGAGTTAACGGAAAAAGACTACGAAGGTGTTGCATTCTATCGCCGTACGTTTGTTGTTCCGGCAAAGTGGGAGGGCAAAGTCGTCCGTTTACACTTCGATGCCGTCAACTACCGGGCCGAAGTCTGGCTGAACGGCCAGGCGGTGGGTTTTCACGAAGGCGGTTTCACGCCGTTTGAGTTCCGCGTAGATAAGCTGATCAAAGCCGGCCGGCAAAACACGCTGACACTGCGCGTCGTCGGCCCGATCCTGCTGCAAGACAAAACAATCGACGGCGTCGGCAAGATGGAAACGCCGCAATGGCGAGGCGCGATCACAGGCGGCATTTGGCAACCGGCAAAGTTGATCGCCACCGGTGACGTTTATGTTAAAGATGTGTTCATTGAGCCGAAAATTGCCGACAACACCGCAGAATTCCATCTGGAGCTGGTGCATACAGGCGAAAAGGCCGGGTCCGCCAAAGTCGAGATATCAATCCGCTCAGTCGGACCGCCTGGCCAAATAGCCGCAAACATTGACAAGACACTGGACCTGAAACCGGGCACAATCAGACAGAGCTGGAGAGTAAAAATACCTGATGCAACATACTGGTCGCCGGACAATCCGCACCTGTACCTTGCCGAGGTGAGTGTGGCGTACGAGGGCACGGTTTCCGATTGCCGGAGCACCCGCTTTGGGATGCGTGAATTCACGATTCGCAACAAGAGGTTCTGTCTGAACGGCAAACCCATCTATCTGAAAGCCGCTTTCTTCGAAGGGCTGTACCCGGTAAAACTGGCTTATCCCGACAGCCGCGAAATGGCGATTCGGGAGATCCGGCTGGCGAAAGAGGCCGGCTTTGACATGATCCGCCCATGGCGCAAACCTCCGCCGCCTGCGTGGCTTGACCTCGCCGACGAGATGGGCGTGCTGACCGTGGGCAGCCTGGCGGTCGAATGTATGGATTTTCCCGTGGAAACGCCCGAACTGCCCCGGCGGGTTGAGAACGAAGTGCGGCAAACCATTCTCCGTGACCGTAACCGCGCCTGTGTTGTGCAGTGGGAACTGTTCAACGAGCTGAAACGCCCGGTTTTAAAACAGTTGCTGCATCCGATGTCGATGCTCGCCCGGGAACTCGATCCGACGCGCTTGATCCTGGATGAGTCGGGCGGGTGGGCACAAGGTGCGAACATGTTTCTGCCCTACGAGTCCGATCCCACCAAGTTCAATGATATTCATGACTATCCCGGTCCGCAGATTAACGAGGAGGTTTACAACAAGCTGATACTAACCGGCGGCAAAACCCATGAACAAATGCGGAAGATGGGGCTGCAGGGCCGACTGCCCGGCAGGAATGTGGTTCCGGGACTGATGACATTCTTTTCCGAATTGGGTTACGGAAGTCTGCCCGACTTGGTGGACAACAACGAGCGCTTCGAGAGAATTGGCAACCCGATTGCGCCGCCCACCGGCTACCATCGCCGCCTCGCTGATGAACACAGGCAGGCATTGAAAGAAAGCGGTTTCGACAGGATTTATCCCGATCTCAAAACGTTCTGCCTCGACCAGCAGCATATCCACGGCACGGCGAACAGGCGCATGATCGAGGCGGTGCGCTGCAATCCCGATGTTAAAGGCTACTGCATTCACGCCCTGACAGCGGGCGACTGGATCATCGGTGCTGGGCTGCTTGATCTGTTCCGCCATCCGAAGACCTATGCGTATGAAGGTACCAAAGCTGCAAATCAGCCGCGCATCATTTCGATCCGTGTTCGTCCGCGCAATGTATATGCCGAGCGAGGGACGAAGATCGAGATCACCGGCGTAAACGAGATGGATGCCGTCGAAGGGAACCTGAAGGTGGAGGTGGCCGCCGCTGACGGTGGAATCATTTTCACGAAGACCGTCAAAGCCAATATGCTATCGGGCATCACACAGCTTTTCAGCGAGAAGCTCGATACGAAGGCGGCCAAGGGGACACATACGGTAAAGGCGGAGATCGCTGCGGACGATGGCTCGCCGGTTGCCGGCAACGCTTACAGCTTCGACGTCTTCACTACGGAGCAATTGGCCGTTCCCAAGAAGCGCATCGCGGTCCTTGACCCGAGCAATTCACTAAAGCCGTTCTTGAGACAAGCCGGGATCACGTTTGAGGACTTCGACGCGCAGACCGACCGTTCCCTTCCCGTATTTGCCTCGCGCACCGAAGCGGGCACGCCGGCGCAGAGGAAGCTTTTCGACAATCTCGCAGCGTTTATCAAGGCCGGAGGAACTGCGGTCTATTTGCAGGGGGGCGGACCGAACGTCAAGTGGGGTATTGGGGGCAAAGCATCGCCCCTGCTGCCCATTGACGCGCGCTCGAAGCAAGCCGTCGGCACATGGACGTGCATCCCGCACATCGTGAACGATCATCCGGTGTTCGCCGGTCTGCCTGTCAACTGCATGATGGGCTCGATCTACGAGAACATCTGGGCGCAGAGCACACTGCTGGACGTTGGCGGAGAAACGATCGTTGGCGCCATCGGCTTCGATTGGTTCCCTGATTATGACTTGGGCAAACGCCACTACTATGGACCCGGTGAGACGTGGTGGGGGAGCGATATGGTCATAGTCCCGCTCGGAAGTGGACGCTGTATCCTCTCTCAACTTCGCCTGGTGGATAATCTCGGCAAGGATCCGGTTGCGGACAAGATTTTGTATAATCTTATTGAATTCGTAAATGATAAGTGAGCAACAAGGTGATGAATATGGAAAGGCACCCTTCCCACGAGCTTCAAAACGTCAGAATTCTCTGAAAACCCGTGTCGCCAAAATGACTCCACACACCCTTGCCGGCCAGAGCGCGCTCTCCCTTGGTGGCGTTGTGTTTGCGGACGCCCTATTTTATTGCAGCGCTCAGCACCGCCGGGGCACGGGGTATATACCCACGCGAATGCCTCGTTTTTCTTGTGTTGATTTCGACGTAGTACTCTGAAGGTGTCGGAAAATCAGTGAAATTGACATGGAACCTTGGTACCATAGTACTTGAAGTATATACTATTGTTTCGGCTAAATCTGTATGGGAATTCCTTAATGACGTAGCATAGGAAAGTGATGTCGAATTCGCTTCCAAAACCCTCAGGGCGGATGTCGGTTTCGCAGCCTTGTATACAAGGTATAGTAAAGCAGTATTCAAGCCAAGGCTTGGAAAGGCTGCTGCAAAGCTTTCTCTTCTTTGTTCTTGTCTATCTGTATCTCTGGCTGTATGTAGATCTTAGACTGATATATCATGGAGCCGGGGTAATAACAAACTTTCCGGTCTTTTACAGAGGCTGGACTTTCTTTGTGTCGTTCCTATCATCTCCAGGTGGACCTGTCGAATACCTCTCGGCCTTCTTGTCTGAACTCTTTTTCTATTCCTGGGCGGGAGCCTTAGTTGTAACAGTCCAGGCATGGCTGATGTGCCTGTGCTTAGACTACCTGCTGAAAACTGCAAACGCACTGCGAAATCACCTGATTTGCTATGCCTTGCCGGTTCTCGTGCTAATTCTGTACACGCAGTATACCTATCACTTTGTCACAACAATGGCCTTTTTAGCCGCGTTGCTAACTGCATGTGCGTACCTGAAAATAACTCGTTCGAGTGATAAGATTTTCAGTTGTGT
>JBDREF010000124.1:0-3903 GCA_043820045.1 Planctomycetota bacterium | reverse complement strand
AACTCGCGCTCGACCGCGCTGGTAACATACACACACCCATCTTTATAGACCGGCGTAACGCCGCCGGTATCGGAAGGTGTCACGTAAGGTTCCCGCCAGATTAGTTTGCCGTTGTCTGCGTTTACACAGATGACAGATTTTTGAATCATATTTATAAGCAGGCGATTGCCGCCTCTTTCGATGAGAATAGCAGAACTGTAGGCCGATGACTCGTCCAGCCCCGCAGTGGTCCAGATGGTTTCGCCTGTCATTTTGTCCAATGCGACGATCGCTCCCTTCTCGCCGCCGGGAGTGCAGTAAACCTTCCGCCCATCGATTAACGGTGAGCCGCTCATGCCCCAGCGAATGTTCTTGCCGTCGAACTTCGTCAGAGTATCAACGTGCCAGACCTTCTCGCCCGTCTTGGCGTTAGAGCAGACCATTATTCCGGTGCCGCTAAAAACATAGACTCGCTGCCCATCGACCGTTGGCGTGGTCCGGGTCCCCTTGTACGACCGTGTCCATTCCGGCCCATAAGATTCTTTCCATTTCAGATTCCCCCCAAGATCATGTGCGAATAAGAACCCTTCCCCTTCAATCATACCGGTTGTATATACAAACCCCCCGGCTATAGACACCGACGAAAAACCGATACCCAGCCCCCCTACCGACCATAAAAGTTTCGGCCCACCTTCCGGCCATGTCTTCAGCAGTCCGGTCTCCGCCGACTTGCCATCGCGACCAGGCCCGCGAAACTGAGGCCAGTCATCGCCATAACACACCCCTCCGGCCAAGAGAACACCTAAAAACACAAGTACGACACATCTCGTTCGATTCATAGACAACATCCTTCCACTTCACCAGCAAGCGAGTTTTCACCCAACCGCCCGGCCTGAGAGATAGATAGTTTTTTTGAGAGTACGATTTTAGGCACGAGCCGGCCTGCCATCAAGCAAAAAGGAGTGCTGTCTTGCCGGTTATTCTGCAAAAAACAGGGCAAAATGGAAACCACACGGTTGCTTTTCCGCGAAAAAGTGTGCTATACTACCAATTCTTAATTATGAGAGGGGCAGATACCTCGTTCTCGCCCCTGAGAAATGGGTCTTTTCTGGAGATTTGCTGTATGGGTTTTGGCATTGAGGATACTCGAAAGAAACCGCCTGTGAAGCTGAAGGAGCTTATAGCCGACGGGATAATTACCCTGGAGGATGTGACCGACTGGCTCAGAACCATTTACGAGATTCGGTTCTTCGAGGAGAAGGTTTTCGACCTTTTGGGTCAGAACATTATAAAGGGCGCCTCGCACCTTTACGCCGGTGAAGAGGCGGTTGCTGTCGGCTCGATAGCTGCTATCGAACGCGGCGACGTGATCGGTTCGACTCACCGCGGCCACGGGCATTGCGGCGCGATCGGCAACAAGTACGCCGACAGCGAGCAGGAGCGTCAGAATCACTGGAACCAGATGATGGCCGAGCTTATGGGCAAGGAAACCGGCTACTGCAAGGGCAGAGGCGGCTCAATGCACATTGCCGACGTCGACAAATGCAACAACCTCGGCTCGACCGGCATCGTCGGCGGCAACCAGGCACCGGCGGTCGGCGCTGCGCTGGCGGAGAAATACAGAAAAACCGGAAAAGTCGTGCTGTCGTTCTTCGGTGACGGCTCGACCAATACCGGCAGCTTTCATGAAGCGATGAACATGGCATCGACGCTGGCCGTGCCTCTGGTGGCAATTATCGAAAACAACCTTTACGGAATGAGCGTCCCGTTCTCCGGCAGCGATATAGATGGAGCTGTGCGTGCAAGCAATATCGAGGACATCGCACAGAGAGCGGCCTCCTACGACGTGCCCGCCGCGATTGTTGACGGCCAGGACACGGTCGCGGTATTTCTCGCGGTCCGGGACGCTGTTGAAAAGGCGAGAAAAGACTGCCAGATGACCATGATCGAGGCCAAGACCTATCGCTGGTACGGGCACAGCCGAAGCGATCCACGTGCGTATAGAACCAAGGCTGAGGAGAAGGCATGGCATCAGCGAGATCCGATCACGGTTCTCAGTGAAAGACTGCTCGGCGATAATCTGTGCACCCAGCAGCAGTTGGATGAAATCAAGGATAAGGCCTTTGCGACAATCGAACAGGCGACGCAATTCGGCATTGACAGTCCCTGGCCGAATCCCGCGGACGTAGCCAAAGATGTGTACGTAGATGAGACTTACCCGGCGGAACTCATAGAGTCCGAGAAGGCGACTTCTGCAAAGGTCTCGCAGGCAACGGCAGCTTTTGAGGCTGCGCTTGCCTCATCTACCGCCAAGACCAAGAAAGAGGCAACAGAACAAGCCAAAGGCGAAACCAAGTCGAGGTTCGGCATGGATGTAATGACCATCGGCCAGGCCGTCGTCGCCGCTCAGGCACAAGAACTTCGAGGAGACAAAAACGTTATCATAATGGGCGAAGACGTCGGCCTCTACGGCGGAGCGTATCAGGCGACGCGAGGCCTGTTGGCTGAATTCGGTACGGACAGGGTCATCGATACGGCGATATCCGAGGCGGCGATTGCAGGCGCCGCCGTCGGAGCGGCCCTTCGCGGCATCAGGCCCGTGGCTGAGATAATGTACGTCGATTTTGTCACGATAGCGATGGATCAGCTTGTGCACGTGGGCGCTTATAATCGCTATATGTTCGGCGGCAAGGCCAAAGTGCCGATGGTGCTTCGAACAGAAGGCGGCGTGGGCAGATGTATTGCCGCCCACCATTCAGAATCGCTCGAAGCGTGGCTCATGCACACGCCGGGGCTCTATGTCGTGATGCCCTCGACGCCCTATGACGCGAAAGGGCTGCTCATAGCCGCCATCCGCAGCGACAATCCGGTCGTATTCATCGAGCACAAAGCTACCTACGGCCAGCTCGGCGCTGTGCCGGAAGGCGACTATATCATCCCGCTGGGCGTGGCGGACATCAAGAGGCCCGGCAGCGACGCAACCATCGTCAGCTACAGCAGGATGGCAATGTGGTCGCTCGACGCTGCAAAGATCCTCGCCGACAAGCACGGTATCGACGCCGAGGTCATCGACCTGAGAACATTGAAACCGATGGATATCGACACGGTCGCCCAGTCGGTCCGCAAGACCGGACGACTGATTACGGTCAGCGAAGGTTTCTGCACCTGCGGCGCCGGCAGGGAAATAGCAGGCAGGTTCATGGAGTACGAGTTCGGCGACGGCTCGCACGGCTTCGATTATCTCGATGCGGCCCCGGTAAATCTGGCCGCGGCAGATGTGCCCCCGCCGATGAGTGAGCCGCTTGAGGCTGCGAGCATCCCAAGCGTCGAGACAATAGTGGAAACCGTTAAGAAAATCGTCAGTACTTAACTAAGCCCTCCGGCTTTACTTGGAGTTTCTTCCGGCGGTTATGCCGCCGGGTTACAGGAATAGAGAGGATTTTGCAAATGGCAAAAGAAGTAAGATTACCTCAACTCGGGCAGACAATGGAGGAAGGAACCATCGTCAATTGCCTGGTCAAGGTCGGCGATGAAGTCAAAAAAGGGGATGTAATCTTTGAAATAGAAACCGATAAGGCGACCCTGGAGATGGAATCGCCCGCCGACGGTTTCGTAAAGCATATTCTGGCCCAAGTCGATGGAACACTCCCCGTCGGCGCTTCGATGCTGGTCCTTGGCGGAAAGGACGAAGATGTGCCGCAGAGTTTTGTCGATGCGCTCAAAGGCGGAGCACCTTCCGCACCACAGGCTGCTCCGGCGGCTGAGACCGCCGCCGCACCGACCGAACCCGAGCCCGGCAAGCCGGAAGGCAGAGTGATGGCATCGCCTCGTGCGAAGAAACTCGCATCCGATCTTGGCGTGAACCTCAATACAGTCAAAGGCACAGGCCCCGGCGGAAAGATTACCGAGCAGGACGTCCAGGAT
>JBDREF010000123.1:0-16157 GCA_043820045.1 Planctomycetota bacterium | reverse complement strand
TGCAATCAGGCTCAGGAAATCAAAGTCGGGAGAATACAACTGCTCCCTCGTGTATCCCATAACCTCCTCGCACCTCTTATTGGCATAAACCACTTTGCCCCCCTTGTTGATAAAGATCATATTGGGCGACTGCTCGGCCAGGCTCTTGAATTTCGCCTCGGATTCTATCAGCGCATATTCGACCCGCTTGCGTTCAAGTGCGTTTGCGAATATGTCGCCGAGGAGTCTGAGGCGTTCGGCCGTTTCATCCGACCAGGTCGGCTCCGCTTGAAGTGAATTGATTCCAATCGCCCCAATTACCGTTCCGCCCACGCGCAGCGCGACAATCAGACCGGCCTTGAGGCCGGTTGTCGCCGCGAACTGCCTTTCCTGTGTCCAGGTCTCGGGGATATCTTCCAGTTTTTCGTACACGAATTTCCCCTCGTCTATCAGTCGTGCGGCCATGTTGGAGTAAACCGTGTCGAATGCCTGCGTTTTCGATTCCGGTTCGCAGCCGTCGGCCAGCCAGCAATGGGTCGTGCGCGGTTTTTTCTCACTGCCGATAAACTGGCCTATGGAAACACGGTCCACTTCAAAGAACCAGCCGATGAGTCCGAGCCCGTCTTCGACGGCCCGGTCGATCTCCGAGGCCGGCAGGTTTACGAACCTGGACGAAATGCTGGAAAGCAGCCGTTCGAATTGCAGGCGGTCCTCAATGGCATCATGAGCCTTTCTGCGTTCGGTTATGTCCTGAATGTGCGAGATGAAATAGAGAGGTTCGCCGCCGGTATTGCGAACAAGCGAGCTGGAGACCTGGCACCATACGACATGGCCGTCGGCGTGGAAATATCGCTTCTCGAACCTGGCGTTTTCTATTTCGCCGGAAATGCTGTGTCGAATGAATTCGGTGCTTATGTTGACATCATCCGGATGCGCGACATCGTTTACGCTCATACCCTGCAACTGCTCAGCCTCGTAACCGAGAATCTCGCACATTCGCCCATTGACTCTGGTAATGGTGCCGCCCATGTCCACCAGGCACACGCCCACGTTGGCGTTCTCGAAGGCATGACGAAACCGTTCCTGGTTTTCTCCCAAATCCTCCTCTGCTCTCTTGCGGTCGGTAATGTCCCGGCCTACCGACTGATACTCTATCAGTTCGCCCTGGTCATTGAACAGCGCCCTGGTCGTCCAAAAGTTCCAGGCCGTCGTTCCGTCCGGCTTCACCACCTGAAGTTCATCGGTCGAGACCGGATTCTCAGGTGTCAAAGATTCGATTTTCTCTCCCAATGTGCGGTGGAAGTCTTCGCTGATGAGAGGCCAGCAACTGGTGCCGACCGCTTCATCCGGCGAGACCCCGAAATAACGGCAGTAGCTGTCGTTTACGAAGGTTCGAATCCCTCCGGGCAGCCAGCGAACGATGAACTCGGTCTGGTCCTCGACAACTCTGCGGTATTTTTCCTCGTTTTCGCGCAGAGCCTCCTCTGCGTTTTTGCGATCGGTTATGTCTCTTAGGAAATTCAATGTGGCCGGCCTGCCGAGCCATTCGATCAATATTCCATTGTTCTCCAGCCATCTTGTCTCGCCGTGCTTGTCCACGACCCTTAACTCATAGACTCCCGGTACTTCCTCGCCCTTGAAACGTCTGGCGTGAATGTCCATCACCTGATCCCGATCATCCGGGTGGATGAATTCTACGAAGGGTCGAAACGCCAGCTCCTCTTGTGTGCGCCCGAAGACAGTTTCAACGTAGGGATTAACATACTGAAGCCCTCCATCCTGCACGACGACGATGCCTTCGCCTGCGTTTTCAACCACGGCCCTGTAGCGGTTCTCGCTTTTCCGCAGTGCTTCCTCGGTTCTTTTGCGCTCGGTAATGTCCCTGATTATGGTTACTATCTTTGCGACGCTGCCCGCCTCGAAGATAGGCAATTTCCGTGTTTCGGTGACAATTTCCCTACCTCGGATTTCGTTCGTAGCCTCGGTGGTGATGGTTATTCCTTCATCGAATACCCGGCGATATTCATCCTGAACCTTCTCCGGCAGGAAGGGAAAGACGTCGAATATCGTCTGGCCGGTCGCATCGCTGACATCGAGGCCCAACTCGCGGCTCCAGTTCTGGAGTTTTTCGTTCATCAGCACGATTCGAAGGTCGCGGTCAATGACGACTATCGCATCTCTCATCGCGTCAAGTGTGGCGCGATATTGCGGTTCGGATGCGTTAAGCGTCTCTGCGGTTTCTATTAGCGCGTCGATTTGAGTTTGCGGCACGTCGTTGGTGTGGTCGCTTGACGAATTGAGCTTCCTTCTTCTGCGCAGGCGTGCCGCCCTGGCCTGATCGATCAGCCTCCCTTTGTTTTCAGAGCTTTCCATAGCTCAATCTCCTACCGGCTAAACGCCCCCCAGCGCATCCTTGCAATCGTGACGAACTTAACCCGCACCCTGTTTGGCCAAAAAGAGATGCCTGCATCGCCACACAAAAACCAAATCTAACCGGTTCGACCTGAAAAGACAACCGGATTTTAGGTGAGAATCACAAAAAATGGAAGTTTCCGATTTTTATGCCGGGCTGTTCGGGATAATGCAGAGCATTCTCATAACCGTCTCGCCGCTGTTCCTGAACTGGTGCTGCTTATCCGGCGGCACGAAGATCACGTGCTCGGCGCCAAACGGGTGCTCCTGTCCCTCGAAGACGAACGTCCCCCGGCCTTCCAGGACGAAGACCTCGTGCTCCTGTGGATGAGTGTGCAACGGCGTATGCCCGCCCGGCTGCAATTCGAACATCCGCATCGCAAAGTTCTCCGCCCCGTCGGCTTTGGAAATAAGCCATCGTATCTCAACATCTTTTGCACCGTCCATTTCGACGGGACTTTTGCTTATGTTGCTGCTCTTTTCTATCTTCATCTCATGTCCCTTTTAACAACGCCTGTCATTCCGAGCGCAGGCGAGGAATCTATTCAAAACAAGGCCGCGAAGCGGCTCCCAGTCTTTTCATCACGCTGCGCCGGAGGTTCCGAGCTTCCTGGCAAAGATTTCAGAAACGACTTTCGGATTCGCCTGGCCTTTTGTCTTTTGCATGACCTGCCCGAGCAAAAAGCCCCTCGCCTTCTTACTCTTCTTGCCGCCGCCGGTTACATCCTCGACCGCGCCGGGGTTTTCCGCAAGCACCTGGTCAACGATTTGTTCGAGTTCGCCCGCATCGCTTTTCTGAATCAGGTTCAGCTCTTCGGCCAGGGCTTCCGGCTCTTTGCCGGTTGCGACCATAGCCTCGAATACGGCAGTCGATGAGCCGGCACCGATGGTGCCGGCCTCGATCATCGCCGCAAGGCGTGCGACGCTTCCGGGCGTCGGCCCCAGGTCGTTGACGCTGCATCCCTTTTCGTTGGCAATTTTCAGTCCCGTTTGTGTCAGTATGTTGCAGACCCGTTTTGGCTCTCCGCCTGCAATAACGGCCTCGTCGAAGAAGTCCGCCGTGGCGCGATCGGCCGTAAGGACTCCCGCGTCGTAATCGCTTAGTTTGAATTGCTCGACATATCGCATCTGTCTCTTGAGCGGCAGCTCGCACAGGCGGCAGCGGATATCGTCCAGCCATTCCGGCGTCAATTCCACCGGTACGAGGTCCGGCTCGGGGAAATATCTGTAATCGTGGGCCTCTTCCTTTTCCCGCTGCAGGACGGTGACCTCCTGCTCGTCGTCCCAGCCTCGCGTGGTCTTATTGCCCATTTCCAGACAAACGCCGGTTTCGAGGAATTCGTCGAGCTGCCGCTGCTCTTCGTAGCTGACGCTTCTTTCCAGTGCCCGGAAGCTGTTCAGATTCTTGACCTCGGTTATGGGGGTTCTGTACTCCGTGCCGTCTCTGGTGATTATCAGGTTGATGTTGGGCTCGAATCGCATGTGGCCCTTCTGCATATCGGCCTCGGAGACGCCGAGGAATCTTACTACTCGCTGCAACTCTACGGCCAGCGTGCGAACTTCGGCGCCGCTGCTCATGTCCGGCTCGGTGACGATCTCCAGCAGCGGCGTACCGGTCCGGTTCAAATCGACCTGGGAGAAATTGCCGGCCGTATGCAAATTCTTGCCGGCGTCTTCTTCGAGGTGCGCCCTTATTATGCCGACCTTCTTGGTCCGGCCCTCTTCGAGCGGTATCTCGATGAAACCCTCGGCGCCGAGCGGCAAATCGTACTGGCTTATCTGGTAGTTCTTCGGCAAATCGGGGTAGTAATAGCTCTTCCTGTCCCACTTCGTAAAGGCGGCTGTCCGGCAGTTCAGGGCCAGCGCGACCATGACTGCGTATTCATACGCCTGCTTGTTCATCACCGGCAGCACGCCCGGCATCCCGAGGCAGACCGGGCAGACCCTGCTGTTGGGCGCGGCCCCGAACTCCACCGCGCAGCCGCAGAACATCTTGCTCTGCGTGCAAAGCTGCACGTGAATTTCCAGCCCGACTATGACTCTATGATGCAGGTTACTCATTTGTTAGTTCTGGTTCTTTCTTATGCCAGTCGGTTTCTTTCTCGAACATTCGCGCTATTCGCAGGAGTTTCTCTTCGCCGAAGGTCGGCGCCAGTATCTGCAAGCCTATCGGCAGGCCCTTTTCGTCGAAGCCGCAGGGGATGCTTATGCCCGGAATGCCGGCCAGGTTGACGGCTATCGTGTAGATATCCGACAGGTACATCTGGAGCGGGTCGTTGACCTTCTCGCCGATTTTGAAAGCGGTAGTCGGCGCAACGGGCATCATAATGCAATCGCATTTTTCAAAAGCGCCCGCAAAATCGCCGCGTATCAAGTTCCTTACTTTCAACGCCTTCAAATAGTAGGCGTCGTAATAGCCGCTCGAAAGCGCGTAGGTGCCGAGCATGATTCGCCTTTTGACCTCCTGACCGAAGGCCTCGGCGCGGGACTTGGAATAGACCTCGACATAGTCGGCCGGGTTCTCCGTCCGGTGGCCGTAGTGTACGCCGTCGTACCGGGCGAGATTGCTGGATGCCTCGGCGGTGGCGATTACGTAGTACGCGGCGATGGCGTAGTCCAGATGGGGCATGTCGATTTCGATTACCTCGGCCCCGAGCTGCCTGTACAAATCTATCGCCTCACTCAGGGCTTTGCGCACCTGCTCATCGGCGCCGGCGGTGAATTCCGGCACGATTGCTATCTTGAGCTTCTCCACCGGTTCATCGAGATTTGTCAGATAATCACAGACCGGGGCCGTGGTCTCGTCAACGCTGGTACTGTCGGCGGGGTCGTGTCCGGCGATGACATTCAGCATCAACGCCGTATCGGCAACCGTTCGCGTCAACGGCCCAATCTGGTCCAGGCTCGACCCGTACGCGACAAGCCCGTATCGCGAGACCCTGCCGTACGTGGGCTTGAGTCCCACGACTCCGCAGAAACCGGCGGGCTGGCGAATCGAGCCGCCTGTATCGGACCCGAGTGCGGCGAAACAGAGCCGAGCCGCGACCGCCGCCGCAGGGCCCCCGCTGCTTCCGCCCGGCACGCGGGTAATGTCCCACGGATTGACCGTCCGCTTGAGCCCTGAGTTCTCCGTGCTCGAACCCATTGCAAACTCGTCCATATTCGCCTTGCCCACGATTACCGCATCGGCGGCGAGAAGTTTCTCCACCACCGTTGCGTTGTAAGGGGCGTGGAAGTTTTCCAATATCTTCGAAGCGCAGGTTGTGGCCCCGAAGGTCGTGCACATATTGTCCTTGACCGCGACCGGCACGCCGGCTAATCGTCCTACCGGCTCGCCGGCGGCGATGCGCCTGTCAACATCCGCAGCGGCCTCCAGAGCCGTCTCTTCGCAGGTACTGATGTAAGCGCCAATCGTCGGCTCGAACTTTCTTATCCGCTCAAACACGGCCTCAGTTGCCTCGACGCTGCTAACCTGTCCGGCTGCAATTTTCTCACTCAATTGACTTGCACTGAGGTTTTCCATCGCGAAAAGTTGCCCGTTACTTCGTCCTGTCGCTCCTGCGGTGTTCGAGGAGCCAGTCGTAAACCTTTTGGTTATTGTAGGTTTCGGTCCAGGAATCGTGATTGGCGTCGGGATATATCGTCAGTTTGGCGCTTCCGCCGCGGGAATTGATCTCTTTTATAAGAACTTGAGACTCGGCCACGGGGACGACGCTGTCCTTGCCTCCGTGAAAGGCCCAGAGCGGCATATCCTTGAGCGTGCGGGCCATGATGCGGTTGCCGCCCCCGCAGATAGGTACAATTGCGGCGAACCGGTCGGGATAGTCCGATGCCAAGGCCCACGTGCCGTATCCGCCCATGCTCAGGCCCGTCAGGTAAATCCTGTCCGTGTCAACGTCATATCGAGCCACGATATCGTCCAGCAGACTGATCAGGACCTCGGTCTTTTTGGTCCACCAGTCATCGGTGGGACATTGTGGCGAGACCACAATAAACGGAAAGTCTTTCCGGTTCTCGACGATCTTGGGCGGGCCGTGCTTCTTAACCAGTTCGAGGTTGCTTCCCCGCTCGCCGGCGCCGTGCAGAAACAGCATGAGCGGCCACTTCTTCTGCTCCCGGCCGTAGCCCTCCGGCAGAAACAGCAAGTATTGGCTGCTCAAAGTCTTCGTGATCTTCTTTTCAAATGCCTGTGATTCCTGTCCACCCGGCTTAACCAAGTCCGATGTCATCTTACTTCTCTCCATCTGCGCACAACCAATCAGAAACGAAATCACCAACGCAGAACACAAAAGATACGCCGCCTTCATGCTGAATACCTCCCAAATTGTCTTTGACGACAGTTATGCGCCGGAACTGTCGTCGAGTATTTTCGGCACCTTGAAGAACTCCCCATCCGTCTGCGGTGCATTTGCCAGAGTTTTTTCTGTTCCGAGCGACTCTTTGACACGGTCCTCGCGGAAAACGTTGCTGATGGGCAGGCAATGTGCCAGAGGCTCGACGTCGTCCGTATCGAGTTCGTTCATCTTCTCCACATAGCCGAGGATTGCGCTCAACTGGCCTGTGAATTCCGCGACCTCCGCGTCCGTAAGCTCCAGCCGGGCCAATTTGGCGACTTTTCTCACTTGCGCTTCGTCAATCTTCGCTGCCATCCGGCTTATCCTTAGCCTAAATAAAAAGCGAGGCAGAACCCGCCCCGCTTAAATGCGCACTTACCTTGGAAAATCGGTCTTATCAGCCGGTCGCCTTCTCGGCGGGCTTGTAGTCTCGCTTGGGCGGTTTTTGAACCAGTCCCATCTTTATGGCTTTGGCCGAAACCTTGATCCTGCAGACTGTGCCGTCAACGAGGGCCCGGACCTTCTGAATGTTCGGTTTGAATTTTCTCTTGCTAACGCCGGTAATCCTCCTGCCGACGCCGCCAAGATATTTTGCCTTACCGCGCCGGGCTATGCTTCTGCCCGCCACCGTTCGCTTGCCCGTAAAGAAACACACTCTCGACATCAAATACACTCCTAATTCTATTTGCCCATAGGCCGGGGTCTTGCCCTGCCAAAAACCACTAAATATACGATTTCCAAAAAGAATTGCAAGGGCAAACCGGAATTTACGGCAAAAAAACGTTTTTTTCCGACGGAATACTGCCAGTTGCCGAAAAAGCAGAGAATTCAATGCTTTTTTGCGTTTCAGACGATATAGCTTATAATTGCCTCCCGGTTCGCAGGCGCACTCGGACGGCAATTTCCCAGGGTGATCTTGATGGATACAACTGTATGAATATTTTGGGAATATCGGCCTTCTACCATGACAGTGCCGCGGCGCTCGTGCGTGACGGCGAGATTGTCGCCGCCGTACAGGAGGAGCGGTTCACAAGAACCAAGCATGACAGCCAATTCCCGACAAATGCGGTTGAGTATTGCCTCCGGGCCGGGGGGCTGACTGCTGAGAAGCTCGATCATGTTGTTTTCTATGAGAAGCCGCTTCTGAAATTCGAGAGACTGCTGGAAACCTATATCGCCTACGCGCCGCGCGGTTTCGGGCAATTCCTTATGAGTATCCCGTTGTGGCTGCGGCAGAAGCTGCATCTGCCGCGAGAAATGGACAGGGCATTGCAGAAAAAGTACACGGGCCGCTATGTCTTCACGGAACACCACGAGTCCCATGCGGCAAGCGCCTTTTTCCCCTCCCCTTTCGACGAGGCTGCCATCTTGACCTTCGACGCCGTAGGCGAATGGGCCACGGGCAGTTTCGGTACCGGCCGCGGCAACAGGATAGAGCTGACCCACATAATGCAGTTTCCCCATTCGCTCGGACTGCTGTACTCGGCTTTCACCTACTTCACAGGCTTTCGCGTCAACTCCGGCGAATACAAGCTGATGGGCCTGGCCCCCTACGGCGAACCGAAGTACTATCAGCTCATATTGGACGAGCTGATCGACCTCAAGGAAGACGGTTCATTTCGTTTGAATATGTCGTACTTCCCCTATTGCCACAAGACGGTAATGGTCGATTCGAAGTTCGAAAAGCTGTTCGGCGGTCCCAGGCACGAGCCCGAATCGCCTCCGACGCAGCGGGAAATGGACCTCGCGGCCTCGATCCAGGCGGTGACCGAAGAGATTGCGCTTCGCGCTGTCAGGCATGTGTACCGCCGGACCGGAATGAAAAACCTGGTGCTCAGCGGCGGCGTGGCTCTGAACTGTGTCGCCAACGGCCGAATCCTGCGCGAAGGGCCTTTCGAGAATATCTGGATTCAACCCGCAGCGGGAGACTCCGGCGGCGCGCTGGGGGCGGCATTGTTCGTATGGTATCAACTGCTTGACAACGAACGCAAAGCCGGCGGCTGTGACATGCAGCGGGCGTCTCTGCTCGGGCCGGCTTACAGCGATGAGCAGGTCCGAGGGTTTCTCGATTCGGTTAACGCCAAGTACCACGTTTTTGGAAGCGAAGAGCAGTTGCTTGAGAAAGTGGCGGATCTTATCGGCGAGGGGAAAGTCATCGGCTGGTTTCAGGGGCGCATGGAGTTCGGGCCCAGGGCCCTGGGCAACCGCAGCATCATCGGCGACGCGCGGAGCGAGAAAATGCAATCGATAATGAATCGAAAGATAAAGTTCCGCGAATCGTTTCGCCCCTTTGCACCTTGTGTATTGAGAGAGGACGTGGACGACTATTTCGAGATGAGGCCGGAAGAAGACAGCCCGTACATGATGCTGGTGGCTGCCGTTCGAAAAGACCGGCGCCTGGCACCTGAAGTGCCGGCCGAGTCGCTGAAAGGGCTGGACAAACTTAAGGTCAAGCGCAGTGACGTGCCGGCTGTCACGCATGTCGATTACTCTGCGCGCGTTCAGACCGTCGATGCGGACCGTCATCCGAAGCTGCATCGTTTGATGTGCCTGTTCAAGCAGAAGACAGGCTGTTCGGTAATCATCAACACGAGTTTCAACGTTCGCGGCGAGCCGATTGTCTGCTCGCCTGAGCATGCGTACCGGTGTTTCATGGCTACGAACATGGATGTCCTTGTTATGGAAAACCAGTTGCTCTACAAAGAAGAACAGCCGCAGGCCGCCCAACACGAAATAAACGAATACAAGGCCCAATTTAAGCTGGACTGAATCGCCGAGATTATGAGGAAAGCCTGACAATGTCGCTGATGGAAATCAACTGGCATCCCAGCCGTAAAGAGCTTCGCAATTTCGGCATAGCCGCACTGATAGCATCGACGGTGATCGCCGTGTTGCTCTATCTATTGAAGGACATGGGCATTCAATGGGCATTGATAATCTTTGTCTTTGGCTGCGTTACCTTCTTGAGCGGCGTTGTCTATCCGGGGCTGACCAGGGTGATCTATGTCGGCCTGACGGCGGTGACGATGCCCATAGGCCTGGCGGTCAGCTTCATTTTGCTGGCGATATTTTACTTTCTGCTGCTCACGCCGCTTGGACTGCTGTTTCGTTTGATTGGCCGTGATACGCTCTGCCGCAAATTCGATTCGACTGCCGAAAGTTACTGGGTCGCACGAAAGCCGCCAGATAAGCTCGAACGCTATTTCCGGCAGTTCTGAGAATAAATGGAGAATGGGAATGTCTCAAAATTCTCAACAGAAACAAAACGGTTCGGGATCGTCTCCGAAGAAGACGGAGAAGTTCGATGAGCTTGCCCGGCAGAAGCGAACCTCTCTGCTCGCCGAGTTCTGGTTCTTCCTGAAGCACAACAAGAAGTGGTGGCTTCTGCCCATACTCATAATATTGCTGCTGTTGTGCCTGGTTGTGTTTCTCGGCGGTACGGCGATAGCGCCGTTTATCTATCCGCTCTTTTAGAGTTTCCGCGCCGGACCGCGAACAGTCGGGCTTGATTTAGTCAGGCTTGTTCAATGCGGCTTCGAGCATTTTGCGTATCTTGGCTGAATCAGGGTCAAGCTCCAGGGCGGTACGAAGCTCCTTGATTGCTTCGTCCCTTTGTCCCTGCACGTTCAAAAGAGTGCCCAGATTGCCGTGCAGGATCGAGCTGTCGGGCGAGAATATCAGTCCCTTGCGACAGATTTCAATCGCCTCATCGGCCTTGCCCTGCCGATACAATATTTCGGCCAGATTATTGTATGTAGGCACGTAATCCGGCTCCAGTCGCATGGCTTGGGAGTAATACTTTACGGCCTCGTCGGTTTTGCCCTGCATCTGATGCGCCCATCCGATATGATAATGTGCATCGCCGCTGGTCGGCCTGATTCGTACTGCCTTGCCGTACTGTTCGATTGCCGAATCGAAATCACCGAGTCCGAGTGCGACGGCCCCCATTGCGCTGTATCCCAAATGAGAATGCGGCACATACTTTTGCACCAGGCGATACTGCTGTGCCGCCGCCGGATAGTCTTTCAAGACTTCGGTCAATAGCTTGCCGTATTTCCAATGCAGGTGCCAGTCGGTCGGCGTCTTCTCAATTGCCTGGCGATACTCCGATGCGGCCCCGGCAAGGGCGTCCGGAGCAAGGTAAATCTTCAGCGCCTCGAGATCCTGCTCCATCTGACTCAGACGCTCCTTTTGGTAGAGCTGGTTCGTGAACGGCGGCTGCTTGATGAACCCGCTGAGAACTTGATTGGCGGTTTCGTACCTGTCCCAATCGGTGAAGGCCAGGCGTGCGGCACATTCGGCCCGGGTCAATGTCGGACGGTCATCAGCCCGTTGGCTTGCTGACCACTGCGGCGGAAGTATTCTTTGTACCTGTTCGAAAATAGTCTCAGCCAGTAAATAGGTGCCTGCGAAATTCAAATGTACGTGCTCGTAAAACAGCTCTTGCCCGGGCGTTTCATGGGGGCTGTTCTTTTCGAGGACCCCGGCTGTGTCCGTCAGGTAAATACCCTTGGCCGTCTTGTCGCCGGCTACGTCACGAATGATACTGTTGATCCGCGTGTCGGCACGGAATCGAAGCGTGTCCAGCTCACGTGCTTTTACATACCGGTCCCTGGCCTGGTCGTATTGGCCTTCGGCCCAGTAACAGCGGCCTAATCGAAACTGCAAATCGGCGTAACTGTCGTCAATCCGGGCGGCGGCCAGATAGCTTTCCATAGCCTCGGTATATTCGCCCGCCGATTCGTGTTCTACGCCCTGCCGGTATATCTCGTCCCACTCTTTGCTCTGCATCTCGGTCAAGTCCGGCCGGTGAAGAGACGCAAACGGGGGGCTGTCTTTCAAATTGCCGCCGACCGTGCAGAAGATTATCTTCGCTCCGCTCTTGCCTGCAACCCGGCTTATATCTTCGAGGTTTCTCTGGAAATTCCTGTAAACAGCTTCCAGATCAGGGGAGTCGGCCCGCACCTGGTGATCGAGAAACATCCCCAACCCTCGCCAGACCTTGGGAAGGTTTTTCCCTGCCCCTGCCGATTCGACGAGGCGCGACAGCAACTGCCCGAGCCTGGTAGTCTTAAGAGCGATGCCGAGCCGGATGAGGGGCAAATTGGCCGAAGGCAGGGTATATACGGTCCCGGCGCCGTACGGCCCGGTCACCTCGTTGTTGCCGAGATACACGATGAACAGGTCCGGATCACACCGCGCGCAGTCTTTTATTATCTCCAGGACCACGTGGGAATTTATGGCGACTATCGCGGTGTTGATAAGTTCGAATTTTGCCGCCGGGTACCTGGCCTGCAACATGGGCTGGAGGACCCGCCCGAAAGAAAACGCCGGATCCGGCTCGCCTCTTGCAGCCGAAGCGCCTAATACGAAAATTCGATAAGTATCGGGCGGCTTGTCGGCGGGGAAGATGAACGGCTCGCAATGGCGGGCAATGTTCCTCGGGAAAAAACGCCAGCCGAATTTGACGTTGTCGCAGTAAGAATCTTTGCCGTCCGGGCGGTACTTGACAATTGCGGCGGTGGGAAAGCCGTAACCGACCATACGCAGAGACAACTCCGCCAACAACAGCAGCAGGATCGGAACGACGGTAAGAGCGGCAAAACGAAACAGCCACAGACGCCGGCCGCTTATCGATTGGGGCGGCATCCGCTCTTTGTCCCCTTGTTTCTTGTCCCCTCCTGAGACAGATGGCCCCGTCCCCTCGTCTGCGGGCGGTTGCGCACGTTCTTCCGGACGTTGGAGACTCTTGTTGGCTTGTGACCTCGATTTCTTCTTTTTTGGCCGACGTTTTGCACTCATTGATCCAGGACCTTCAGCAGCATTGTACTCGGCAAGAGCCATTCTTCAAAGGCAGAATTGACAGTCCGTCGGCTCTTGCCTGCCGGTCAGTCGGCGGTAACCTTCTTCAGGTAAGCCACTTCAGGTTTCGTCAGCGGCCGGAACCTGCCGACCCCGAGCCCTCGTATCTCGAGTTTGCCGATACGGGTCCTTGTCAGCGACTTGACCGACAGGCCGACCCTCGCGAGCATTCTGCGAACCTGGCGGTTGAGGCCCTGCCGAATCATTACTTCAATCGACGATTCCTTGTGTCCCCGCCTGACTATCTTGACCGACGCCCTGCCGGTCTTGCCTTCGGCCAGCCAGATTCCTTTTTTCAACTTTTCCACCTGCTCGCCCTCGATTCGGCCCTTGATCGTCACGACATAGGTCTTCGGCAATTCGTACCTCGGATGCGCCAGCCTGTTCGACAGCTCGCTGTCGTTCGTGAGGACTATCAAACCTGTCGTATCGGCGTCGAGCCTGCCGACACAGAAGATGCGCTGCGGGCTGCGGATGAGGTCTATCGCCTTCTTCCTGCCCTGCGGGTCGCTGTTGGTGCAAATCACGCCCTTGGGCTTATTCAAAAGAAAATAGACCTTCTGTGCGGCGTGAATCTTTTTGCCGTCTACGGTTATGACGTCTTTTTCCGGGTCAACAAAAGCCGGCAGCTCGTCCACGACCTTGCCGTTAACCCGCACTGCGCCTTCGAGTATCAACTCTTCGCATTTTCTGCGCGAGTCAATGCCGCCGGCGGCCAAAACTTTTTGTAATCTTTGTTCGCTCATAGAATCCTCCGCCCGGAATCTCAACGGCTACAGCCCGGGGTAATCTCAAAGGCTGCCGCGACCGATACCGAAGCTCTCGGCATAAATTATAAAGATACACAACAAGGCCCAAAGCACAAAGCCGATCTGAAACGGCAGATCAGCGAGTATAAGCTCAACTGGGCCCGGGAATTTGCCTTTTTGTATCAGCGCACTGAAACGGAAAACGCAGTACAAAACCAGCGGCGTCGTATAGACCAGGTTGACCGTGCCGAACCTGGCTACGGTCATTTCGTCCGTAGCATACAGCAAAAAGCACACGATTGCAAGGCCGCTGGTCACGTTGAGCATGTGGGCCAGCAACTCGGGTGTGTAGCCGGCCAAAGTCTTTCGAAACGACTCGCTGTCCTCGCGAAGCTGCGCTATTTCGCTGCGGCGCTTGCTGAAAGCTACAAACAAGCACAGTGCAAAGGTGCAGATGAGCAGCCACGAGGATATCGACACTCCCACCACGACCGCCCCGGCGATGGCCCGCAGGCAAAAGCCGATCGAAATAACCACGCAGTCCAGGATCATCATTTCTTTGAACAGCAGCGAATAGAAGATCATCAGCACGATATACACAAAGATAACAACGGCGAAATCCACGGCCAGCAGGACCGCTCCGACAAGTGCCGCCACTGCGCATACGACAAGAATTACAATGGCCGGGCCGATACTTACAGCCCCTGCCGCGATGGGTCTCTTGCATTTATCGGGATGGAGGCGGTCGGTCTCGCGGTCAATTATATCGTTGAAGATATATACGGCCGAGGCCGCCAGGCAGAAGCAGAAAAAAGCTGCGACCGCCCTGCCCACTGCCGACGGGACGGCAAGCTGTTGTCCGAAAACAAGCGCTGCGAGAACGAATATGTTCTTTATCCAGTCTCGCAGACGCATAATCTGCACGAATTTCATGCCGCTGCCTTTCTATTTGATTCGTTTGTGTCCGGCTTGTTACTTCGGCCGAAATTGCAGCACGATTATCAAGCACGACCACATTATTGAAAATATCGACATTCGAGCCGATAATGCGTAAGATTATATCCTAAACAGGCGCACGATGCACAGTGTATCGCGCGTATTTTGCTTGTTAGGTGACGCCGGTGGCCGGGAGAAGTTATGATAACGACAGTCGTTTTTGACCTGGACGACACGCTCTACGATGAGATCCAGTACTGCAAGAGCGGCTTTGCCGCCGTAGCCGAGTACCTTGCCGGCCAACCCAAAATGCCCCCTGCCGATAGGATTTTTGCCGCGCTGTGGGGCCAGTTCAAGATCGGCAACCGTACGATGACTTTCAACGGGGCACTCGATGAGCTTGAGGTGTCTTATGATGAAGACAGGATTCGGGAACTGGTGAACGTGTACCGCAACCACGTTCCGAGGATAAAACTGCCGGAGGACAGCCGGAAAGTCCTGTGCGAGCTGAAGGCAAGGTACACCCTGGCCCTGCTGACGGACGGCTTTCTGCCCGGCCAGCAATTGAAGGTACAGGCACTGGGGATCGAAGAATATTTCAAGAGCATTGTCTATACTGAGTTGCTCGGCAGAGAATGCTGGAAGCCGTCGCCGGCCGGCTTCGAGAAGCTGACCGAGACCCTCGGCGCCAGGCCGGAAAACATGGTTTACGTCGCCGATAACGGAAAAAAGGATTTTATCGCCCCGAATAAGCTGCGGTTTATGACCGTCCAGTTGGTCCGTCCCGCCCGCCTGCACACATCGGGTAGTGAAGAATCCGACGCCGCCGCACAACATATAATACACCAAATAGGGCAATTGCCGCCCCTTTTGAAGGCTGTTTGAGAGCCGATTTTTGCCGCTCGCCGCGCCCGGGACCGGTGCCGGAATCACCCGGCGGCGGGTCCGCCGCAAAAACGCCTCCTCGCTGGCTTTTTTTGTTGACTTGTGGGCATTTTATTGAGATAATATGATGTCAAGCAAGCTTTTAAGGGTGATTTTTCTATATTTCTGAGGAGTCTTTATTATGCCGGCACGCAGGAGAAAGCAGAGCAATGCCATGCTCTACACTCTAATAACCTTTGTGGGGCTTTTTATCGCCGCGACTACAGTAGCGGTTATTTTTTATGTCAAAGCCGAGGAGCACAGGGCAAGACTGGAAGACACCCAGCGGGAAATTAACGATCTTGCCAGCGATAGAGAACGGCAGGCGACCGGCACCACAATCGGAACAAAAACGAGCCAAAAGAGCTGGCTGGGCACTGTGGTTGGCTACCTTGACCATACGGTGTCCATGGTCGTTGGCGGAGTGCCTGAGTCAACTTCGGCCGAGGTAAAAATCAACAACGTCAATGCAAAGGTTGCAGCAGCGGTGAAATCGGCCGGTGCGCACATCGACCTTGGAGACCCGAACGCGGCGAATCCGAACACGGTCGGACTTGTCCCTGTCATCACGGCGCTGACGGCCAAAGTAGAGAGTGCCGACAAAGCAGAACTCGCCGCCCGGCAGCAGCTTGCTGACCTGCAAACGGAGCTGGATAACGTGAACAAGGCCAACGCAGATACACGTCAGAAAGCGTTGGCGGAGAAAGCGGAGTTGCAAAAGCAGGTAGAGGCCGCAAAGCAGGACTATGTCAATCTTCAAACGCTGCTGCGACAAACGACGGCTCAACAGGTCCAGACGCTCCAGAGCCGGTTGGAGCAGGCGGAGAATAACTTCAAGACAGTGAACGACACACTCCTGAAGACGCAGGCGGAACTGCAAATGGCCCAGGACACGATGAAACGTGCCCAGGAAGAGGTCGCCAGGATTGAGCCCGGGCCGAACCGAGAGGTTTTGGCTCAG
>JBDREF010000122.1:0-14909 GCA_043820045.1 Planctomycetota bacterium | reverse complement strand
CTTCTTTCTCCCGGCCGTCCGGGCATCTCCGATGGCGACTGGCACTCGCATTATACCAGCAACAACTCCCACGATTCCGGCACGGCCGCATACACGTTCACGATTGTCGAAGGCGGGAATTATTCCTGGTGGATTCGACTGAATCCTTTCCGCAACAGCAACGGCGGGGCGGACTACAGCTACAGCATCGACAACGGCTCGTGGTTGGCCATCGACCTGTCGTATGTCACCAACCGGATAGACCTGGTTGACCCCGGCGTCGATATTCGCTTTATAGCGTGGACCTTCGGCGGAACAATGGACCTGGCGACCGGCTCACATACCCTCAAGGTTCGCATTTCCGACCGCGACGGGGCCGATGAGCAGGGCCACGGCGGCATTGATGCTATAGCCTTCACTAATTTCCCGTGGGCGCCCGCCGGTGTGATTAAACCCGACCCCGAATCTCCGGCGCCGGAGCCGGGCGATTGGTTCATGCTCATGGCCGGGCCGGACCAGCATTCTGGCGATTCGATTATTGATATGAGCGGCCTGATCGAGACGCCTGCCGGCCGGCACGGCTTCCTGAAACGTTCGGAAAAAAACCTCGCGTTCGAAGACGGCACGCCCGTTAAGTTCTGGGGCGTCGATGCGTCCATGACCGAGACAATCGAGTCGCAACAGCGCCAGGCTCGGTTCTATGCCAAGCACGGCATCAACATGGTTCGTCAGCATCCGGTGGAAGGTGTGCTTGGCACATTGCAGCTTGGCCCGCGCAGCCGCCGTTTCGACCCGGCTAAGCTGGACGTATGGGATCGGTGGTTTTCGATTCTCAAGGAAAACGGCATCTACATGACGTGGTCGCTGTTCTACCCTCATGTTATCACGCCTGCCGACAGCTATCCTTCGGACCTTTACAGCGAACTGCCGGACAGGGGCGGCGGAAAGAGCACTTCGGGCGTGGTCAATATGATGACGGAACTGCAGGACGCGGAGTGGCAATGGGAGCGGACACTTCTCGAACACGTCAACCCATACGCCGGGCTTGCCTACAAGGACGACCCGGCCCTGGCGATTGTCGAAGTGCACAACGAGGACTGTATTTTCTGGCACTCGCCGCTCAACGATCTGGCCGTTTACAACAACGGCAAGCTCGACCGTCACGCGGCGATTCTCGGCAGGATGTGGATGGATTGGGTAAAGGACCGCTATAGCAACGACAGGAACCTGAAGGTCGCCTGGGGCGCGGGCATGAGGTCCGGCGACTCGGTAAGTAATTCCACTATGAAAATGTACGGCGCGTGGGAGATGGAAGCCGATGGCCCACGGCTCAACAAGACCGGCGAAAAGAAGCGTATGGGTGACTTCATTCGGTTCCTGGCCGAAGTTCAGTGCGGCTATTACGAACGCCGCGAGCAGCGGCTGCGTGAGCTGGGATACAGAGCGGTGACGGTGACGACCGCGTGGAAGGCGGGCGGACCGGCGGCCTCGGCTGCAAATCTCTGGGCCGACGACGCCATGGACGCCATCGACCGGCATAATTACTTCGGCGGCGGCGCCGGCGGCCACTCCATAACAGCAGGCTCGGTCAGCAACGACACCCACTTAGACAAGCCAGGCCGCGGCATCCTCTCCAGCGGTCTCTGGCAGGTCGAGAACAAGCCCTTCATCATGACCGAATGGACGCAGAAGCCGCCGAACCAGTGGAAGGCCGAGATTGCACCGTTGTTTGCGTTCTACGGCATGGGCTTGCAGGGCTGGGATGCTTCTTATCATTTCGCCGCATCGCGTTCGTTCATGGGCAACGGCTGGCCGGATATGAGATCGTATGTAACCGGCACTCCGCACTACATAGGCCAGTTCCCGGCCCTGGCCTTCGCCATCTACAACAACCATTTCGACGAAGGAGAAATAGTATCGGCGCGTCGGCTGTCAACCGGTGAGATATTTGTCGGCGTCGATGCGCTCGAACAACAGTACGGCCAGGTTGGTTATGATGAAAATGATTCATTGGCCCAGGGCGGTACCGCCGTGGAGGCCCTGGCGGCGGGTCGTGTCACGCTGAAGGTCGAAGACGGCCAGGGGCCTTCGTACCGCGGCGATTTGACCGCCTGCTGGGACCGGCAGGCGCAGGTTGTTCGCAGCAACACCGGTCAGCTCACATGGGACTACGGCGCGAAAGTTGTCACCGTCCATTCCGAGAAGACGCAGGGAGTAATAGGCTTCGCAGGCGGCCGCACGTGCGATCTGCCGGGCGTAACCGTTCGCGTCGGCCCGACGCCCTTCATAAGCTTGCTGCTTACGCCGCTGGACAATCGGCCCTTGATCGAGTCCGGGCATATCCTTATAACTGCGATGGCGCAGGACAAGCAGCTCGGCGCGGTTTACAATGACGACGGAACGCAACTGCTCGAAACCGGCGGTGCTCCGTTGCTCCTCGAACCCGTACAGGCTACCATCACGTTCAAGGGTGCTTCGCTGGCCTCAGTCAATGTCGTGGATGTTTATGGCGTGCCTACGGATCGGCAGGTCGAGCGAACCGGCAATACCTTTTCTATAGACGGCCGGTATGCGACCTACTATTACCAGGTAAAGCGCGCGGTTGAACAGTGCAAAGCCGGTGCATCGCAGGTGAGATTATGCAGTTGCTTCTTTTGATTTGCTCTTGCGTTGTGAAAACCAGCTCAGCAGTATGCCCAGCTCGAACAAAAGATACAGTGGTATCGCGAGAGTAACCTGGGATATTACGTCGGGCGGAGTAGCCATTGCGGCTACTATAAAAATGATGAGCACGACAAATCTTCGCGATTTCCGCAGGCTTTCGAGCGAGACCAGGCCTGTTTTGTTCAGGAAGAAAATGGCTATCGGTGTCTGAAAGGCGACGCCGAAAATCAGCATCAGCATAGTTATAAATGAAATATAGTCGGCGAAAGTGAAATTGGAGCTGGCGCCAAGCACGCTCTGGTTGAACTTGACAAGGAAACTAAGCGTTAGCGGTGCCACAACAATAATGAAAAATAGAGCGCCGGTGACAAACAACGTCGCGGAAAAAGGTACCGCGCTATGAACATATTTTTTCTCGTGCGGATAAAGTCCTGCCGCTACGAACATCCATATGTGATAGAACACCCAGGGAGACGACAGGATCAGGCCGGCCATCAATGCGATCTTTATGTAGCTGATCATACCGTCAGCCGGGGCAAGTGTCTGAAGAGTTCGCGGTAAAGACATCTCATCCGCTGATGGACTGGCTAAAGCGTAGTTCGGATCGCTGACCAGTGCCAGAAGGGTTTCTGTGCAGAGCCTATACATGAATTCCTCGGTCTCAGGGTCGACGTCCAAGGCATTTGGATTGGCTGCCAGTTTCAGGCGTACCTTGTTAATGAGATTCTCTACGAGCTTTGATGCGTTTTCTTCTGTCTGAGGCTCGGCCTTGTGTGCCTGAAATACTTTGTGATATGGTCTTTCGACAAACTTGATTATCCGCGCGCCGAAAAGCAGGCAAATTGCTGTCCCAATTAGCAAACCGCCGATAGCGAGCATCAAACGCCCGCGCAGCTCTTCCAGGTGATCGCCCAGGCTCATGGTGGTGTCAAGAGGGTCTCGGGGCTTCTTTTTCTTCTTTTTGTCTTTGCGCATTTTGCAGACGAGGTAGGTTGGTGACGGCCCCGGCCTCAGGCGCCTCAGCTCATGATATCGTCGGGCTCGTCGAGACCGGTGGCGTTCTTGGCCTCCTTGGCTACGTCGTCGCCGATTTCCCTGACGTCGTTGACGATATCATCCTTGGTATCTTTGGCCTCGTTGATACCCTTCTTGAACTCGGTCATACTCTTGCCCAGCCCGCGTGCAATCTCGGGCAGCCGTCTGCCGAACAAAAGCACCGCTATAATGAGAATAACAATAAGCTCAAAGGGCCCGGGCGTCCAAAACCCCAGACATTGCATACACTCGGTCATTTCAGTCTCCTTATCACTAAGCCGCGCCATCATAACACGACCTGAACTGCTTTGTCAATAATACAATCCGTCAAATGCTGGTTGACAGAAATACTGAAGGACAAATATAATCCATATAAGCTTCATGGTCAAGTAAATTACTTTTCCAGACGCCGACCAGGATTTTGGTGTCCGGCGGAAATAGACTTCAGCCGGAAATGCCCAAGAATGGGCATACCTTTCAAATAGAACCTTGGGAGCAATCGCTATGGGCATATCGCGTTCCATCACAGGATTTTCCGCCACGGTCTTATTGGCCAGGGTCTTGTGTGTTCCACTTTTTGCACAGGAAACGGTTGTAGTCCGGCCGGAAGAGACCAACGAGGTCCTGATTAACCCCGGAATCGGCTTCATGACGTTTCAAAGGTTCAACGGCGATAGCCTCAACGCCGGCAAGGGCTGGACCGAAGGCAAGCCGATAATATATCAGGAATTCGACGGCAACCTCGAAAATGAAAACCACCCCATGACGTCGATGGCCTATTTCCGGGTGTACTGGAAGTTCATAGAACCTGAAAAAGGCAAATACCGATGGGACTTGATAGACCATGCCCTCAAAACCGCGAAAGAGCGGGGCCAGAGCCTTATGCTGCGCATAGCCCCATACGGAACCGGCCAGGAAAATGATGTTCCCCCTTGGTACCGCGAGATGGTCGGAGAGAAGAAGGATTGGCCCGAGAGCAAATGGCAGGTTGACCCGGAAGACCTGCGCTACGTGGAGTGCTTCGGCCGTGTGATAAGGGCTCTCGGGGAACGCTACGATGGGCACGCGGACCTTGAGAGTATGGACGTAGCAATTGTCGGAGCCTGGGGCGAGGGCGCCGGCTCTGCCCGTCTGGCACAAAAGACAAGGCAGGCGCTGGTCGATGCCTACCTCGATTCCTTCAAGCTGACGCATCTTGTAATGCTGCTGACCGATGAAAAGACGAACGGATATGCGCTTTCCCGTGCGAACGTTGGCTGGAGGGTCGATTGCCTGGGCGATATGGGTGGATTCAGCCCGACGTGGTCGCACATGAACGATTATTATCCGCAGGCGATCATCAACTTCAGCGTGCAGGATGCCTGGAAAAAGGCGCCGGTTACGTTGGAAGTTTGCTGGGTAATGCAGCACTGGAAGGACATGGGCTGGGATGTGGACCACATAATAGACGAATCGCTCAAGTGGCACATCTCCTCTTTCAACGGCAAGTCTTCACCTGTCCCGGACGAGTGGCAGCCTTCTGTCAACAGGTGGCTCAAAAGAATGGGTTACAGATTCGTGCTTCGCAAGTTTACCTACCCGGCTGCCATGAAGCCCGGCACCAGGCTTTCCTTCACCTCATGGTGGGACAATAAGGGCGTCGCGCCGTGCTACAAAGAATTTCCGTTAGCCCTTCGCCTCAAAGGCGAACAAGAAACCGAGATCATTCTGACCGAAGCCGATATCAGGACCTGGCTTCCCGGCGACAACCTTTATGACGCCGCTGTTGTGATTCCATCCGGTATGCCTGCGGGCGAATACGAATTGCAGGTCGGTATAGTGGACCCTCTGTCCAAGAAGCCCAGAGTCAAACTTGCGATATCCGGAAGAGACCCGGACGGCTGGTACGGCCTCGGAAAAATAAAGATTGCAGAGTGAAGATTACAGCTCGGCGGCCGTTTTCCGCTTGAAGGAGAACACAACTTTGGCGGTCGCGGTTTTTCCGCCGACCTCCAACACCGGATAGGCAAGGAAATTGATCGGACCCGAAGCCGGACCCGGTTCGAGAACAAGGTCACGGCCGCGACTTAGTTCGATGCGGTTTGCCGGATGGTGGCCGAAGTAATAGGTGGACAGGCTTGAACACTTGTCGCCTTCGCTGATATCAACGGGCCACCACCTGCCGTCTGTGTAAAACTCCGCCCAGCAATGATAGCCGTCTATCCCGCCCGTATTCCTCTCCGAGGGGATCGCCGCACCGATGGCAAAGCGTGCGGGAATACCAACAGCCCTGCACAAGGCGATGAAGTAGGAATGAAAATCCGTACAATTGCCGGTGCGTGCATCACAGGCATAGACGGCGTCGCCTTTTCCCCAGCCCGAGCCGTACTTCATGTAGCGCATACGGCCTATGACGTGGTCGTAAAGGGTTCGCGCACGCACGAGGTCACCCTTCTTGCCTTCAACGACCTTCTCGGCAATGCTGCGGAATCTTTCGTCGGCCGGCACAAGGCGCTCCGGTTCGAGGTATTGCCCCGGCGTCGGCGTTTGTCCTGCATAAACGCCTTTCTCAAGACGCCGTACCGCGGAGCGGATATCGACCGTCTTTCCACTGTCTTGCGGGCCAAGCGTCAGGAAGAGCACTTGGTTTCCATGTTCGGGGTCCTGCAGTATTTCGCGCCGTCCCGGCGCCTCGATGGACTTTACTTCGACCGTCTGGAATGAGTCCGTGGTCGGCAGGGGAATCCACATGCGGGCGGTCTCGGTCATCTCCGGCAGCGTCGCCCGGTACAGGAACTCAAACTCATCGGTGCCCTTGATAACGCCGAGCAGGTCCGGCGGTGCTTCCTCGAATGGAAAACGGTGCCATGTCTTGTCGCTCTTCTGCTTCCACACGTAAAGTGGTTGGCCGTTAGTTTTGTGGACGGTGGTTTCCGTGACGGTCATCGCGCCTGGGTCGCCGGCAAGGAAGAAATCCACGTCATAAACATCTCCGTCGGTGCTCGCCAAATCCACGCAGGCGAAATGCCGGCGCGGTCCCAGATTCGCCAGGTACTCCGTGTGAACGCGGACCAGCTTCAGTTGCAGTTCCGTGCCGTCGAAGTGAATCCTGAAATACCCTCCGCCCAAGCGGGTCTGCTCATCGATGTGTTTTTCGATACCCTGCTGTATATCGGCTGTTACGACCTCCGATACGGCGTCCGACGATTCTTCCCGCTCATCCCGGGACGTGCCGCATCCGGCGAGGACTGCACAAACACAAACCAGTACTGGTATTGCCTTTTGCCAGTTCATAACAGACATTTCATCTTCTAACTGCATGCCGCAGTCAAGAGCTTAAAACATTATTGCGGATGCTCGCCCGAAGGGTGCTCTCCTGAGGGATGCTCCGCAGCAGGATGTTCCTCGGAGGGAGTTTCCTCAGCCGGGGTTTCCTCAGCGGATGCGCCCTGAGACGGGTGCTCCTCGGGCGTAGATTCGCTCTTTTTGCTGCAACCTGTCGCGCCAAGCGAAACAACTGCCGCAATCAGCACCAATACAAGTATCTTTTTCAACGTGTGCATTTTTATTAATGCTCCTTTCTCTCAATAAATGTTCCCTTTTAAGTATATAAAACGCCGTTCGGCTGCCGTTTGTTCGACAAAATCTCGATTTGTTCAAGAAACATCTCAAGCATTTCTCAGAATGGCCCATCCCAATAAAGGCCAATTGGAGCGAAAAACCGCAGGATTTGCCATGTCCTTTGCACTTAGTACGTGACAAACAGATTCACATGTGCTAAACTAAAACTCACGGATGTCGAACGAGCAAGCTTTATCCAGTGGTTCGGGCCCTCCCCTGCGCAGGATCCGGCAAACGGGCAGGAAATTGCCTACAAGTCCGCCGGGCGATGGTCCGTTAGGGGATGGCTTAGGCCACAACAACCTGCTGCGCAAATACATCTACCGCCCCGACATCGGGTGCGCAGCTTCGATGGGCCGGTTGTGGGCCGTATCGGCTCGCATAACCGGCGAAAAAATATTGTTCCTTGCTCTGGTGTAAGTTACTTAAATATAATCACTTAAGCGTTAATGGCCTCATTTTTTCTTGCTTTTGCCGGCTGTTTCGGGTATCATAATCCTATCGTATGAAAGTAATAACTTGACTGTACTTTTATCCGAGGGGTGAAATGAAGAAATTTTATTACGAAAAATGGCTTCCATTTGCGTTCAACAAGAAACGGATTCTTATCCTGGCAATCGCCAGCTACATAGCTTTGTGCTGAAAAACACACCTTGTTCCTGAACTAATTCCTTGGCCGCTCGATTCCGGGCGGCTTTTTTTATGCGCCGGGGTAATTTAATCATTTGACACATTAGGGGCGGCAAAGTAGGCTTAGGCAACTAAAAAACGACAATTAGGGGACCGGCGAAATGATAATAGTTACCGGCGGAGCCGGTTTCATAGGCTCTGCGTTGATTGCTGCACTGAATGCCAGACAAATCACAGATATACTTGTCGTTGATCAGCTCGGAACAGACCAGAAGTGGAAGAATCTGCAGAACCTCTCCTTCGCCGACTATGTCGAAAAAGAGGATTTATTGGAAATGGTCATTGAGGACAGGCTCGATGACGACGTTCAGACGGTTTTTCACATTGGCGCCTGCTCCGACACCACGGAAACAGACGCTTCCTTCCTCATAAAGACCAACTACGAATACACGAAACTGTTAGCCCAATGGGCTACGGACGCCGATATTCGCTTTATCTACGCTTCCAGCGCGGCGACCTATGGGGACGGTTCCGCCGGTTTCAGCGATGACGAAGGCAGGATCGAGAACTTGCGGCCTCTGAATATGTATGGTTATTCCAAGCATTTGTTCGACCTTTGGGCACGCAGGGCCGGACTGCTGGAAAAAATTGTCGGCCTCAAATACTTCAACGTTTTCGGTCCGAACGAATACCACAAAGGCGACATGCGAAGCTTTATCGTGAAGGCATTCGAGCAGATAAAGGCCGGCGGCACAGTCCGCCTGTTCAAATCCTATATGCCCGAATACGCCGATGGCGAGCAGGTCAGGGATTTCATTTACGTCCGGGACGCGGTTGACATGACGCTGTTCTTCTTTGACAACCCGCATCTGAGCGGGCTTTTCAACATCGGAACCGGCGAGGCCCGCACGTGGAACGACCTTGTAATAGCCGTGTTTGTCGCTATGGGACACAAGCCGAGTATCGAGTATATCGACATGCCTGCCTCAATACGCGATCAGTATCAATACTTCACCCAGGCGGACATATCCAAACTCCGCGATGCCGGCTACGGCAGGCAGACGACCTCGCTCGAAGATGCTATAAGGGACTACGTTCAGAACTATCTGCAGCAAGGCAGCTATTTGGCCGGAATTTAGCTGATATTACTCTGAGCAGGATTCATATGCCGTTTACTCCGTATCATTTTGGGCCCAGTGCATTCATTGGGCTGGTCTTGAGAAAGTGGATTGATGTCCCGGTATTTATCCTTGCCAACGTAATTGTCGATATCGAAGTTTTGGTTGTGATGATTTTTGGGCTTGGAGCGCCGCACCATAGGTGTTCTCACACACTGCTTGTTGGCGCGGCGGTCGGCCTGCTCTGGGGCATCGCGGCGTATCCGCTGCGGCGTTTGTTCAAAGTTGTGATGCGAACACTTTGCATATCGTATGAGCCTAATTTTCTGAAGATGGTCTTCTCCGGTATCCTTGGTGTGTGGCTGCACGTTTTGATCGATGGGGCCTATCACCCTGATGTGCAGGTGTTCTGGCCGAATGAGACGAAATCGCTCTGGATAACGGTGGTGAGCCGGATCAGCAGAGAGCAGATAAAGACCATCTGCATCGCATTTCTCATCGCCGCCGTGGTTCCTTACGCAATCGCAGTCGTTTCCTACATGAAAGGGCGCAGGCGCGAGGCAGAACCATGGTAGAATCTGGGCGCGGCAGCAGGGCAGGTTCTTGCCCGCGTCAAGGCTATCGCTTATAATCTGGCCTCTTGACGACAGTTGACCAGAGAGAGAAGTTTATGGCTGATACAATTGTAGAGCAAATCGGGTCGTTGAAACGCGGGACAGTCGAGGTCTTCACAGAGGCCGAGTTGGCTGCGAAACTCACCGTTGCGGCCAAAGCAGGCAGGCAGTTGCGAATCAAGCTCGGCCTGGACCCAACAAGTCCCGATATACATCTCGGCCATACGGTCGTACTGCGGAAAATGCGGCAGTTCCAGGACCTCGGCCACAAGGCCGTGCTCATCATCGGGGACTACACCGCACGCATTGGTGATCCGACCGGACAGAACGCCACCAGGCCGATTCTGTCCGGCGAGCAGATAGAGCGGAACGCGAAGACTTACTTCGAGCAGGCAGGCAAGATTCTCGATGCGTCAGGCGATAGACTCGAAGTCAGATACAACGGCGAATGGCTGGAGAAGCTCACCTTGATGGAGCTGATACAGATAGCCGCCAAGAAAACGGTCGCCCAGATGCTCCAGCGCGACACGTTCAAAAAACGTATGCAGGCCGAAGTGGACGTCTATACGCACGAGTTCCTTTACCCGCTGATGCAGGGTTACGATTCGGTTATGATCGAAAGCGATGTCGAACTCGGAGGCACCGACCAGACGTTCAACAATCTGGTGGGCCGTGACATCCAGAAGGCATACGGCCAGGAGCCCCAGGTCGTTATCACGATGCCTATTCTCGTCGGACTGGACGGCAAGGAGAAAATGAGCAAATCCAAGGGCAATTATATCGGCGTGACCGATGAGCCCAAGGATATGTTCGGCAAGGTCATGAGTATCTCCGATGATATGATGGAGAACTACTTTACACTGCTGACCGACCTGCCGGCCGGGAAGATAGCCGAACTGGTCGATCCGGACAAGACCCATCCCAAAGAAGCGAAGGTGCTGTTAGGCAAGACGATTGTTGCTCAGTTTTACGATGAAGCGCACGCGCAGGCCGCGGCCGTCGAATTTGACAAAGTCTTCGCCCAGGGCCAACTGCCCGACGATATCCCGGATGTTGAAATTGCTCCCGGGCCGATTGCCGCCGGCAAGCTGCTGCTTCACTGCAAACTCGTCGCGACGGGCGGCGAGGCAAAACGAATGATAAAGCAGGGCGGTGCGACTATAGACGGCGAGAAACTGAACGATCCGAACGCCGAGATCGCCCCTACAGACGGAGCAGTCGTCCGCGTCGGCAAGAGAAAATTCGCGAGACTGACGGTCAGGTAGTAGAGCGGGGTTTGCCACCTGTTTACTCGATTTTACCCCGGAATCCATATCTTCCTGGCGTGGACAAGTTCGGCGCTCGGCCTCAACGGCAGAGGCGTGACGGATTTGGTGTAGAATATCAGCCCTTTGTATGCGGTAAGATAATGATACTTTGTCGAGATGAATCTGCTTTCGGAAAAGACCACCAATGGATTGTCCACCTTGTTCAGTATTGTCGTGAATTCCGATGACTCCACGTGGACGATTGCGCCCGACGCCTTAATCGCCTGTGCGATGGCCGCTGCCGCTGCGGCTCCGCCTGCTGCTGCACCATTGGTCATGTTGAACTCCGTACCAACAAATTCCTTTCATCGATCCTAACATATATACGCTCAAGAGGTAACCTTTATTCAAATCGCATTCATAGCACAGCCCGCAGTGGGTCAGAGGTCTGTCGCTGCCGGCATGTATATTGGGAGCCGTGCGGAAAAAAAAGCGTGCAAATGAGACTGCCTGTGGTTACAATAACGTGCTATGAAACTGCCAGAATTACAGAAACCGGAAAAATATGTTGGCCTGTATATCTTCGATTTCGGGGAGAATGCGGGCGTGGGCTTTACTGCCGAAGAGGTGGCCGAGCTTTTGGAAAGCGAGAAGTACCGCCACGGCAAGGTTTACAAGATACACAGGGCTTATCCTGACGGCCAGCTCGAACTAAAAGGGGTCCCGGCGGAGACTTTCCAGCTTGAAGCCGGGATGTTCTTCTACTCGAACGACCTGGAAACCGGCCGGCGGGATTTCAAGGAGTTGGTGAACAGGGCTGTCAAGGCATCTCCGCCTTGCCGGGCCAAAGTGCACCTCGCCAAATATGCGGACGACAGTTTTGTTGTGGCGCTTATTTATCCCGGTGAATACGACGACGAAATCAGTTCATGGCTTCTGGATGGCGAATACAGGGCCGGCGGAGCCGCCGCCGGCGGTGTCGGAGCGGTGCAGAATTATTATGATCGTGAAGCTGAGATTCTGGACAGGCATCAATTGTTCGGCACCTCGGAGTCGATAAGCAGAACCGGCCAGGAATTGTATGCTTCTTTGAAACTGGCGGTCCAAAGATAATCGTTGGCGGATGGCGGACCGCGGCCTGAACGGACCACATATATACGAATCGCGAGCATGCGTTTTTGCAGTAAAATAAACTCAATTCTTGGCTTATTTGCCGCCGGGCTGCTCTCGATGTTCGGCAAATCACCTGCAAAGCCTGGGGTTGCTGACCTGAAAAGGGCGGACTTCCAGACCAGCACGCAGCGTCTGGGGATTCGTTTCAGCGGGAAGATTCGTGACGTTTTTCGGTTTCGATGGCTCAGATTATCGAGCGGAACGGACGCCGACCTTCATAATTGTTCCGAGCAAAGTAAAGAGTCTCATCGTATTTAATAACGCAAGACGCTGAGAAAATCGAGACTCTCGGGACAATATTTTGCGGACTTTTTAGAGCTTGGAGCTTTCTTATGGCTGAGTTCAAAACACATCCGGCCCCCGGGGATGCTCCTGCGCTTAGCAGAAATGCCGTGGAGGTTCTGGAGAGCCGGTATTTGCTCAAGGATGCCGGCGGTAAGCGAACGGAGACACCGGCCCAGCTTTTCAGCAGGGTGGCTTCTGTGGTGGCAGGGGTTGAATCCAGGTACGGGGCAAGTGCCGGCGACGTCAAATGGTGGCATAAGAAGTATTACGACCTTATGGCCTCGCTGAAGTTCCTGCCCAACTCTCCGGCCCTTATGAACGCAGGACGGCGCGGAATGCTCAGCGCCTGCTTCGTACTGCCGATCGAGGACAGCATCGAGGGGATATTCGAAGCTGTCAAACAAACTGCCCTGATCCAGCAGGCCGGCGGCGGCACGGGATTTTCCTTCGACAGATTGAGGCCGACCGGCGACCGCATCGCCTCCAGCGGCGGGACAACCTCCGGGCCCATCAGCTTTTGGAGGGTCTTTTCCGAGACGACCAATGCGATTCAGCAGGGTGCTTTTCGGCGCGGGGCGAATATGGGGATGATGAGCGTCGAGCACCCCGACATACTGAAATTCCTGTACGCCAAGCAGAACCTTGAGGCCTTCACCAATTTCAACATCTCCGTCAAAGTCACCGACGAGTGGATGAAAAAGGTGCTCAAATCCGGCAAGGCACTGCATATCGTGAGAAACCCACGTACGGGTCAGGAGTATCTGCTGCCCCGGCGAATCGACGTTGCGAGCTACACAATAAGCGATCTTTATAAGCTTGAAGGCGGCGGCAAATCCGGCTCAAAGCGAGCAGGTCGATTCTACACGGTCGGTGACATCTGGAAAAAGATAGTCAGGTGCGCACATCAGACAGGTGAGCCGGGCGTGGTCTTTATCGACCGGATCAATCGTGACAATCCGACTCCGTCGCTCGGACAAATAGAGGCGACCAACCCGTGCGGCGAGCAGCCGTTGCTGCCTTACGAGGCCTGCACACTGGGCAGTGTCAACCTTGCCAAATTCGTCAAGTTCAGCGAGACGGTAGCGGATATGGACTGGCCGGCCCTGGCCGAGACTGTCAAGCTGGCCGTGCGCTTTCTGGACAACATTGTTGACGCCTGCGAGTATCCGGTCGGCGATACGGCCCGTTTGGCGGAAGGTAATCGCAAAATAGGGTTGGGGGTCATGGGCTTCGCCGATTGCCTCTTTGCCCTCGGAATCCCTTACGATTCACAGCGGGGCGTTGCGTTTGGGTCCGAAGTTATGAAATTTGTCAAAAGTAACGCGCACAAGGCAAGTGCCGAGCTTGCAGATTCGCGGGGACCGTTCCTGAACTGGGACAAGAGCATCTGGAACGCGAAGAGGAAAAGAAAGATGCGCAACGCCGCGGTTACATGCGTGGCGCCGACCGGCACTATAAGCATCATTGCGGACTGCTCCTGCGGCATCGAGCCGGCATACTCGCTGGTATTTCTCCGGCAGATATTGGACGGCGCAAAAATGCTGCAAATAAATCCGATTTTCAAGCAAGTAGCGGAGAGACTTGGCTTTTACAGCAAGAAGCTGGAGGAGCGAATCGCCAGGACGGGCAGTATCCAGGAACTCACCGAGATCCCAGCGAGAATTCGCAGGGTTTTCAAGGGAGCCTATGACATAAAGCCGCAGTGGCACATCCGGATGCAGGCGGCTTTCCAGAAGCACTGCGATGCGGCGGTCAGCAAGACGATAAACTTCAATGAAAAAGCCACCGTTTCGGCCGTCGATAAGGCCTACAGACTGGCATATCAGCTTGGCTGCAAAGGAGTCACGGTCTATCGCCAACACAGCCGCGAGCAGGAGCCCATGAGTCTGTATTAGATGATAATGGTCGGCAAAGAGAGGTGCATTCCCGAATGAAGGTTATGAGCAAATTTGCGTGCTTGATTTTCGTGTGCTATCTGGCGAGTTTGGCAATTGCCGGCGGAGAACCGAAGGATATCCTGACTTTTCGCGGGGCCAGTGACGCATCGGCAGCCGTGGCTCTCAGTGAAGATATGTTTATCGTAGCGGACGATGAGAACAACGTGTTGAGGGTTTACAGAGCGGACAAAGGCGGGGAGCCTGTTTCTACATACAATCTTAAAGCGTTTCTTGGCGTCGAACCGGAGCGGCCGGAGGCGGATATCGAGGGTGCGACGATGATCGGCCGGCGCATCTATTGGATTACCTCGCACGGCAGGAACAAGGACGGCAAGATCAGATCGAGCCGCTATCGTTTCTTCGCCACCGATGTTGATGTCGAGGATCAAAATGTTACTGTCAGCCCGGTGGGCAGGCCGTGTCAGACTGTCGTACATGAGCTTGTGAAAAGTCAGACGGGGCGTCGTTTGGGATTGGACAAGGCAACGCGGTTTGGCGACGACCTTAAAAAGAAGGACCTTGAAAAACTCGCGCCAAAGGAAGAAGGCCTTAACATCGAGGCCCTTTGCGCGTCAGCCGACGGCAGGACAATCTACATCGGGTTCAGGAATCCCCGTCCTGTGGGCG
>JBDREF010000121.1:0-3313 GCA_043820045.1 Planctomycetota bacterium | reverse complement strand
TCAACGTTGCCGGACTACTGATCGCCAGAGGTGCTGACGTAAATTCTCGAAACGCTCGGAATGAAACACCTCTGTCGTTTGCAATCGATGGGCTAAGGAACATTTGGGCGAGAAGCACACAAGTCAGTATGGAGTTTTATACGCCGTTTGATATGTATCCTTTAAGCGTCGAGGCTGAGGATCCCGAGCAACTCGCTGCCGTTCACGATGGTTATATCGATATTGTGAAGAAACTTCTGGAACATGGTGCCGACACCACGGCGAAAGATACGAGTGGCAAAAATGCGTTACACTACGCGGCACGAGCCGGCGAAATGGATCTGGTCGAGGCTCTAATCGCTGCCGGGGCCGACCTTAACGCCAAGGATGCCGATGGCAACACGGCTCTGCATATTGCTGTTGTCGACGACAGCGCGGAGATTGTTAAATTCCTAATCGCCCGCGGCGCGGATGTCAATGCCAGGAACCCCCACGACACTACGTCGCTGCACGTCGCCGCCCATGGCCACAGAGAGGCCGGCGAACTTCTCCTGGCCAACGGTGCTGACGTCAATGCCAAAGACCAGGATGGCGATACACCTTTGCATGAGGCGGCCCTTCGGGGGCAGAAGGATATCGTGGAATTGCTGCTGGCTAACGGAGCGGATGCAAGCGCGACAGACAACACCGGCCGTACCCCGATAGACGAGGCCGTCCGCCGGGGACACAAAGATATCATCGACCTGCTCCGCAAACACGGGGTCACGGAGTAATTTAGGCACTCTAACAAAAGATAGGATGTCATTTCGAGCCCGTTCGGCTTCGCTCAGGGTAAACTGCGCCGAGAAATCTATTCAAATAATTCCCCGGCGCGCCGGGGCTCCTGATTTGTGCTGTCTTAGAGCCTTTTAATACTCGATTCACAGGTCACGGTGTATTTATGGGCTTGTTGCCAAAGCCCCTGATTGGGACATTGAGATTGCCGCGCGATTCTACGAATCGCTCGCAATGACATTAAAATGCACTATATGTCATTGCGAGGAGCACAACGACGAAGCAATCTCACATTTTCCAACAGGCCTTTTATACAGAGGCGCACGAGATTCGGTGGATTTTTTCCTGGTGGGCGATTGTGAAGTTTACGGGGAGGAATTTTTTTATTGTTTCTATGTTTGTTGTCAGGTGGGTGGAGAGGTCGCTGGTTGTGTAGCTGCCTGTCTTTGCGATTGCCATGTAGATTAGGAGCTGGTCGGCTAAGAAACGATCTACGGCTGCGCCGCTACCTGAGAAACTCTCGGCCAGATCCGTGACCTCGGCCACGACTTTCTCGGAGGGCTTGCCTTTGGCTCCGAAGGCCGTAAAGACTGTCGTCCTGCGGGCGCCGCAAATCCTCAGCATCACGCAATTTCCGGGACCGTCGGAATCTGTTGCTTCGATGTGTTCGATGTTCGCAATATCCAGCCTGCTTTGGAGCAGCAACGTTCTTTGACGCTGGGCGACACGGTCGGGCAGCTTAGCGGTATATATCCTGGCGTGGATTTGCCGCGATGAATTAACCGCAGGGAACGCGGAGACCGCCGAGATTTTTGTCCCGGCGCGCCGGGATTCTTTCTCAGCGCTCTCTGCGGGCTCGGCGGTAAATCTCTCTTCGGCGTCGGGATCGCAAAGGTCGATTTCGTTGCCCGTGCCTTCCTGCCACGGCCGCACAGCGAAAGTGATTCTCCCGCCGCCGGCGGGAAAGAAGCCGTGCTTTATCAGCTTACAGTCTGCGTCGAAACCGCCATTCTCGATAGCTGGCAGGAAGCTCTCGCTAAGAAAGTCGAACGGCGGCGCCCATGGGTTATGCGTGCCGCCGGTGACGGTGACCGTCGAAGGTTCGTCGGCCAGGAAGAGAGCGGGCAGTACCGTCTGAATCACCAGAGACGCCGAGCCGGCCGAGCCTATGTCGAAGGAGTAATCGCCGCCGTGAATTCGCCCCGGCCGAAAATCCAGCGTTTGTGAGCCGAGGGCCGCTCCTTCACACCCGCCGTCGCAGATCTGGCAGGCGGCGAGGACGCAGCTTAAGTGCTGTTTAGCCAGGCCGGGATTGCGCCGGGCGGCGCGGATGTTCTCGATATGCAGATTCCTGCCGGTGACGCAGGCCAAGGTAAGGCTCGTTCGCAGTATCTGCCCCCCTCCCTCGCCCGCGCTGCCATCGATAAAAACGGTTTCCATATCACTCCGCCGTAAACCAGAGCATTCGCATAATCCCGGAGATAGTTCGATCCCGCGCTAATCGGTACCGGGGCACGCGAGAACAAAATCGACCAGCTCGTTGAAGTCCGCGGTTGCAAGGCAAAGACGCGAATCCGCGGCGCCGTAGTACATTAGCACCTTATCGCCCATCTTCACCCAGCCGCAGGGAAACACCACGTCATCGACGTCGCCTTCCCGCTCGTAGTGGGTTTTCGGCCCGAAGATCCATTCGTCGGTCCGTCGAATCACTCTGGCCGGGTCCTCCAAATCCAGCAGAGCCAGCCCCAGTCGATAAATGGAACCGGACGCCGTGGTCCTGACGCCATGATACAAGATGAGCCAGCCCTCCTTGGTCTGCATAGGCGGCGCACAAAGGCCTATTTTGCCCGCGTCCCACCAGGCGCCTTCCCTGGCCTGGATAATCTCCTGATGCTCGCCCCAATGTTTGAGGTTCGGCGAAAACGATATCCAAATATGGGCGCCGAGGGCCGCCGCCTTGGGGACCGGGCGATGCAGCATTGCCCAGAGGCCGTTGAATCGGACCGGGAACAGTGCGGCGTCCTTGTCCTCGGGAGGCATCACCGGCCCCAGACGCTCGAACGATTTGAAATCGCTCGTCAGAGCCATAGACACAAGCGGCCCGCTCTTCGAATAGGCAGTATAGCAGACGGCCCATTTTTTCATTTCCTCGATCCAGGTTATCCGCGGGTCTTCTATGCCCCAGATTTCCTCGGGATGCGTTTCGGGTTCGGGCTTGAACGTCGGCTCGTTGTCTATCTGCCAACCGTTGATTCCATCGTCACTTCTTGCCGCAGTCAAATGCGACATGCCTCTGAAGTCCTCAACGCGCGCCAGCAGAATGATCTTGCCGTCCACCTCTACCGCGGCGGCATTAAAAACCGAGTTCGCCCTGTACGGCCAGTCGCGTACCGAGAGAATCGGGTTGTGCGTATATCTCTGGAAAAGCCCATTGTGGTACATGAATCATTCCTTTCACAGCCAAATTGCACGCTTGCCTTTTCTCAAAGCCGGCACGGTGCCGACCCGAGTACTAAACATAGCGCCAGCGGCGATATACGGTATTATCGTCTCTTTGTTC
>JBDREF010000120.1:0-8243 GCA_043820045.1 Planctomycetota bacterium | reverse complement strand
TTGAACCAGGGCGGCGAGAGGATGGCGAAAGGCATGCTGTTCGACATCTATGGCGAAGGTCAGGAAATCTTTGATACCGACACGAATGAGTCACTTGGAAAGATCGAGAACTATGTTGCCACGATAGAAGTTCAGCGGGTGACCAACAACATGTCGTTTGCGACGATAGTCAAGGGCGACATGGCAAATGTCACCAAGGGGCTTGTTTGCCGTGCCAAAGAGGCAAAAAAGGCGCCCAGCATCGGAGCGAAACCTGACGTTATCAAGACCGATAAGGGAGGAGTAAAACTTCCGTTTGATTAGATTAAGCGGCGATGGTTTCTGCGTGTTAAAATAAAAAAGCCGTGTATCTCCACGGCTTTTTTTATATCCGGTTGCCCGATGTTTACATCTTCACTATTTACTATCTAAGTATCCGTCCGGAGTAAGAAGGAACTATCGGGTATGCCATACTCATCTGCATCTCAGTCCAATATTTTGTTTCAGTCCACGGTTATCGGCGAACTATCTTGAAAAGCTCGCCGGTTTTGTGCGATTTTTGATGTCTTTTGCAACTTTGGTGGCAGTTGCATGTTCTGGCGTTCTGCCCTGCTCCCTCGAATTATCGAATGAGACGGCTCTGTTCTTAGCCCTGTTTCTTTTTGTGGCCGTTACAATGCTGTTGGCAATAGCCTTGTCGCGGAAACTCTGTGGAGGAAAGTACCGCCCCGTCTGTTTCATGCTTTGGCTGGCCCTATGGACCCTTCTCGGCAGCTCGGTTGCCATGTTCGGATTCGTCATTGTGGGTTCGATTATTATGTCGGGAGGGCCGGATCTTTCTGAATCGCAGGCAATATTGATGCTTATCATAGGAGGATTCGCATTTGGACTGTGTCTTTACGTTCTCAATTTACCTTTCACGATTTTAGGCTTTATCAGTCCTTTCTTCCGCGAGCGGTTTTGTGCGTGCCTGGGGCTCCAATCGATGCCCACAATAGCAGAATCCGAAGCATATCCCGGCCGGCCAAATGTGCAAGACGCAGACCCGGAAGCACCCTAATCATCGCTTGCCGGAGCCGTTATCTCTGTCGCCTCGAAAACGCTGCCGAGAGTTAACGCTTCAGGGCTGCAGCGGGTACATTCGAGGCAGCGGATGCAACGCAGGTCATTCGGCGTCATCTCCGGCTGTATGCCGTACTCGCACATTTTGTGACAGCGTTCGCAGTGGGTGCACTCGGCGGCGTCGAAACGCAGGAAGAATGCCGAGACGCGATTGAAAAGCGAGAATATCGCTCCGAGCGGGCAGAGCAGCCTGCACCAGGGCCGTCTCATGAGAAAAATTGCTATCAGAAACAAAACGAGGATAGTAAGTTTCAGCGCGCTCGGCCAGATAACGTCCTGGCCCGCAATCGCCTGGCCGACCATGTTGGGTACGGCCGCCTCCAGCGCACCGGCCGGACAGACCCTGCATACGAAAAGAGGATGCCCTTCGCCGAAGAAATAGGGCACAGCCAGTACAGTGCCGACCAGCACTACGTAACGCAGATACCCGTTCCATTTGGGCAGGTCGAACTTCGGCGTTGGGACTTTGGCGGCCAGGTCCTGCAGAAAGCCGAAAGGACAGACCCAGCCGCATATCAGCGAACCGAGCAAAGCTCCGACGGCGATGAGCAGGCCGACCGCTATGAATGGAAAAACATGCAGCGCACCGAACTGGGCGATGACGCCGATTGGACAAGCAAACGTCGATAAAGGACAGGCGTAACAATGAAAAACGGGCGAGCAGACCGTGTGCATTCGCAGGCCCAGCGGATCCAGCCAGACCAGCAGGAACGAGGTCTGAATCCAAATTCGCCAGCCGAGCAGCTTAGAAGCGAGATTGCTTAGTTTCGTTTTCCTGACCATGGACACCATGGTCTCCTTTTTAAGTGCCTCACGTAGGGCATTCTTCAGGTGCCTTGCCTGTGTATGTTTGCTTGATCTTCCCTGAGACATCTCGCGTCACGCCGCCCACGGAAGCTTCTTTCATCAGGGCGGGCTCGGATTTGACTATAATCGTAGGGTCGCCATCGTGCTGGGGCAAAACGTTCGTGGAATGGAAGATAGCGCCGTAGGCGATCAACGCCGCTGCGAGCAGGATCAGCACGCCCAGAATTACGATTTTCGTATTCTTCGTCATATCGCCAACATACCTTTCGATATCGCGTTTCACAAATATTCAGCTTCAGTCATTGTATCGACCGAGTGCCGGCAAATAGTTTACTTTTGCCGACCGGCCTAAAAATGGCGGAGGCGAATGGGAATCGAACCCACCCGGGACCTTATCGGCCCCACACTGGTTTTGAAGACCAGGGGCACCACCAGGCACCAGTCACCTCCACAAAGGACCATCTATTATTCTACCGGATACCATAATAGTACATCCGCCTCCTCCGGTCAATCCTCAGACGTCCAATTTCCCAACAGGAAGACCCCACAGAGGAGGCTGTTCCCTTTGATTATCTTGCGTCAACGCTGTAAATATGCTATCAGAATGCGTCTCTTTGTATCGGCTGTGGCTGGCTATTATGAACCAGAAGAAAACAGGTGTGTTAGCAATACTCGGCGCCAGTTCAATGTGGGCCGTTGAGCCCATACTCGCGAAATTGGCTTATGCAAACTCGGATTTTCTTCAGACCTCCGCCGTCAGGGCAATATTCGTCACATTGGTTGCGATTCTGTACGTCCTGTTAAGAGGCCGTAGAAGTCTCAAGGTCACGGGCAGGCAGTTCTCACATCTGGCATATTTGGCGCTGGCCGGAACAATAGTGGGCGACTTGTTATACTTCTATGCCTTGACGAGAGTGCCCGTACTCAATGCCGTTCTGATAGGCCACATGCAGCCCATATTCATCGTTCTGATAGGTTTCTTTCTGCTGAAGGAAGACAAGCTGACGAAGTTCGATTACGCAGGCATAGGCACCATGATAGTCGCAGGGGTGCTTGTCACTACCGGGACACTGGAAAACCTCTCTGCGGCGAGGCTGGGCACCGCGGGTGATGTTTACGTGCTGTTGGCAACCGTAGCATGGGCGACGACGACCGTAGTGATGAGAAAGTACCTGCGCCAGCTTGATGCAGGGGTAGTGACGTTTTACAGATATCTGGTCGCCTCGGCAGTGTTCATTGGGTATTTGTCGCTCAGCTCGCCGCTGGTCATTTCTAACATCTGTCAAATCCTGGTCGGCGTCGTAGTCGGGGTCGGGACTATACTTTATTACGAAGGCTTAAAGCGAATCAAGGCCGCCCAGGTCTGCGCTCTGGAGCTTTCCACGCCGTTCTTTGCGACGTTGCTGGGTTTCCTAATCCTTGGCGAAGGGGCTACGGCCATGCAAATCTCAGGTCTGGTGCTGTTACTGGCCGGGATTTATCTCATATCCAAAAAAGAAGAGGCATATTTCTAACCCGATTTGCCGTTACCTCTGTAATGTGACACAGAGATGTAGAAATCATCTCTCCCGTGCGTGTAATCCAGGCGCGCAGGGTTCCACAAATCCCTACCGATACTGGATTTGCCAGCTTATGTTCTCCCGGCAAATAGCCGATATTTTACCGATGGTGCCAAGGTGCGGAATAATTGACTGTCCTTTGTGAAATGCTGAATACGGCGAAGTGGACCGACCAAGATTGATATCCCTGCTGATTGCCGCGGCGTACGTGGTGGTTTTGATCAATATAGCTGTGGCCGAGACGGACTGCGGCAAACCGTCCGGTGAGCAGCTCTTTGATACCATCGTCGGAACTCTTTTCTGGCTCGCGTCATCTCTGGCATGTATCTGGTGGGGTGACGAACTTGGCGAAGGACTAACGGGTGCATGGTTCGGAATGACGCCGATCACAGCACCCAGCCCCGGAACTGCCGTCAGACTGATGGGCTGGATAATACTCCTGCTGCCCGGCATCCTCATGCTCCTGGGCTATGCGGGCATTCTGCAGCGACTAATCTAACACCAAGTTCCGCAGCCTTATAGAAAATATGTATTGTGCCCTCCATTCTTCGATGGTTGTGCTAAATCAGCCTCCCTGTCATCCCTGCGGATGTCACCTGTTAATGGCCGCTATGTATAGCTCACTGTCCCGATCATCTATAAAAACTCACCAGCCTCAACTTAGAAAAAAAGTGGGGCAAGTCACCTCCCTACGAGTTTCTGAGTTGCTCGTAGAATACCATTGTTGGCGAGCCGCCGAAGCTGATGCCCATCCAGGCGGCCTCGTCGATTTCGTCCTGGCTGAAGCCCTTGTCTTTGGCTTTTTTCAGGTGCATTTTCAGGCATGGCTCGCACCGCGTGGCGACCGACAGCGCGATGGCGATGGCCTGCTTGGTGTAGGCATCCAGGCCGTGTGGGGAGCTTGCAGCGCCGAGGAAGTCCTTGAATTTGGCCTTGATCTGGGCAACGTCAGAACCCTCGCCGGCAACCGGCCCGGTTGAAGTCACAGCATCAGCGCAACAGGCAACCTCTTCGGCTCGCGGCTCGGCAGAAGTCTGCTGCGACTGCGGCTTCGCCGGCACTGGTTCTGTAACGGCTTCGGTTGGTCCCGATGTTGGTATCTTTCGCGCACCGGTCGTCGTGATTTTGACGAGCCCCGAGCCTTTTGCGGAAACTCGACCAATGATCGCGGCGGCGGAGATTCCCTCCCCGTGAAGGGCTTTGAGGAAATCACCGGCGTCGCTTTCGGCAATTGCGATCAGCAGGCCGCCGGAAGTCTGCGCATCGTAGCAGATATCGACCATCTCCTGCGGCAAAGATTTGTCGGCAATGATGCGCTGCCCGCACGATTCCTTATTTCGCTCGATGGCCCCGGGCAGTATCCCCGCCGCCGCATATTCGAGCACGCCGGGGAACAGCGGGATATCGTCCCAGAGAACTTCGACGTCAACGCCGCTGGAGAGGGCCATCTCAGCCAGATGACCCATGAGACTGAAGCCCGTCACGTCGGTGCAGGCGTGCGCGCCGAACTTGACCATCAACCGCGCAGCTTCTTTGTTGAGCGTGATCATAGACTTGGCGGATGCCTGAACACTCTCTTCATCCGCCCTGCCGATCTGCGAAGCGAAGGCAACTATTCCCGTGCCGAGAGGCTTGGTCAGGACGAGCACATCGCCGGGCCGGGCCCCGGCGTTCGTCACTATCCTGTCCTTGTCTATCGTGCCTGTTACGGCGAAGCCGGCCTTGATTTCGCTGTCGTTGATGCTGTGTCCGCCGATTACCGCAGCTCCAGCCTCGTTCATCTTGTCGATGCCGCCGGAGAGGATTTGCCTCATCGCTTCGTCGGGGACTTTACGAACGGGAAAGCCGAGTATCGAAACGGCGGTCAAGGGCGTGCCGCCCATGGCGTATATGTCACTTACCGAATTAGCCGCCGCCACCTGCCCGAATGTGTAAGGATCGTCAACCGAAGGAGTAAAGACATCGACGGTCTGCACCAGCGCGGTGCCGTCGCCCATATCGTACACGCCTGCGTCGTCCCCCGCCGGCACACCTACGAGCACTCGGGGGTCATCGACCGAAGGCAAGTTCTTTAACACCTGCTTTAGAAACGCCTGGTCTATCTTGGAGGCGCATCCGGCCTTTTCCACGAGCCTTGTCAACTGAACGGGCCCGGTCGGCGATTCGAGCCGCTCACCGGCACAGAGACAAATGTCCTTTTCCTTGAAAATATCGCAGGGACAGGGTTTCTTCGGGTCACAAATGCAGTGTCCGAGCCTGATGGAACGCTGCATGACCCGTTTTCGTCTTTCCATGTTTATCATTTTGATATCCTTTACAGCAACTGAAAGGGGAATTATATCGTTTTCACACGTCTAAGACCAGTCTCGATCCTCGTCATACCTTTATACGATCCGACGCAAGTATGGCCGCTCCGAGCGCGCCGGTCATTTGCGGGTCGGGCGAAACCATAACGCTTTGTCCGAGAGCGGCCTGCAAGGCAGCGTCCATTCCTGAAACCATCGCGACCCCGCCGGTGAAAATGACCGGCGGTTCGGCGCTGCGGCCGGCCATTGCAATAATCCTTTCGGCAATGGCGGTTTGGACGCCGGCTACGATGTCCTCACTCGCTGCTCCCGAAGCGAGCAGACCGGTGATCTCTGTCTCCGCAAATACGACGCACATACTGCTTATCGCGGCCGGACTGCGACTCCTGGCGGCCATCAGGCCGAGAGATTCGAGCTTGACACCGAGCCGCCGGGCGACTACTTCGAGGAATCGCCCGGTTCCCGCCGCACAGCGGTCGTTCATGGCAAAATCTCGCACTTTTCCGGAGCCGTCCAATCGCAGAAGCTTGCTGTCCTGCCCGCCAATGTCGATAACCGTCTTAGCCTCCGGGACAAGATGATATACTCCGACCGCGTGACATGTGATCTCGGTTATCGTCGTATCGGCGATACTAACGGCGCTTCTTCCATAGCCCGTCGCCACAACAGACCTGACGTCTTTCTTGTCGAGGCCGCTTTTCTTCAGGACCCGCTTGAACAACGCAGCAGCAAGCTTGTCCTGCTCGACACCCTGATCTGCAAGTCCTTTGGCTACCATCCTCCGGTCTTGCGTATCGATCAGGACTATCTTTATTGCTCTCGAACCGGCGTCTATTCCCGCACAAATCATCTTCTTCTCCATCTGGTTTGCGTCGTCCGGGGACGAGCTTTTACTGTTTCGACCAGCGCTTCCAGCCGGGTACGCACGGTCGGACGCATAGAGTCGGTCAGAGGCGGCACTTCAATCTCCAGCACCGGGATATCGAATTTATCATGTACGATTTCGGCAATGATCTGCCCTTCCAGCGCACAGTGGCTCGCCCCGGGAATTCGCGATATAAGAACCGCATCGGCGCCGAACCGGCGAATGTCGGCGCATATCCGCTCCGCCCGGTCGATTGATGAGCCCGCCATCGGGTCGGCGAGAGCCATACGCGCCAACGCTTCAATCGGCGGCACATCTTCCGGGATCGCATCGAGCGCATGGCTGAAGAGGTACTCGGTCCCGCATACGCGACCGCCGCAGTCTTCGAGAAGATTCATCACCTGCAAATCCGCCACGGGGTTGACCCAGAAGATTCTTGCAGCGTCGCAATCGAGGACGCCCGTGCCGGACCGGACGCGAGTTTTGACTTCATCAAGCAATTCTTTCAGAACTGCGATAGTCTCCTGCCGGTCGGAACAGAAATGTATCGCAAGCATCTCGGCGATAAGCATTTCAAGGGCCGGAATGGGACATGGCTCAGCGGTAAACGCAAGGCTCCTTAGCTCCGCCAGATACCTGCGGACCCGGTTTGCCTGTCTGATTCCCGCCGAGAGCTTTTCCTCATCCAGCCGTTCGCCCGCCAATTCTTCAAGAGCCGTTTTTATCCGTTGAAGTTCCGACTTAACGAATTCGACCTGGCACCGCGGGGCCTGGAATCCGCCGGGCAGATGCACTGTCTCTTCGCCAGGCTCGCTCCTTCGCCGATGAGGAATTTCCCACCAGAAAATCGAATGTCCGAGCCCGTCGAGCCGCTGGGCGATAGCGGAAAAATCGTCGCAGGTCGCACCAACGCTGCACACCAACATCTCCGGAATTGGAAAATGTTCACCTGTGACAAAGGCACCCAACATCGCGCGCACCGGGCAGAAGGACTCATCCACGCCGAGCGAGTCGGCGATATCGAAGAGCCCATCGCTCAATTCCGTCACACACGGAATCCACCAGGCGCCGTCCGGGTAGAAGGCGATTAGGTTATCGAAGGAATACGCCATCACCGGAACCGTGCCGAGGTCCTTCATCGTGCCGACGATTTTCCTGCCGGCGGCCCGTTCCCGGTGCAGCCGGTCTTCTTCCGTGAGCAGGAAGTTCCACAACCTAAGCGCCGCCGACGAATTGTCAAATCGCAGCTTCAAGAGCCGATGGTCGCCATCCTCGACGTGTCTGCTCAACGGACCATCGTAATCCGGACAGCAGGCTCCGGCTCTTTGCAACTGCTCGTAGCACAGGTCCCATTCTTCGAGTGTAATTCGTCTCGGCGTCCGGCTCATTGCAGCATCTCCATGAACGCACGAATTCGCGTTGTCATCCGCTGCCTGTCGGCTTGCTTGTCGCCGGCCGAATCGAGGTCGAGAACAGGCATATCTATCCTGTCCTTCAAAGGTCGAAGCTCCACATGCCATAAGTCGCACCAGATGTGCCGATGGAAAATGACTCCGCGCACGCCCCTGTTTGCCATTTCACGTTCGAGCCACTCGTAAAGCCCGC
>JBDREF010000119.1:0-4600 GCA_043820045.1 Planctomycetota bacterium | reverse complement strand
TTGACAAGCTCTCTGACGCCCTTCGCATCTATCATCTCAACGGCCACATTCTCTTTGGCCCAATTCTCGAAGGCCTGCTTCACAGAATTCCGCTTGTCGGACCACTTGATCGAACAGCCTATTGTTTTGGTTTCTTCGACGGGGACTCTCCTGCCCTTGAGCAATGCCTCAATCGCGTTGCGCGCATCCTGAGATTTGACGAGCTTGGGCTTTTCCGAGTCATCAATCCCGCCGACATAACGCAGCTTGCGCTGCTTGTCGAAAATAAACACATGGGGTGTTCGAGCGGGCCCGTATGAGCGGGAGACTCTCTGCTCATCCCCGTCGTAAAGATATGGAAAATTGTACTCCATGTCCTTTGCACGGATCTTCATCTCCTCCAATGAGTCGCCCATATCCGAATAGCCAAGTTCGTCCAGACGCACCGCCTTAGGATCGTTGGGCGAAATCGCGATCAGCGCAACACCCTTGTTCTTATAGTCGGCCGCAAACTTCTTTATCCTTTCTTCATATGCCTGGGCGGTCGGGCAGTGATTGCAGGTGAAAACAATCACCAGAACATCCGCATCCGCAAAATCAGCGAGTCTGTGGTTATGCCCATCCACGCCGGGCAGATTGAAATCCGGCGCTTTGGCGCCGAGTCCAAGAGTCCTGATTTCCTCCGACGCCGACCAGCTTAAACCCGCGGCAAAAAGTACGACTGCCACCACGCCCAAAATGTGTTTTCTGCGATTGCTCATGTTGGAACTCCTTCCTGCTTGACATCACTAACTTGTTATCCGGTTTCTGCGAACACTTTTCGCAAAACGCTTATCAGCGTTCCCGGCTCGAAGTAATTCTCCGCCAGGCGCAGATAAGCCGTCCTGTGCCCTGAGATTCTAACCTGGCCTTTGACCGTTGAAAACAAAGATTCGGCCTTGCCGTCGTGATCTTCGGCAAACAAGAATATCAAATCCCGGCCCGAAGCGACAATGCTTTTTATCCGGCGTCGGCTCGCTTTGATTCGAAGCTCCGCCAAATCCAGCAGCAGTTGCACCTCATCCGGAACCGGCCCGTACACATCGGCCAATTCGCCCTTTATCTGCTCCAGGTCCTCATCGGCCCTGGCGACGGCAATCTTGCGATAGACGTCCATCCGATGCCTGCTGATGGGTATGTAGTTTTTCGGTATATACGTGGCGAATCCCAGATCGACGACTGCCGTCGGTATCGGTTCAACCGTCTCGCCTTTGAGCCTCCTGACGCCCTCGGCCAGCAGCTCGCAGTAAAGTTGATAGCCGACCGTCTGGATATGACCCGATTGCTCAGAACCCAGGATGTTGCCGGCTCCTCGAATTTCCAAATCGCGCAGGGCAATCCGAAAGCCTGCCCCCAGATGCGAATATTCTTCGATAGCTTTCAGCCGCTTGGCCGCCAACGGCGTAATCGTCCGAGACGTCGGAAGCAGCATATAAGCATACGCACGATGCTTGTACCTGCCCACTCTGCCGCGAAGCTGGTGCAGCTCCGCCAGGCCGAACCGGTCCGCATCATTGATGAAAATCGTGTTCGCGTTCGGGATGTCCAGGCCCGATTCGATGATCGTCGTGCACACAAGCACATCGGTATTTCCCGTCACAAATTCTATCATCGCCGTCTCAAGCTCGCTCTTGGCCATCTGGCCGTGCGCGATACCAACTTTCGCATCGCCGATGAGCTTCTGAATCTCCCACGCTTTCTTTTCAATCGATTTGACTCTGTTGTGCAAAAAAAACACCTGCCCCTGCCGGTTCAGCTCGCGATAGATCGCCCTTTTAATCAGCTCTTTGTTGTAACCTGTCACGGATGTTACTATGCTTCGCCGATCCAACGGCGGCGTGCCGAGCGAGCTTATATCACGCAGCCCCAATAGTGACATGTGCAGCGTCCGTGGAATAGGCGTGGCCGTCATCGTCAGAATATCCACATTCACACGCAATCTCTTGAGCTTCTCCTTGTGTTCTACTCCGAATCGCTGCTCCTCATCGATGATAAGAAGCCCCAGGTCCTTGAATCCGACGTCACCGCTCAAGAGCCGGTGCGTCCCTATCAATACATCAACTTTGCCGCCCCTGGCCCGAGCGATTATGTCCCTGGCTTGCTTTGACGTCCTGAACCTGTTCAAGACTTCGATGCAAACGGGAAAATCAGCGAACCGCTCGGCAAAAGTCCTGCCGTGCTGCACGCACAGCACTGTCGTAGGCGTCAGTACGGCGACCTGCTTGCCGTTCTCGATAGCCTTGAACGCCGCACGCATCGCAAGCTCCGTCTTGCCGTAGCCGACGTCGCCGCAAAGCAGCCGGTCCATCACGATAGGCTGCTGCATGTCCGCCTTGATCTGCGCGACGGCGGTGGTCTGGTCCGGCGTCTCCTGATATGGAAACGACTCCTCGAACTCTACCTGCCAGCTCGAATCGGCCTCGAACGCAATACCGCCCGCCGACTGGCGCTTCGCCTGGACCTCGAGTAGCTCGGCGGCAAGGTCCTGGACCGAACGAGCGACTTTCTCTTTCTGTTTCTGCCATTTCCTGGAGCCGACCTTGCTCAGCGTCGGCCTTTTCGGGCTCGTCCCGATGTACTTCTGCACCAGCCCAATATTGCGGACCGACGCCTGCATCTTCACGCCATCTGCGTATTCAATCGTGAGATACTCGTTCGTGCCGCCCTTCTCTTGTATCGTCTGGACGCCCGAAAATTTGCCGATGCCGTAGGAAGCGTGAACAACGTAGTCGCCATCCTGCAAATCGCTTAGCGTATCCACCGGCGAAGCCGCCCGTGCCGGCCTGCGCCTTCTTCTAAGCGCGTACTGACCGAACAGCTCGTGATGACTTATCACAATAGTCTTGAGCGAGTTTATGACAAAGCCCTGGTGGATGAATCCTAAGACCAGTTTGAATTTCGCCGGGATTTCCTCGTCAATGTCTTTTACAATTTCCCCCACCCGCTTGATTTCAGCCGAACTCTCGCAGTAGAGCTGCACTTCTTTGCCCTGCCTGGCCTCCGTCACCAATTCCTCAAGCGCCTCCTTGTGCCCGGCCCAGACGGAAGTCGCTTTGTGCTGGAACTGCTGTACGCTCCTGATATCGGCCTTGATAAAATCCTCCGGATCTGCCCCGGCGAACCTGCAGATATAGAGCTGCGTAAAGTTGCCCGCCGCCCTGTAAATGTCCGCCCACGCGTATAGCCGGCCCGTGTCTTCAGACCTTTCCAGGAACACATTCGCAACTTCTTCAATCTCGCTCGGCTCTTCAAAAACAATGATCGTCTCTTTGGGCAGGATATTCAGCAGAAGCTCCCTCTGCTCCGCTGCGGCCCCGCACACCGCCGAGATGATCTTGATATTTCCTATCTGCCTGCTCGAACGCTGCGTATCCAGATCGATCTGGCGAATGCTTTCGATAGTATCGCCAAAAAATTCAATCCTCACCGCCTTGCCATCCTGTGATGACACATCCGGCTGTTCGTCCGAGACGACCTTCTCGTCAACCAGCGGGGCGTAAATATCCACAATCCCGCCGCGACGCGCAAACTGGCCCGGCAGATCGACCCGTTCGGTGCGCTCGAATCCGTTCTCGACCAACCACTCGACCACCCGCTCCGGCGCCACTTCGCGCTCCACCTGAAGCGCAAGGCTGCCGGCCTCTATCGCTTCGGGCTTCGGCACCGGCTGGCAAAGCGACTGCACCGACGCCGGGACAATGAACCCACCCTCGCTCGAATCGGCAGCGGACTGCGAGATACGAGTCACGAGCATTAACCTCTGCGCCCGAATCTCATCGGTGGCGTCCGCCAGATCCTCCTCGCCCTCCCAGGCGCCGAAGACCTCGACCCGTCGACCCGTGAATGTATTCAGATCGTCGGCGGCCTTGTCGGCGTCGTCGATATGCGGGCGGACGTACAGAATCGGCCGACCGACCTTTTCGGATATGTAACCGACCAGCATAGGCCCGAACGAGCCCCACGTCCCTTCGACCCTGACTACCCTACCGCAGCAGGGAGCATTTTCAAGCCGAGAGATTATTTCTTGAACAGTTTTGTCCCGCCCAAGCTCCATGAAGCCATTGTAAGCCAAAGCAAAAGAAGAAACAATCCCGCGTCTGCGGCTGGGAGTCGAGGTGGCTACCTTTTCAAGAACATGCTGCCTGGCAATTGCTTTATCAGTCCCTTTAGCCGCAGCGATATAAGAGCCGCGTTTACAGCCCCGGCCGCCAGGTTCGTATCAGCGATTATCTGCTCGATATGCAAAGGGTCTTTGTCGAGCCGCTCGAAGATTTTTCTTTCATCCGGTGCGAGCTTTAACATGCTGGCGTCGAACAAGGGTTTTTCCATTTCCTCGCTGGCCTTTGCCGCCGCGGCGCTTGTGTGGCCGGTCAACTGCTCGCCAATATGGCCGAGCGCCTCGGTGACATCCTCGACGGATTCGATCAGCCTGGCCCCCTGCTTTATCAATTGGTGCGCCCCTTTGCTCAGCGGCGAGTCGATTTTCCCCGGTACGGCCATCACTTCCCGATCGTAATCCAGTGCGGCCCGGGCGGTAATCAGCGCCCCGGAACGCGGGGCGGCCTCGATTACAATCGTCCCG
>JBDREF010000118.1:0-40291 GCA_043820045.1 Planctomycetota bacterium | reverse complement strand
CGTGTCTGGTGCGGCCGGACGCCTGAGGGCGGCAGCTACCTGCCGGAAGTTAAGCCCGTTCCCGATAACATCAACTGGGACCTGTGGATCGGCCCGTCACCGGTCCATCCGTATAACCCGGGTTACTTCGGCGGGTGCCTGGCATGGAACCGCTTCTGGGATTTCGGCAGCGGGCAGATCGGCGATATGGGCAGCCACATGAACGATATGGCCTTTTGGGGACTTGATCTGCGGCTTCCCACGACCTGCGAGGCGAGCGGAACACCAATCAGCACCGACACCTGTCCGCAGTGGCTCACCGCCGAATGGGATCACCCGGCCAATGACTGGCGCCCGGCGGTCAAGCTGTACTGGTATGACGGCGAAAAGAAGCCCGGTATGCCCGCCAAGGCGTTCAACAGGGATGAACTGTTCAAAGGCGCCTTGTTCAAGGGCGACAAGGGCTGGCTATTGGCTGACTACGATCTTCTGATATTCATGCCCAAACAACGTGGCAACGACATGACGCAGTACAAATCCCCGAAGCCCGAAGATCTGATCCCGCCGTCCCTCGGCCACCATCAGGAATGGATAGTCGCATGCAAGACGGGCAAGCCGACGACGTGCAACTTCGATTACTCCGGCGCCCTCATAGAGAACAATCTGCTGGCCCTGGTCGCTTACCGCGTGGGCAAGAAACTCGATTGGGACGCCGCGAATCTGAAGGCTCGCAACTGCTCCGAGGCGGATCAGTATATCCGCAAGACGTACCGAAAAGGCTGGGTCTTGAACGGTTAGGACGTATTCTCCGAGGATGGAAAAGTAGAGTTTCGGCGTCTTAGAGAGCATGTGTACCAGATCACGTTTTCGAAGGGTCATCGTTTGCGCGGCCATCGCTGCCATATCGGTGGGTCTGTACGCCGCAGACGACACTGAACGAAGCCAACTTGATCCTCGCGGCAGAGTTCATATTCCAATAGGGATAGCCAACACTCTCGACACGCTCAAGACTTTTGTTGAGGCCGAGGGCAATTTCTCGCCGGGCGTGGGCAGCTATGGCGTTCACTTCTGGATTTTCGACAAGGCCGCAAACAGACTGGTTGCCCCGACAATGGACGGAGTTGACTGTGAACACGGCCTGGCCGACGGACGATATCTTATCCCCTGGGCGAAATGGTCGGCGGGCAACATCGCGGTCAAAACCGAAGTCTGCCAGGTCGAGCAAACGGCTGGCGAGGGGACGGTGTTTGTCGTCGGCTCTCGCGTGACGCTTACGAACGACAGCGACTTGGAAAAGGAAATCGCCCTTTATGTTGCCTTGCGTCCTCTCGGACCGGCCGGTTTCGATGTTAACGACCTTGCGATCAGCAGACAAGAGGATGCCTTGCTGGTGGATGGTCATATCGCTCTCGTGGCGATGGAAGTACCGTCTCAGGCCGGCGTCTCGCCCACTGATACTATCGCCGATCTCGCATTGATGGGACAGATGCCGAATCATGAGCATGCCGGCTCCCGAAGCGGCGATTGCTCGGGGGCCCTGTACTATGACCTCAGACTGCCGGCGGGCCAAAGTAAGACGCTTGGTTTTATCTGCCCCGTGCTGGCCGGCCGGCGTGCGGCGAGACATAGATGGGATGGCGTGAGCGAGTGGGCGCAGTTTGACCTCGCCAAGCTGAATCCACCTTCCGGCGGCGTGCTGCAGGCGGACCCGGGACTGGATTATTATCGCAAACTCGGCGTCTCGTCGCTGTTTGACCGGGCCAAAGATTACTGGGGGCAATTAGCCGGGAAAGTGAAGCTGGATCTGCCGGACGCCCGCTGGGAGGATGCCTTCGCAGCAATCATCGCACATGCCGCGATGGAGATGAATGAGGGGGCGCCGGATGTGGCGGTAGTGAATTACAATGTCTTCAATCGTGACGGCGTCTATGTCGCAAACATATTTCAGAAGTCCGGCAATGCAGATTTGGCCGCAGAGGCCATCGAATACTTTACAGAGCACCCCTTTAACGGCAGGTCGTATCCGGAAGCCGACAACCCGGGTCAGATTCTCTGGGCAATGGGGCAGCAATGGCAATTCACCCGTGACGAAACGTGGCTTGCGCATATATATCCGGCAGCCCGTAAAATCGCTGAGATGGTGGAGTATTGCAGAACAACAGACGGGCCGCACTGGGTATCGATGGACAGTCTGGATTTTGGGCCGGACCTGCCCGAAGCAAGACGCCGAGAGCTGAAACCCGGCAGGTGTGACGGCCACCATCCCGAATACACCGAAGCCTTCGACATCGCCGGCTTGCGTTATGCGGCACTTCTCGCAGAAGCGATTGGCAAACCCACCGAGGCCGCCAGGCGGAGAGCCCTGGTGAAACGTCTGCTCGACAGTTACGACGCGAAGTTCGGCGGCGATCTCGCAAGAGGATACGGCAGCTATTCAGTCCTGTGGCCCTGTCGTCTGTATCCACTGGAAAGCAGAGACGCACACGAGCATTTCAGAGGCAACGGCGTCCAAAAACCGAGTGGCTGGCGCTATTTTCCGCTGGCCAAAGCGCATCAGGGGCTGTTGGCCGGCAACAGACAGGCCGGCTATGGGACGTTGCAACTGCATCTCGATCACGAACAGATGAAGGGATGGTATGCCTTTGACGAAGGCGGCAAGAGCGGAGCGGGCGGCTGGGGCCGTGTACGCACAAGATGGAACGGCAACGTCGCCATGCCTCACGGCTGGGCGATTGCCGAACTGTGGCTGCTCATGCGAGACTGCCTGGCGTTCGAAGATAACGGGCGACTTGTATTGCTCTCGGGCATTCCGCCGGCCTGGTTCACCTATGAGGATGGGTTCGCACTCACAGGCATGCCGACGTATTTCGGGGGGCTGGACCTTTCGTGGAAGCCGGAGCCGGGCCGGGCCACACTGAGGCTTGGCGGCGGTACAGCGCCGCCGAGAGGCTACCTGCTGCGATTGCCCGAATCCTTGAATCCAACGGTAGCTATTGACGGCCGGACTATTTCTGGTGCGGCTCCAGGCCAATTCATTCTGCCGGCACAGACGAGAGAGGCCCGGGTTAGTTTTCGCAGATGAGCCAAGACGGGGGAGGAAAACACACAAACTGCTGGCAATCGCCGATCGATCGGGTAAAATACGGTGTACGGGCATGCAGGATTTAATGTGTCGGATTCCGAGGAGACCGGTACTTCAACAAATATGGTAAGGGTGCACAAGATGAATAAGACTCGTATCACACGTCGTGGGTTCTTGAAAACAGTGGGGCTGGGGTCGGTACTGATGGCAGTCGGAAGGCGGTCGATATTCGGAGCCGACAAGCCGAAGAAGCGACCGAATATCCTGCTGATAACAGCCGACGATATGAACTGGAACGCGCCGGGCTGTTTCGGCGGGCGGACGCCTGAGATCACCCCCAATATTGACCGTCTCGCGTCTGAGGGAATGCGATTCGAACATGCCCATGTTACTATAGCAGTCTGCCAGCCGTCCCGGTCGGTTCTCATGACGGGTCGCTACCCGCATCGCAACGGCGCCGAAGGCTTCCAGCCCATCAATACCAGCGTCCCGACGCTGCAGGAGCAGCTTCACGAAGCGGGGTACCTCAACGGCATACTCGGCAAAGTAACTCATCTGGCCCCTCGCGAGAAGTTCAAGTGGGACATGGTTCAGGACTTCAAGGAATTGGGTAACGGCCGCAATCCCGGACTCTATCATGATTATGCCCTGGGTTTCTTCGAGCGATCCGCAAAGGAAGGCCGTCCGTTCTTCCTCATGGCCAATTCGCACGACCCGCATCGGCCGTTCCACGGAAGCGCGCAGGAGCAAAAGAGCTTTGCGGCCGTGCTCAAGGATATTCCGGCCCCGTCGCGCGTATACAAGGGCGAGGAAATCGAAGTACCCGGCTTCCTGCCGGACCTGCCCGATGTGCGAAAGGAAATTGCGCACTATTACAGCTCCGTCCGGCGGTGCGACGACACAGTCGGCGCGGTTCTTCGCGCGCTGCGCAAATCCGGCCAGGCTTCGAACACCCTGATAATGTTCCTGTCCGACAACGGCATGGCGCTTCCTTTCGCCAAGACCAACTGCTATCTGCACAGTACTCGAACGCCCTGGATTGCCGCCTGGCCAGGCAGAATAAAGCCCGGCACGGTGGACCACGAACACTTTATTTCCGGAATCGATTTCATGCCAACGATTCTTGACGTTGCCGGGTTATCCGGCCTCGGGGGCATCGATGGTTTCACCTTCCTGCCGGTTCTATCAGGCAAGAGGCAGGGTGGTCGCGAGGCGGTCTTTACACAATTCCATCAGACATCGGGCCGTAACCGGTATCCGATGCGATGCGTGCAGAATCGCCGGTTCGGATACATTTTCAATCCATGGTCGGACGGCGAGCGAGTTTTCAAGAACGAGTCGCAGGCGGGCCTGACTTTCAAGGCCATGCAGGCCGCAGCCCCGACCGACCCGGCCGTCGCCGCTCGCGTCAAGCTTTTCCAGTATCGAGTCCTGGAAGAATTCTATGATTTCACAAATGACCCCGACGCGCTGCACAATCTGATTGACGAGCCTCGCTACAAGGAGGAAATCGACGCGATGCGAGCCGAGCTGCTCGAACGGATGAAACGCACGGAGGACCCGGCATTTCAGGCATTGAAGAATCGAACTTCGGCAGCCGTCTTGAAAGAATTCATGGCCGAGCAGGACACGCTGTCCGCCCGTAACCAGCCCAAAAAGAAAGCCCGCAAAACCAAGACTGTCAAGTAACTTTCCGGCATGGGCCGGCAGTATCAGGAGATATCCGATGAGCAAGCAAAAGCGACTGACAACCACCTCAAAGCTGTTCCTGCGCGTTCTCTCTATAGCATTGGCTGTTTCTTCAGTTTCGGTGTCGCAGGGCCAGGAGTGGACGCGGTTCCGCGGTCCCAACGGCCAGGGTATCAGCGAGGCTGCGACCGTTCCAGTCAAATGGACCGGGAAGGATTACAACTGGAAGGTCGAGCTGCCGGGAGGCGGGCATTCCTCGCCGGTGATATGGGGCGAGAAAGTATTCGTCACCTGTGGCGGTCTGGACGCTGGGCAGGGCACTTTTCTGGCTCTTCGTGTTTCTGATGGCGCGGTATTGTGGCAAAAGAAATACTCGCCGGCCACGTATCGCATGAACAATCTCAACAGTTACGCGACCTCCACGCCGGCGGTTGATGCAGATTGCGTTTATGCACTCTGGCCCTCTCCGGAGCAGACAATCCTCGTGGCTCTGAATCACGACGGCGGAGAGGTCTGGCGGCAGCCTTTCGACGGATTCCACTGCCAGCACGGGGCGGGAACGTCTCCGGTGGTGGTCGATGATGTTGTCGTATTTGCCCTGGAGCACGAGAAAACAAGCGGCGACGCCGAGAGTCTGTGGATAGCGGTTGATAAAAAGACCGGCCGGATACGCTGGAAATTGAGCCGCCAGACCGGACCTAAGACCTCGTACTCAACTCCCTGTCTCTATTCTCCGGCGGGAGCCGAGCCGCAGTTGATCTTTAACAGCAACTCCCACGGCATGACCGGCGTCGATCCTCGCACCGGCACGGTTATATGGGAAGTGGAGTCGGCGCTTCCCAATCGCGTTGTCAGCTCGCCTGTGATAGCAGACGGCCTGCTGATCGGCACCTGCGGGGACGGGGGCAGCGGCAAACGCCTGATTGCCATTCGGCCCGGCGCGAGCGACAAATCCGTCCAACCCACGGAGGCATACAAGATCGAAGACCCCTCCGCGACATACGTTCCCACCGCTGTGGCCAAAGACGGCTTGTTATTTACCTTTCATGATCGAGGCGATGTCTCCTGTTTGCGCAGTGCCACGGGAGAGCCGCTCTGGCGAGAGAAACCCGCCGGTAAATTCTTCGGCTCACCGGTTTGCGTGGACGGCAGGCTTTACTGTATCACTACGGACGGAGATGTTGTTGTAATCAAGGCCGCCGACACCTACGAGCTGCTGGCGATAAATCCTCTGGGCGAAAAGAGCCATGCTACGCCGGCGGTTGCGGGCGGGAGAATATACCTGCGGACCTATTCTCACCTTGTCTCAATCGGCGGCAGATAAAGAAAATCGCCGTTATGGCAGTTCGTGATCCGACGGCTTCAAGCCATTTTTGTGCTTGCCCATGCCAATCTGGTTAGGATCGTACTTGCCGACAAAATCGACCTTGCTCCTGGACGGAATCTTGTCTTCCATCGCCATCGCCCAGTAGCAGGCGTTCACAAGAAGCCGGCGGAAACCTTCGTTGTTGAAGTCGAACGAGTGGCCCATCGTGGTCGTGAAAACGCGGGCTGCCTTGCTCTTTTCGCCCGTGTAGGTCTTGGTCCATGCCACAGGCACCAGTTTTTTGTCAGGGTTAGGCTTATCTTTCGGGTCCATGCCTGAAAGCACCTGCCCCATGATCAGCGGTTTGCTGTCACCGGTCAGGGTCGTGATGGCGTAAACATCCGACTCGCCCCAGATATCGTCAATGCCTTTGACGATGGGATGGTTCTCCATGCCTTTAGCGATCAGTCCGCGGGTGCTTTCTTTCTGGTGATTTCCGTAGTGGTTGATCCATGTTTCGCCAAAGACCTGCCGCCCGTACCCGCCGTCAAATTCCTTGTCGCGAAAACTGTATTTGGCATAGGGGCTGTCCTTGTGCTTCGTGTAATTGAATGCATGGGTCGAAGTTCTCAAGCCGACGATTGGCTTGCCCGAGTTCGTGTAATCGATAATGTACTTCATCTGTTCGTCGGGCAGCTCGCGAAAACGCAGAAACATCACCATCAGGTCCGCAGTCTCCAGGGCTTCCAGACCGGGGATATTGTCGAGCGTCTTCGGATCGATCTCGCCGGTTTCTTTGTTGATTGCGAAAAGCACCGTGCATTTGAACCCGTGGTGCACTGCAAGTATCTTGGCAAGCTGGGGCATCGAATCTTCCGAACGGTATTCTTCGTCGCCGACAAGGAAGACAATATGTTTTCCCTTGCCCGGTCCTTCCTTGCCCTCAAGAACGACCCACGGTTCGGCCGTTACTCGTCCGGCAAACAGACAAATCAACCCCGCTACGACAAATGACCAACCTTTCACAGAACGTTTCATCTTGCTCATCTCCTTTCCTCATCCTTTTATGACAACTGTCTGATTAAACGTTAGAATCTGACACTGATTTTTTCGGTCTTGTCCGGCGGCAATGACTGAATACCCGTGAGAGTTTTCACGGTTTCTACGCCATTGTCATCCTGCTGGCTTATCTTGACCGTGTAAGACTCTGTTTTGAAGACTTTGGGTCTAAATGACGTTCCCTTGATGCGCAGTGTGTAAACAACCTCGCCGTTTGATTCGTCAATGACCTGTACGACGGGATTGGTTGTCCCGGCCACTTCAATGGTGGGCAGATATGCGACGGCCTTGCGGGCGTAGTTGTCCTGCTGCTGGATAGTCCTGGGCCAGCCGGGATATTGTTTTGCTCCGCGGTCGGTAATATCAACGTTTCTGGGCCAGCACTCCAGAGTAATTTCTCTTGTCTTTTTGTTGAATTTGGCAACCCCGAACCCGGCGGCTCTGGTCGTCAGCTTGTCGCCGCTATTGGCCTCCGGGCTGGGATTGGCAACTGCGAGCATGGTAATCTTATTACCAAACCCGTCGAGAAATTCACCGGTGTATTCGGGCATTCCCGGCTCGCGGTTCTTGCCCGGCACCAGCGGGACCCACCATCGCAGGTAGAGATTGGCAATCGACGGCACGCAGAGAGAGTATCCCGAATCATTCCAATCGTTGACGCCGTGGTGAATGATTGTCGCCAGGTGCTGGTCTCCGGCAATCATCAGCGCAAAAGCCTTGCGAATCTCCTCCAGAGCCTTGTTTCGTCCCGTCTGCGGCCAGCCGTTGGAATCCAGATCTGCATAGAGGCGGTTATCTCTGCTGCCGTGAAGATGCGCGCCGCCGGCAAGGACCGTTTGAGAAAGTACCGCCTTCATATCACAGTCATTCCAGTCCGTCGCCCAGCTTCTCAGGAACTTAAGCTGGCGCTCGCCGAGCAGCGTCGCCTCGGGGACATCCAGGACCTGTGGATTGTAATCCGGGACGGAAACATGGTCGGGCCGTTTAGGCCGCAATCCCCTATCCGGCAAAACCCCTTCAGGGCCGGTTTTGAATTTGCGGTCTTCGATGATGGCGAAGCTGATTCGCCCGATTGTCAGTTTCGTGTAATATACGCCGATTCCGCGCTCTACGGGAGTCGGGTCGAACGGGTCCGGAAGATGGCTGGTTTGGGCTCGTTCGACCTCTTTGACGTATTCGGGCGGAGCGGCGTAGCCGCCGTCATGCCCGGCTCTCACGTACGATGCGCGGCCGCCCTGACCCCAGAGATTGCCCTGCCCGACGTCGTGGTCGTCGGGGATGGTTACGGTCGGTATGTTGCGGATGATCTCACCGAAATCTCTGCCGAACTTGAGCCATGCTGCATAATGCCTGTTGTGGTCGTAAACCTGGTCGCCGGAAAAGAATAACAGGTCCGGTTTGAGCTTCTTGATATTCTCAACGATATCGGTTTTGGGTATGTCTCCGCCGTGGCTCGGGTTGATCGAGTTGCCCGTAAAGGCGGCCACTACGATGGTGTCCTTGTCGAGAGGGTCCTTGCGGATGGTGCCGGTATAGTAGGCTTCCCTGCCGTGAGCCACGCGGTATTCGACATCTTTCGTGCTATCCCAATTCTCAACGCGAAAAGGCGCCGTCCATCCTTTTTCGATCACCTGCGTCTCGGCTATCTGCTTCCAGGTTCCGCCTTGTTTGACCTCAAGTCTTACCGTCCTGTCTTCAGTTTCCTTCAGGGGATACAACTGGGCGGTCAGCTTCAAGACGCCATTCTGGACCGTGTACAGGGCAAAGCAGATGACTTTATCCCTGGACACATCCGGAACATCCAAAGGCTGGGCCGAGGCCGTGCCCAGCAGCACCATAGTCGTCACCAATACGGCGGACAATCTCAATGTCGTCGATCTCATGTTTCACCCCTTTCTCTTACTGTTGGCAGAATACCTTCGACTTTCATCGCCTAAAGGCTCTTATAGATATACTGAGCCTCCAGGGTCCTCTTTATCTGCATGCTGGCATCTCTCAGGTGCGCCTTTGTGTAGGGATCGAGATTCTTACTGAGAGATTCTGTCTCCAGGACGCGATCGATCTTGTTCTCCTTGATGTCACGGAGCTTCTCGATGACTAAATTGGCAATCGGCTTGTAAGCTGCCGTGCCGTAATAGTCCGATTTGGTAAGGTCAATCAACAGTTCAAGATGCTCACGCTGGAGATTTCGCCGCAGGCTCGATATCATCGGTTCGCGAGCTGTGAATTTCTTGCTCGGTTCCTGGTCGAGTTCGCTCCATATTGCCCCGCTGATGGTGTCCAGCAACTCAGGCAGAGTAATCGCATCCTCGTCGGCGCCGACAAGGAACTCATTGTCGTAGATACGTCGAAGCGTTGTCGGATACATCAATCCAGCCAGCGTGTACGCCTGAATACCCATGATTGTATCGTGAATCGGCCACGTGGCGTCGCTCAAAACGGATGATATATTGTCCCACCACTTATCGATGGTCATGCGAGTTAGAAGTTCCTGCGTCAGACCGAATGCCTCATCTTTGAACGTGTTTTCTATTACAAACTCCAGAGCCTCTCGCTGTTTCTTTGCCGGCACAACTTCTATGGGCAGGCGGTCGCCTTTGTCTCCCTTCTTGTCGCGATAAACGAAAGCGCCGCCCAGCCAGTTTGCCATCATGCTCACGGCCCGCATCTGCATGGCGAGCGTCATTTCGTAGGCCAGACGAGTCTTGGCCCAACTGTCGCCTTCCTTTATGAGCTTGTCAATTATACGCTCTCGATTATACCGGGTGATGCGCATCTGATTATTGGCGTAGTCAAGCGGGTCGCTGCTGAAGTCGTAACGACGGGCCAGCGGGTCGGGGCCGAACGTGTCCTCATCGGTGGCGTACTGCAATTCGGGCTCGGCCACGCGGTCCAGTATGCCCTTGAGGTCTTTGTCGTTCTGGGTATAGCCGTACTCGATGGCCCATGTATCGTAAGGACCCACACTTATCATAGTGTAATCGCCCTGTATATCGCCGTCCTTGTAGTTCATGTTGACCGGCAGGTAATCCATCACCGAGGATGCATGTGGTTTCTTGCCTTTCAGCTCTTCGCTGTTAATAGCGGCCATCGAATAGAGGCTCGATGCTTTGAAGTTGTGCCTGAGACCCAGCGTATGGCCGACTTCGTGACAGGTCAGTTCAGCCAACATCGGACCAATGAAGGATTCTGGCATGCCGTCTATCATGGGCTCCTTTTCTTTTTCCTCTTCCTTTTTCTTTTCTTCTTCTTTTTCCTTATCCTTCTTTTCGTCTTTGTCGTCGTTGCCTTCATCATCCTCATCGGCCATCAAAGCCAACTGCATTCTGAACATCGCCACATCAAACGCCTTGCCCTGAGACAGCGTACACATGCCGTTGATCTGACACGTTCTGCCCGCGAGGCCGTCATACTCGTCATCGCCAATAAGAACGGAGTCAACCTGTGTGATCGGATGTCCGCCGTAGGGAAGATGCCCCAGCGCAGCGAGTTCCTGTCTTATATGCTCGCGCTGGGCAGGCGGTGCAAGCCGGATACGCGGATCCCAGTTCGGATGGTCCTGCAACCACGCCAGCGTTTCAGGGCCGATGCCTTCCATCGCTATCTCAGGCATTATCTGGTTGAAAGTTATCCAGAAATGGCGAATCCAGCCGTCTGTAAGAATGATGTCGGCGTCGAGAATCTGCCCTGTTTCCGGATGCACGCGGCTCGGACCGATCGCGGTACCTCGGTTGTTGCTAAGCCAGCGAATGAAATTGTATCTGACATCCTCCGGGTCTTTTTCCATGTGGGCGCCAGAGCGTTCGTCCTGATAATAGACCTCTATTGCGTTTGAAATACCTACCTTCTCGAAAGCTTCGTTCCAATACAGAAGACCTTCTCTGACCCAGCGGCGATAGCGAACCGGGGTGGTGTGCTCGATATAGAAAACGATGGGGTCCTTGGGAGGGCTGACTTTGAGCGAAGAGTCCGCCTTTTCGAGATTCCAGCGATTGATATATCGCACCATTGTCTCCGGCTTGTCGAACTGCCCGTAATCGCTGTACCCGGTTGTGAAGTAACCGACCCGCTCATCCGCCTTGCGCGGTTTATAGCCGGTGCCTTTGGGAATCTCGCTGATGGAATAGTGCAGAGTCTGGAGCTGTCCGTTCTCCGTAGGGACCTCAAAGGCCAGCTCGACATTGTTTGGAAAAGCCTTGGCCTTCTTGATGTTTATGAGCTTGGAATTGGAAATGCGCACGCGGGGCCCGAAGAACTTCGAGGCCTGGCCGATAAGCAGGGCGTCCATGTCAATGACCGGAGAACCGCCCGACATTGTAACAATCGGCACATCCAGAATCACGCGGTCCGTGAACAATCGTTCTACCGAGCTTTTGGATTCCTGATCGCCTGTTGACTTGACTCGCAGATTCGGCTCAATCAGAGCGAGCTGCTTGTCGTATCGCTTCCAGTAAACGTACATATCTCCCGCCTGCAAACCGGCGTAATCCTCGCCGCTGGCGACGGTAAGTGCGATAAAGAATTTTCGCGATTCATAGCCGGACGGAAGGGCCGCAAGCATTTGTCCGTCCTTCTCGCGGGTCCAGATAGTATAGAGACTTCTCTCCCCGTCGGCGGTAGATATGACTTTTTCATAGTCCTTGAGGACCTCCTCCAACGGCGGAAATTCAGGCTTGGGCTTTGCCTCCGGCTTGCTGCCCTCGGAACTGTCCGCGGCACCTGCAACGGGTGACAGTGCAGTGATAATAACGGTCAGAACGAGCAGGACATTCTTTGTTTTTGACATTAAATTATCCATCTCGCAATCTCCTAAAAAAACGAACCCGAATTTCCTGTGCAGCTCTGCTCAGCAACGCACTGAGACTAAAGCATGTTGAAACCCGTATGATATGACGTCTCAAACTCGATGTCAATTGCACCAGATCCATAATTTGAGAAAAGAAACGGGTATTCCGCCATGCAAAGGCCTGCGAATCCGCCGCTGTATTCGTCGCATATATCGGGTCGGATGAAGGTGGGATTGCAAAAGAAAGGGATAAGGCGTGCTCTTATGGGACGGTGTGCCGGTTGCCTAAAGAAAACTGCCTGTTGCGCGCATGCCGGCATCGAAATGAAAAAGAATTGAATTTTTGCCCTCGCCCTTAGACCGAACAAAGCAAGTCAGACGAGAACGTATTTTTCTTAGGCTAATGCTTTAGCTCGACTGGTTGATAATCAGGTGCCTGGAGATTGACAGCAGCCTCTTTTTCTCGCGTCTGGCCCTGGAGCGGAAAAGACCGCCGGGAGCGCCTTTGAAGAGCTTCAGAATAGTCACAGACTTCGGTTCGCCGGGCCAGCGGTCCACGGCAACGGGAGCCGGCTGAGCATACACTGTGCGGCCGTCGGTAGGCACGCTGAAAGAAGGCTGACAATTGTCTATCTCCGGATTCCATACTCCTTCAAATATCGTCGACACATCCTTGTGCAAACCTGCCTTATGCTTTGTCATCGCTTATCCTTTCGGCGATAAGGTTCTTTCGTTGTTTGCACTGCGTAAGAAAAGAACTGGACGGCGAGAGATACCGGACGTGAAATGATGCGCACGCTGCCATCTCACCACCCTTCTCACACTTATAATATAAGGGATTAACGTGGCTATGTCAAAGAAATATTCCCGATTTTCCGAAGTTTTCGGGCACGAAAGTGCGGCTAACACGCAAGAGTCGCCAAATCGAACACCGTAAATCCCTTATTTGCGAGCGGAAAACGCGATTTTCAGGCGGAATCAGACCGGCAAATACATTAAAGGCCCGATTTTCGCCGGCTGACATGATGCTACCGGGGCGATTATTTTCTTTCGGTATGTACCCTCTACTCCCGGATAAGCTGCAATTCACCTTGCTGCGCTACTCTTTTGGGGGCGGCCGGCCAGTCCCATTCAACTACCGCGTAGATGCAATCTACCAGTGCTTTCTTCCTGGCAATGTTGTCCTTGTTATTGATCTTCAATTGAAGGGAACCAACCTTCTCAGGCGTGTTCACGAAGCTCGTAATGTCCCAGCAGTCCGTTGCCTCATTCTGCTCTCCCCTGCGCACAGGAGCATCTATCGAGACCCAGACATCCGGTTTAGCCGGCCAGCCTGCTCCTATTTCCCATTGTAGCTTTCCGGTGCTGAACTGCTGCTCTTCGAAGTGCTCCACAAAGACTACGACCGACGTAATCGTGGCGCCTTTCGGCACAGATACCTTCGAGAAGTCGTAGGAAACGCTCGAGCCGGAGTTTGCTTCAAATCGCTTATTGTCGCTTTCCCGGATAGCGTCGGTTCTGTTGTCCGCCGACAGCGGTTTCCTGCTGATCTGATCGTAGCCGCCAACGACCTTAAGGGTGGCCGTCTTTGGCGGCGTGGGATTTACATTGATGCTGAACTGTTGCGTATCCGAAGCCGGAACACTGTTGCTGTCCACGACCATGATTCCCACTTCGTGACTGGTTTTCTGAGAATCCGTCGGCGTCCACTGTATCAGACCTGTGACGGGGTTTATCGTCATGCCCGCCGGGTTAGTGGTCAGCGAATAGGTGACCACATCTCCTTTGTCAGGATCGACAGCCTTGACTTCATAAGTGTATGCCACATCCACCATGGCTGTCGTTACAGGTTTTGAGGTAATTTTCGGCGTGTCGTTGGCCGTACCTACAGCGACTTTGACCGTGGCGCTGTCGGTCTTGTCCTCGCTATCGCCAAGGGTATAGGTGAATGTGTCGTCGCCGGAAAAGTCCGCATTCGGAGTATAGGTCACAGTACCGTTGGGATTTATTACGACCGAGCCGCTTTTGCCCTGGGTAACTGCGACTATCTTTAGCAGTTCGTTGTCCACGTCAATGTCATTTGCAAGCACATCAATTGTTGCCGGCGTGTCTTCGGCCGTCGTGGCCACATCGCCAACAGCCTTCGGCGGATCATTGGCCGGCGCCACTCGGATCAATATTGTTGCAGGAACACTCTCAGCCTTACCGTCGCTGACTCTGAAAGTGAAGCTGTCGAGCCAACTGAAATTGGGGTCCGGCGTATAAGTGAGATTCGGCGGCGTCCCGTCCAGCTTGCCGTGGGTCGGTTTCTTGACAATTTCATATGTCAACTTATCTCCGTCAGGGTCGATGCCTTTGACTATGATCGATGAGGGCATGTCTTCCTGAACCGTCACGCTGTCGCCATTGGCCGTTGGCGGGTCGTCTATCGGAGTGACGGCGAACGATATAGTCGCCGGCAGGCTGTCCGCATCGCCGTCGTTGACCTTGAACGTAAACCGATCCGACCCGCTGAAATTCTCGTTGGGTGTATAGACAAGGTTTGGCTCGGTCCCGCTCAGGGTCCCATGCTCCGGAGTAGTCAGTACGGCATACGTAATCGCGTTTCCGTCCGGATCGCCTCCTCGCAAAATAACGGATGCGGGCATGTCCTCCAACATCGCAATATTATCATTGCTGGCGATGGGCGGATCGTTTACAGGCGAGACGGTCACCGATACAGTTCCAAGGGCGCTGTCGGCCGTTCCGTCGCTGACCCTGAACGCAAAGGCGTCCGGCCCGTTGAAATTACCGTTGGGCGTGTAGGTAAGATTTGGCGGCGTCCCGCCCAGCGTTCCGTGGGAGGGGCCCTTTACGACGCTGTACACCAGCGTATCTCCGTCAGGGTCGCTGCCGGCCAAGGTAATCTCCGAAGAAGTGTCCTCGGTTACGGTAACCGACAAAAGCTCGGCGACGGGCGTATGATTCGGAGTGACATTGATCGATACGATTGCCGGCTCGCTGATCGTGCTGCCGTCATCCAGAGAGAAAGTAAAACTGTCGGTGCCCGTGAAGTTCGGCAGGGGCGTGTAAACGAGCTTTCCTTTGATCTCAAAGTCGGAGCCGAAATTAAGAGTTCCGTTCTCGGGCTGCATGGAAATAGCGAACTTCAGCGTCTGGCTGTCTATATCCGTTCCCGTCAGGACAATCGGTGCGGACCTGCCCGATTTTATCGTCGCAGACTGATTTCTTGCCACCGGCGGGTCGTCAACAGCTCTTACGGTAATCGACACTATTGCCGTGTTGCTGTCGGCGGTGCCGTCGCTGACCGTATAACTGAAACGGTCCGGGCCGTTGTAATTCGGTTCCGGCGTATAAGTCATGGCCGGTCCCGTGCCGTTCAAAGTTCCATGAGATGGGCCCGTCAGCAGGTGATAGGTCAGTTGGTCTCCGTCCGGGTCGCTGGCCTTAAGGGTAATCGGCGTCGGAACGTCCTCGAGTATTGTCACAGATTCAGGCGGCGCTACCGGAGGTTTGTTGGTCATGTTCATAACGAACATCAGGGTGACAACGACCATAAGCAAAAGAATCGTGGAAACCAGAAGAAAAACAAGGCTGTTCTTGATGGCTTTCCTGGGGCCGGGAACGGCGGCCCGCCTCTTCTTGCGGCCCGAGGCCCCAACCGAAGGCTGGAGAACATCGGCTTTCTCCGCGGCCTGAACCTCGTCAACAATTGCCGAGACTTCCCTGGGCAGTTTTCTCTTCTTCCTGTACTCAGGATCGGTCACTTCCTCTGCCAGGGCCATGTAGTCGGCGGTCCCTGTGCTCTCAGGCGCATAAGTTGAAATAGACTGACCGGCGCTTGGCGCTTCGGCCAGACTGATAGTCCTGTGGATGACGGTATCGAATACGAGGTTGCCGAAAAACTGCCTCATCTGTTGCTCTACCTGCTGGCTTAACGCCGCTTTGCGTTCGACAAAAGTCAGCAACAAGCCGAGGATTTTTACAGAGCACGGGTAGAAACGCTTGCGGGCGGTCTTGACTGTCTCGAGCAACTGCTTGAGCCCCTCGAGCGCATAGTAATGCACTTGAACAGGTACGATAACGTCGGTGCTGGCAACGAGCGCGTTGAAGGTCAACAAGCCCAGTGACGGCGGGCAATCGATAACGCAGATATCATACCTGCTGCTGACCGTCTTGAGCTGCTCAGCCAGGATGTATTCTTTCTTTTCTATGTGAGTCAGCTCGAGTTCGGCCTTTGCGAGCAGGACATTGCTTGGCGCCAGGTCGAGGCCTTTGATGTTCGTGCCGATTATGATTTTGGAGATGGGAAGTTGTTTATTGGCGAGAGAATTGTAAATGGTTTTGCCAAGAGCGTCGGGCTCATAACCCAGCCCGAGAGTTGCATGTGCCTGAGGGTCGAGATCGACTATCAATACTCTCAGGCCCTTCTGGACGAGGGCGGCAGCGAGATTCACCGAAGTGGTTGTTTTGCCACAACCACCTTTTTGATTCGTAACTACTATTGTTCTCATTTCTCTCCCGTAAACTCGCTTCACGGGCCGACTTAAAACGTTTCTCCGCACATCTCAACGGTTGATCAGACCCTCGCGACGCGGCAAGCCGGCCTGACAAGTTGCATTGTCAGAGCACAGAGTAATTGAATATCGACCTTTTGAGCCTGCTTCTCCTCCAAAAAAAAGGGTTCCTCAGTGCGTTCTTTCCGGGGAACCGGCGGCTGACAAGGCCCTTCTATGCCTCTCAGACGCCATGCACCCGTACAGAGCGCCAAGGAGACTATTGCTCGCAATACATTGGCCGATTATTGCCCTGACAAGAACCAGGTTGTCTCTGTAATTGCGCCCCACGCTCCCAGCCATTTTGCCTATTATGTTATCGGGGGTTACCTCGACGTGCCGCTCTCGCGGCTTTTCATCACACCAACAGCCAGAAATAGGATACCACACAAATTGCCAAAAGTCAAGGCTTTTTGGGCCAAAGTCCTGCCGATATTTGAAGCTGCGTAGAATTTTGACGCCGGACAGTCTCATCAGGCCGCAAAGCAGGTAGTTTCCGGACCAAATGCAGGCACATAGTGAGGTTGGCGAAGGACTTCTGTCAACGTACGAAGATACGAATAATCGACTCAAAAAAGCCCGTTGCCCACCGGAAGAGGCTTGACGAGACCAGATCCTGAGCCAATAATGCCTTTGGTCGCCGGCATGAAGTCAGTTATTGTTGTGCATTGTGCCGGATTGCACTTAGGGTCCAGTCAAAAAGGAGATTCAATATGACCGGGAAGTTTGTGAGTGGCAGCCGATTTGTGGCGATGTTGATTTTGGCCGGAATGACTGTTGCCGGCTGTGGCGTTGTGTACACTGAATCGGGTGAAGAATCCGGTGCCCATGCCGGGGACAAGGAGCACCAGGTGATGGACGGTATCAAAGGAATACGTCTCGAACACGTCGCAATCAACGTTGAGGACCCTGTCGCCATGGCAAAGTGGTACTGCGAGAACCTCGCAATGAAAGTCGTCCGGAAGGGGCCTCCGCCTGTCAATGGGCACTTCATATCCGATGCGGGAGGAAATATGATGCTGGAGATATATCATAATCCGCCCGATGCTGTGCCGGATTATGCATCCATGGACCCTCTGTTGCTTCATATTGCCTTCACGGTTGACGATGTAAAGGGGATTTGTCGAAAGCTGATTGCCGCGGGTGCGACAGTCGCCACCGAAGTTACCACCACGGACGCCGGGGATGAACTTGTGATGCTGCGCGACCCGTGGGGCGTTCCAATCCAGTTTCTCAAGCGAGCCCGGCCCATGCTCTAAAATAGGCAACCCATGCGCACGCATAATTGGACAAGGCGTGATTTCTTGAAGGTCTCGGCGTTTGGCGCCCTCGGCTGTGCCATGTGCGGCTCGGCGGAGATGCCCGACGGCAAGCCGAACATCATCTTTATCCTTGCCGACGACCTCGGTTGGGCCGAATTGGGCTGCTATGGAAATACCTTCAACGAGACGCCGAATCTCGACAGACTCGCAAAGCAGGGCATGCGGTTCACCGATGCTTATGCCGCCGCACCGGTTTGTTCCCCCTATCGGGCTGCGCTGATGACCGGGCAGTATCCAGCCAGGGTGGGCATTACCGATTATCTTCGGCCGAACGACGAAAAGCACCTTTCGACCGGTCAGATAACTTTGGCTGAGGCGATGAGAGATTCGGGCTATGCAACCGGCATAATCGGAAAATGGCATCTGACCGGCTATGCGAACCACGGAGCGCAGGAATTTCCGCCAGCCGTACACGGCTTCGATGAAACCATTGTCTCGGAGAATCGCGGAATCGGGGGCGGCAGTTACTTCCATCCTTATCACTTCAACCGCGAGATTGAAAAGCGGCTGTCCGGCAAAGAACACCTCGTTGATCGCTGCAACCTGGAAGCGGTAGAGTTTATCGAGCGGCATAAGGATGAGCCTTTTTTTCTATACCTTAGTCACTATGCCGTTCACACCAGGCTTGAGGGCAAGCCGGAACTGGTTTCACACTTCGAGAAGAAGATCGGCGCAGGTAAGGGGCAACGAGCCAACCGGAACAATCCTCACCTTGCCGCCCAGCTCAAGAGCATCGACGAGGGTGTCGGCATGATTATGAAGAGGCTGGATGAACTCGGGCTAAGCGGCCGGACCGTCCTGGTTTTCACCGGCGATAACGGCGGAGAAGACAGCGTGACGAATAACGGCCCGATGCGAGCCGGTAAATCGACGCTTTACGAAGGCGGAATCCGGGTGCCTTTGGTGATACGCTATCCGAAAATCGTGCCCGCCGGAACAGTCTGCAGGACGCCGACGTGTAACATCGATTTTTATCCGACATTCTGCGAACTGGCAGGTGGCAAGCCGAAGTCGCACCATTTCGACGGAGTATCCATAGCAGCCTTGTTGGCCAATCCGGAAGCCAAAATGGCCCGTGATACGTTCTATTGGCACTATCCGCTGGCTAAACCGCATTTCCTTGGCGGCCGCTCTTCCGGAGCCATCAGAAAAGGCGACTGGAAGCTGATCGAGTTTTTCGATTCCGGCGATCGGGAATTGTACAACCTTGCGGACGACGTGAGCGAGAGTAATGATTTGGCGAGGAAAAATCCTGATAAGCTCGCGGAGCTTAAGGCGATGCTCGACGCATGGCGCAGAGATGTCGGCGCCAGGATTCAAAGAGAATAGCAGGGCGGTGGTGAATTCTTTCTCAATTCCATGGCCGGCTCAAGGACCCTATTGCGAGACCTGGCCCGTAGTCTCCAGTACGGTCTGCCACAAAGACCCGTCAGGATCGACCATCTTCCTTCTGAGCACAGTCAGTTCTGTCGGGACGTGAACGAAGTGTTGATTCCAGTACCCGACCACCATATTTGTCCGGCCCGATAGACCCGCGTGAACCGCGTGCTGGCCCAGCATCACGCAGAACGCCGAATCGTTGGAATCGGCCGGCAGGCTGCGAATCATGTAGCTCGGATCAATATATTTCAAGGAAATCGGTTTTTGCTTCTCGTGAAAATAGCGGACAATTCTCTCCTTCAGGATCAGACCTATGTCCTCGTGGAGAAGGTTGCCGGAAGCATCTCTTTTCTGGACGGCATCCTTCTCGGTAAGCTGCCGGCCCGCACCTTCGGCAACTACGACGAGGGCATGATGTCTCTCGTCCAGGCGCTTTTCAAGATATCGCAAAAATCCGTTTTCCCCTTCCAGCACGAGAGGTACCTCCGGAATGAAGCAGAAATTGACGTCGCTGTTGGCCAGAGTGGCATGAGCGGCGATAAAGCCGGAATCCCGGCCCATTAGTTTAACCAGACCGACGCCGTTCCAGGCACCCCTTGCCTCCTCGTGCGCGCCGCATATCGCCGAGCGCGCCGCCTCGACGGCGGTGGAGAAGCCGAAAGACTGCTCTATACCCGAGATGTCGTTATCGATGGTTTTTGGAATGCCGATAACTGAAATCGCCAATCCTCTTTTCCCTATTGCTTCGGCCAGACCGCGAGCCCCTCGCAGCGTGCCGTCTCCGCCGATGACAAAAAGTACGCCGATGCCGAGCCTTTTCAGAGTGTCAACCATGTCATCAACGTCCTGCGGCCCGCGGGACGACGACAGAATGTCCCCGCCCCTGAGATGGATGTCTTTCACCATCTCCGGGGTCAACATCAGAGGCGGCTGGGGAGCCTTGGAGGTCAGACCAAGATATCCGTAGCGAAAGCCGTAGATGTCGGTTACGCCGTACTGCCAGAAGAGGCTGAGCGTGACGATCCGAATCACGTCGTTGAGACCGGGGCACAGTCCGCCGCAGGTGACTATGCCGCACTTGAGCTTTGCGGGATCATAAAATATCTTCCGGCGGGGGCCGGCCCTCTCGAACATCGCAGGCTCTTTCCCCAAATCCTGAAATGCTCTGATATCCTCGGAATGTGAATAGACGAGAATCTTCTCGTCATTTTCAACAAAATGACGGCCGCTCCGGATCAACGGAGAATCCATCGTCGGTTGCCCAAGCGTCTCAATTGTCAGATCGGGCAATTCATCGGGTTTCAGGCAATATGCATCCATAGAACATTCCTTAGCTGGATTGGGATTATGCTCTATGAAGTGGTGCGATGTCAAAGAGTTTCTGCAGTTCCTTCAAGGGCAGTTGCCTTTGTACAGTGCAGCGGGCCATCGTCGAGTACAATACACCGATGTGAGTAAAGACTCCGGGCGGATCTGCGCTTCTGCGAAAATCCGCCCGGTTCCGTCGTTTATTCAATGTTCTGCAACGTGGAGTCCAACTCCTCTCTGACCTTTTCCAGCTTTTCCTGCCTACTCGTCGACTCCGGAATATCCTCGGTCGGCTCATCGACAACGTGAGGCGTCATAAACACAAGCATCTCGCTGTTCGATTTAATGATGCTGTTGTGACGGAACAGACCGCCGATCAAAGGCAGATCGCCAAACAACGGCAGCTTGTGTTCGACGGTGCTGTCCTTCTGGAACAGAATGCCGCCAAGCAGCAGCGTCTGGCCGTCCTTGAGGATCATATTAGTCGTGGTATTCATCTTATTCCTGACGGGCTGGCTGTTCACAAGCTCTGAGGTGAGCGATGAGATCTGGACGTTGACGATCATATCGACCTTAGCTTCGGGCGTAATACTTGGTCTGGCCCGCAGTTCCATGCCCACCTTCTCAAAACTGATGCCCTGAGTAGCGGTCTGGTTAGTGATTGACTCGCTGCTGAGGAACGCGACTTCACTGCCCTTGAAGAAATTTGCCTCCTCATTGTCCTTTGTCCAGACTGTCTGCTGATTCAGGATCTTGGCATTGGTTGTCCTGATGAGGAAATCAAGCAACGCGTAGATATCCGTTCCCACGCCAAGTACGGTTCCTGACGCCCCTGATGTGCCAAAGGGCTGGCTGCTCGTGGGCGATATTTGGCCGGAGAGCGACCCATGGGTCCCAAGATGCGTAAGATTGCCCAGCGCCTGGATTGCATTCTCGCCCAGTGTGCCGAAGGCAGAAGGGTTCGTTGCCAGCTCGACACCGAGAGAAGTCACTTTCGTATGCTCGATCTCCACGATAATCGCTTCGATAATCACCTGCTTGCCCGGCTTGTCCAATTGAGATATCAGGTTTTGGATGTTTTCCATGAACTCCCTCGGAGCGAGGACCATGACGGCTTTCCTGTGCGGCTCCGGCACAAAGCGAACCTTTCCGATTACGTTGCTTATCGGCATTTCGGCGTTGATATTGCTTCGAGCGCCGGCGCCGGACCAGGGTGGTGTATAAGTGGACTGCTGTGACGAACTGCTGTTGTTAGAGCTGGTAGTGCCAGTGCTCCCAGTGCTGGACGTATCGCCCATCTCCGATGACGTGCTCAATCCCTGGGCGGTCAGTCGAATTGGCGCCTGCTGTCCTGCACCGACAAACAACGCATTCAGGCGCTCGCTGAGGTCTTCCGGGTCTGCGTACATCAGCTCGATGACTTCCGGAATCTCGGCCATTTCCTGACTGTCAAGTTCGTTTACCAAGGCCTCGACGACGTCATAAGCCGCAGCAATGTTGCTTATGACGATTATCTTCTTGGTGCCGGGCACGTCTTCAAAAGTCAACTGGCCGTAAAGCGGGCCGACTATCTTCTTCTTCTCATCCTGCGTGCCGTAATATCTGTCAAAAAACGACATACCTCCTCTGCTTTCTTCACTGAAGAGAGTGGTAAGCAAATCAGCCATCTGCACGGGGTCGGAATTGCGCAGCGTAATTACCCTCGGCTTGGTCTTCTCCACGTCGAGCGGAATGTCCCATTCTGTTATCTGCTCAGCGATTTTGAGCATATTCTCAGGCGAGGCGATAACCGTTACCTGCTTCATTGTCGGAAACGATATTGCCTTTACCGTGTCCTTGGTTTCAACGTTGCGAGAACGCCGGCTGTAGCTGCTGAAACTATAGCTGTAACTGGAGGATGAGCCGGCTTCCTGCTCATAAAGGCCGTCGAGATTCTCCTTTATCTGGTCTGGATCGGCATGTTCAAGTTGAAAGACTTTCGTTTCGAATATGCCTGAAGGGATGTCAATTTCGGCGACCAGTTTCTTAACCAACTCGCGCATATCCTCCCTTCCGAAGATTACAATCTGCCTGGACTGAGGCAATGGCTGGATGAGAACGCTCGCCTGCAATTCCGAGCCCGGCATCTGTCCTAACGCCTCGTTGAGCCGCTGGGCGACCTCGCTAACATCGGCATACCCCAAAGTGATTCTTTCATAGTCCCTCGAGAGAGCCTCTTTCTGGTCGAGCTTCTCTATCCATTCGGCGATTTTCTTCATGTCTTCCGCCGATGCCCTTGCGATAATCCATTTGCGTGTCGGCTCGGGGATAAGCACGATCGGAATCTGGCTGGTTCCAACGATATAAGAAGACGAGCCGGATCTGGAGCTGCTGGGTCTGTTAGAACTGCTCCGACCGTAACTGCTGTTTCGGCCGTAGTTACTGCTGCTTCCGCCATACCTGCTTCCGTAGCTGCTGCTTCGGCCGGAACTGCCGCCGCCGGTACCATCGAAGCTTAACAGCGTCCTCAACAACTGAACGATCTCCGCGGGGTCGCCGTTATATATCTCGAAGGTGGCGCTTACGGTCTGCTCGGCTTCAGGCACGTCAAACTGCTCGATAAGCGCCTCGATCCGCAGCAAATTCTGGACCGAATCCATCACCACGAGCGTTCGGGTGTTCTGGTCGGCGGTCAGGTGGCCGGACTCACTGACAAGAGGGCCGACGATCTCGGCCATTTGCGAAGCGTCGTAGTTTTCTAATCTGAAAACCTTTTGGACTACCTGGTTTTTGTTTTCTATCCTTGAAAGCGGATAATCAACCAGAACAGTCGGGACGGCTTTGTCCAGCTTCTCGATCCACTCTCCGATCTGTTTAAGATCTTCAGCCGTGGCTCTGGCAACAATCCAATTGTACTTGGGCTCGGCAATCAGCACTGCCGGGGTCCGGCTCGTCCCGACCGTAACGGTGGTAGCCGTGCCGCTCCCGCTCGAGCCCCTTGAACCGCTCCTGCCGGATGAACTGCTGCTCCCCGGAGGGCCGGGTCTTGGTCCAGAAGGCCCTCGGCCGAAACTCCTCGAACTTCCACCGGCTCCGCTGCTCAGAAGTCTCTCCAACAATGCCACTATTTCCGAGGGGTCGCCGTTCTTTATGTCAAACCACGCGGTTTCTATATCTTCGGCCTCGACCACGTCGTACTGTTGGATGATCAGCTCCATGCGCATCAGGTTCTTTACCGTATCAATCACAAGCAGGATGCGCGTGGTTTCATCGGCGCTCACATAACCGTACTCGCCAATCAGCGGCTGAACAATCTGTACCATCTGCGAAACGCTGTAGTTTTTCAGCCGGAAGAACTTCTGAACTATCTGATCCTTGTTTTCGACCATCGCCAGTGGAAAATCAGCAGCAATGGTAGGCACCTCGCCGAGTTTAGCCTGCGCTATGGGCTTGAGAAAAATCACGTTGCCGTCAAATTCAGGTGTGAAACCTTTCATACGCAGCGCGGCGTAAATCATCGAAAGGGCTTCGCTTCTCGGCAGTTTATCCGGGGCGTAAATAGTCACTTTTTGCTTCATCGACTCATCGGTGGGGATGATTACCTTGCCGGTCCAGTCAGCAAGTTTCTGGATGATGTTCTTCATCTCCACGCTCTTGAGGTTCACCGATTCCATCGGGTCGCCGGCCTCGGCCGATCTGTCTGACCTGCCTGCGGCCACCACCTCATCGGGCTCGTTGGCATCGGCGGGCCTGCCTGGCTCATTAACGTCAAAGCTCACCAAAGGCTCTTTTTCGCCGCCCGGCTTCTCCGCCTCAGGCGGTTTGTTGGGCTCGACGGCTACCGGTCCTGTCGCCGGTTTTGTCGCTCGCTCCGGCTCTTGCGGATAAAAGCCAACCCGCCAGACAATAAGGATTGCCGCGAGGCCAACTACTATCGATATTACTGATCTTGACCGTTCCATTCTAATCACCTCATTCTATATCTCTCTAATTGTTTTCCTGGCGTACGGCATCGGATCTGCCTCCAGGGCTCCGTCCACCACCCGGGCCACCCATCCTGGGAGCAAACCCGTATTTCTCACGCATCTGAGCCGTAGCTTCTTGTCTTTCTTCTTCCGACATTTCTTCCCATCGTGCCCGGAGTTCATCCATTTCCGCTCTCATCTTCTCCCTGTCTTCCTCAGAGAGTTGTGGGGCTTGGGGGCCTCCTTCCCGGCGTCGCCCTGCGAATCGCTCACGCATCTTGGCCCTATCTTCGTCCGACATACCTTCAGATCTCCCGCGCATCCTCGCGGCCCTGTCGCCGCCGGATCCACCGGCTTCCTCGGCGGTCGGCGCTTCGCCTTGTTCCTCATTCTCAGGAGAAGGCGTCGGCTTTGCCTCAGCACGCGCCGATACAGGTTCGGCGGCGATCTTATCGACGACGGATGCCGGCTCAGCTTCAACCCCTGCCCCCCTGAACCTGACACCTCTAATGCAGATGCCCGCGAGATAAGCGCCAATAAGTACCGCAATACAAGCTATCACAAATACTGTTGTTGTTCCTGGCCGTTTCATTTTATTCACCTCGCTTCAATCCATTTGTCTCATTCTGGTCGTTCTTCTATCGTCCCCGGCCTTGTTCGCGGCCGCCCGAAAACCTTTCACGCATTTGCGTCACAAATTTCTCTCTTTCCTGCGGCGACATCCTCATAAATTGTTCTCTCCTTTGCTCCATCTCTCTCCTGAACCTGTCCCTGTCGGCCTCGGACATGTTCTCGAATACCCCTCTCATCCCTTCGAATCTCCCTCCCGGGCCAGGTCCTCCTTCACCTCCGGGGCCGCGAGGCCTTGCCTCAGATTGAACCACAACCGGGTCAGGACCTCCTCCTCCGCTTCCAATTGGCGGCTTCGGCCCCGGTTGCGGCCTTCCCCCCTTCGGGGCCGGCGCCTCTGCGGCATCAATCGGTAGAAAGACTTTTACTTTTCCGTCCCATTCAATACTGACCTGCGTAGGCTTGACCGCCACAATTTTCGCATCTGCAACCATCTGGCCGACTTTGTACCATTTGTCCTGTATCAGTACTTCGTCGCCCAGTATGCCCCAAACCTCTTTAACGGGATTCTCTTTGGGCGGCGGCGGCGAGAAAAGATTGTCCTTCTTGAGATTGTCCGCAATTGGCTTGAGTCTGGCCAACTCCTTCTGGACATTCCCGGGGTCGGGCTTGCTTTGCTCCAGGGCCCGCCTTACGGCGTTTTCCGCCCGTGCCGAAGCAACATAGAATTTCGTCACCTTAACCAGAATCAAGACGGCCGAGAGCACCGAAACCGCCAGCATTACCGTTGGAATTAACTCTTTCCTGTCTTTTAAGTATTCTCTCAAATGGCCGAGCTTCATAATCTACCTCGTTTATCTGGCAAACGTCGATACAGTAAGATTCAGTTGGATTTCCTGGCGATTCTTAGGATCAACCTTTATTCTCAACTCTTCTATCCCAACCAGGTACGGGTTCTCGTCCAATCTGGCAAGAAAATCCAGCAGTTGTGAAAATCTGCACTTGGCATCGCATTTCACCAACAGCAGCTTGTAGTCGGCCTGTGCGGATTTTCGGCCCGTCTGAATCTGCAGAGGAGCGTGGTTTATTCCGGCCTTCTTCAATTGCTCGGTGAGTTTATCTCTGAACAGGAACTTCTGGTCCTCCTCGGCCTGGGGCATCTCGAATGCGGGCACAAGCGACATCAGGGCCGTCTGCTTGGCCTTGCCCGCATCGATGGCGCTCAACTTGGATTCGAGTTCGGCGGCATTTTTCTTCGCCTTTGCCCAGCTATCACGCCACGCCGATCCGAATACAAACAGAATGATGACTGCTGCACCGAGGACACCAAGCTTCAATGCCCGTATGTCCTTGTCTGTCAACTTATCGATCATAGCATCCCCTGTCTCTATTTCGTTGTTTTCTTGGTAAAAGTCTTGTAATGAAAAGTCATGGTAAACGTGATCTTCTTGGTCTTGGCGTCTGTGTTTGCGGTGCAGTTCACTTTCTCTACACCCTTCTTGCCCTGCAAGGCTTTCTCAAATTTGCTTAGCTGGTCATTGCCGGATGTCTGCCCCGTTACGGTAACCATTTGGCCCTTCTTGAAATACAGGCTGTTCAATGTTATCCCTTTTTCTCCACTTTCGTTAACCAGCTTGAGAAGGTCCAGCAAATCGGGCCTTTCTCGCGCTATCGTTTTGATGAGCTGCTGTCTCTCGACAAGCATATCCATATCCACGTCTGAGACGGTCGCTTTCAGACGGTTTTCGATCGCTTTGGGACTTGCCACGTCAACTGCATAGGATACGATGGTCAGAAGGGCCAGCATAACAGCCGCAATAGCACATGTTATCTTGCGCGAGTACAGCCAGTGTTTCTTTTCTTCCTCCCCGGTCGGACTGTACAAGCGCTCAAATATGTTAAGCTCGTCGTCGCCAGCATCAAAACCCATCAGCGCAAGGCCGATTGGCACGCGATATTCGTAGATCCGCTCGACGCCAAGCTCGCTCTGAGCCGCCAGTTTATTAACATCGGGCACGGCCAATCTCGCATTCAATCCCGCCAGCCTCAGAGATGATACTATACTCACGTGCAGGGGATTGTTGTCCGACAGTACGAAGACAGGGGTCTCCGCCTGCTCGGTATAGCCAAACAGGTTCAGCACGCTTATCATATCCTGCGAGAATCTCTCGGACGTCTCGGTTTGTTCGTCCGACCCGGCGGCGGAAAAGTCCTCCATCCCCATATCCAGCACCACGGCGTTGCTCAATCGCCCGTCTTCGACCAGGCAAACCTGCGTATTGCGCAGCCCGGCGCTAAGCACCAGGGCGTCTTTCTCGGTGCCGCAGAAGACCGCTCTCCAGGCCTTGACTATCCCTTCGCAGTCCAGGAGTATCTTTCGAGGCTGAAGACACCGTACGTTATCCACGAACGCCCGCAGATGCTCCCGTCTCGAAGCCGCCATCGTAATGGCGACTTGTCCCTTTCGCACCTGGCCGGCCCGCCAGGCCAGCTCTATCTGTTCGGCGGGCAGAGGCAGCCGGGTCTCAGCCTGCAATTGGACGATCGACGCCATTTCATCGTCTTCCACCGCCGGCACATTCGTACGGAGAAAGACTGTCCCCGCGGAGTTAAAGCCCACCACGACGATTCTGTCGATCTCAGTCTCCGCTTGCGGCTTCGGCTCAGCGGGCAGCCCGCAATCGCCTGAAAACACCGCCCAGCCGCTATCTGCGCCTTCATGGCTCTTGGCCCAAAGGATTTCAAAAGACCCGTTCCGTCTTTGCAGCTCCACACCCTTGAGTACGCCGTTCTCTTTTGCTATCGCAACCACGGACCGCCATGTCTGCGAATTTGTTTTGTTATCACTCATACCGTTCAGCTTTCACTCCATAGTCCACAGATGACCTTGAGAACATCATGAAACAACAGTCCATATCAGTTGCTTGACCCCTGGTATCTGAAAAGAATCTTGCACGGTTTCGTGCTCCTGTCCACGACTGCTTCCGTCTGCAACGTGGCGCCGTTCACAACGCTTGCACCCGCCATCGCAACGCAGTAAATGGTAAAAATGTCCGACCGGGTGGTTATATAATTCTGAATTTGAGAAAAAACGTCATTACTCAGTATCTGCTGTTCTGTAAGTTCTGAGATGTTTTCTATCCCGTTCTCTGCGCTCTGGCGATAGCCAATTATGTCCAGAGCAGTGCTTTCCGCCTCGTCGCCGCCGCCAAGCAGGGCGGTCAGGACAGCTTCCGGGGCCGTATTGATGTTCACCTTTGCATACGCTTGCGAACTGCTGCTTTGATTGCTCTGGTTCTGATTCTGGCTGCCCTGGTTTTGATTGCTCTGATTCTGGTTGCTTTCGCTCTGGTTGTTCTGACTCTGATTATTCTGGTTGCTTTGATTTTGACTGCTTTGGTCCTGATTACCTTGGTTCTGGCTGCTCTGATTTTGATTGTTTTGGTTTTGACTGCTTTGGTTCTGATTGCTCTGATTTTGGTTACTCTGATTCTGGTTGCTCTGGTTCTGGTTGTTTTGGCTTTGACTGCTTTGATTCTGATTGCTCTGATTTTGGGTGCCCTGGCTCTGGCCCTCGGCAGTTGTGTAGCAAGTCAGATACGCTATCCATCCCAAATCCAGCTCGCTGTCTCCATCGTCGGCGGGGGCGGTGGCGTCGCCATCCCTTTCGTTATAGTCCAGTTGGCCGTTGTTGTTCGTGTCTTCTCCGTAAAAAAGCTCTTCTGTAACATCCTTGACCAGCAGCAGCTCACGTATCGTTCTGAAAGAGCCGTTCCGAGCCATGTATCCAAAGTCCAGAGTCTCGTAATAGCCGCCTTCCACCCCAAGCCCGCTCGGCGTATCGTCATTGTCTCGCCAGTCGATTATAGCGTCGGCAATCTCTTCAACCATCTCGGGCAATCCCATAAGCTGTGCTTTCGTCGCGTAGTTTATGTTCAATTTGCTCGCTTCATCAATGACCCTGACGCTGAACGTGCAGTTCTCCAGGGCGATATCATTAAAGTCCTCTTCGTTATCGCTCCACGTATCCAGCATCGTATCATTCTCTGTTTCATCGTCGTTCAATACGGCGACGGCCTTCTCTACGCCCGCCCGGCAAGCCCATTTCAAGCGAACGCCGTCCATCCTGGCGGCACAGACTTTCATATCGAGCCGGCTCTTGCGAGCCAGCACCGCAACCATCACAATGAGCACCACAACCGTCCAAAGTACGGCTATAAGAACAAGCCCTTCGTTCTTCTTTTTGATACTTACTTTCATGGCTGCACTCTGATTCGCCGTTGCCTTATACTCGTTCTCACCTGCCCGTCCCGGAACTCGTATCGGAACCGCCCGCCTGGCTTGTCCCACCGCTTGTCTGGCCGCCCTGACTCTGCTCACCGGTCGTAAGGGTCCCGGCATCTCCTCCTGCCGCCCGGACCAGGTTCACAACAACCGATTCCATAGGCGGAGTGCCCGGACCTGATTGTTTCGCGCTTAAAGTTATCTCAATCCAGGCGGGCAGGGACTGCATCTCCTCGGGCCACTCATCGGACCACTCTTCCCCGTCAAAATACTGCACCTCGAAAACCTCGATATCCTCGGCAATCACGGCCAGGATCCCGCCGGGTTCAAGCTCTTCGTGGGGATTCGGCCAGAACCGCCTGGCCAGCGCGGAGTTCTCTTCGTCCTTGGTCAAATAGTATTCCACTTCGTAAACATCTCCTTCAGGCTGCCCTCGCCTGGCCTTTACCCGGCTTACCGTATAGAAAACCAGATAGCTGGTGCTGGTGCCGTCGTCCAGCTCTTGAACCGTCCCGACCAGCTTTGTGTTTTCAATATTGTCGTCGCGGTAGAGATGCTCGAGATCCCTCTCTAACATTTTCGCAGCGAACCTGATCTCCGCAGCGGCATTGATATTTCTCTCGACCGTCTCAGCGCTGGCTGCAATGACCCTCAGCGCACCGACCGCCACCAGGGCAATGAAGATGCCTATCGTGGAGGCCACGAGTATTTCCACCAACGTAAATCCGGTCTTTCTCAATCGCATCTTTTCTCAATCACTCTCACTGAGTCTGGGTGCCGGTATCTTCCGCCAAGGTCACGCCGTCGAACATGGTATCGACGGAGATGCTGCGGGCGCGATTTCCGTCAAGCCAGCTAACGGTTACCGTCACCAGATACAAACTGTCAATTTCCTGGTATTCGGTCTTAAGCTCCCAGTGAAATGAGTACCCAAGATCTTCGGAATCACCTTCCAGCTCTGCGGATTCGATTACTGAATCAATGCCGACATAATCAATCACGGTAAGCTGCCTGTTGGCCAGTGAGACGGCCATTTCATACAACCTGTTAAGCCGTGTGCCCCTGAGGGCCTGAGTGCCGGCCGTGCCTACTATCATTACGGCTCCGCAGAGTATGGCACTCGCGCAGATCACCTCGACCAGTGTAAAACCTCTCGTTTTCCTTTTTATCCGCGTCATTGTTCTGCGTCCAGGTCAACAGTGGTGACTTTTACTTTATCAGTCGTTCCGAAATACAGCTTCGCTCTGCCGGTGGCCGCACTGATGCTTACGGTGTAATGGGTTCTGCCGTCGCCGATTTGGACCACCGCCGACTGGGCGGTGCCGTCCGGCGAGAAGCTGACCGTCTGCTGCTGTTCCTGCTCACTCTCGGTTTCGGTTTCCGCCGCCCATTCGTCAGTGTCGATCTGGATGCTCTCGAACTGAACGTCGCCGGCAAACTGCACCGGCCGGCAAAAAGAGTTCCTCACGACCTCCTGCACCACCTCTTCGCTTTCTTCGTCCCATTGCGAAGTGTTGAGCGAAAATGCCCGGTTGCCCATGTCCAGCTCCAGTTTGTACGGCATCTGTCGCTCAACCGCCGCGATTCTCGCGTATTGGGCCGCTGCGAAAAAATCGTATGCAACTCTTTGCACCTGCATTTTCTTAAATGTCCCCACGTACAGCCCCGTGCCGGCGCTGCTGACCAGCCCGATGATAAGCACCACCAGCAATATCTCTGCGATGGTGAAGCCTCTTTGTTTCGTTACGGCTTTCACTTTCAACTCTCGCATTTTCAACAGCAGGCGGCAAAAGCTCCTACTATTCGTTGGTTATATCGGCGTCGTCACCCTCGCCGCCTTCCATGCCGTCCTGCCCAAGACTGAGCAAGTCGAAGCTGCCCGGGTTATATTCACCTTCGGCCACGTATATGTAGGGATTGCCCCACATGTCAACCAGGTCGCTGCGCTTGAGATACGGCCCGTTCCACTTGCCTTCCTCCGTGTCTGCAGGCGGTACTATCAACACCTCAAGCCCCTCGGCGTCATCGGGAAATCGCCCGCAATCCATGTTAAACCGGTGGACCGCGTTTTCCACAATCGCCATTTTCGCCCTTGTCAGTTCTGCTTTCTTCTTGCCGATGCCCTTGAACAGCCTTGGTGTGACGAAGGCCGCGAGCATCGTTATGATCAAGACCACCACAAGCAGTTCAACAAGTGTAAAAGCCTTCCTTTTCCTGTTCTTCCGGTCCATTCTCTCACCTCTGAAAAAAATCACATTGCAAATAACACACCAGGAATCGTCCCGCGAATCAGCGTCAAAGCACGCCGCCGCCGAGCTGCATTGCGAATATCGGCAGAAGAGTCGCGGCAATTATGAAACCTATTATCAGCGCCAGAATCAATATGAGGATCGCCGGGAAAATCGACATGAATTTTGTTATCGCCGCGTCAGCTTCCGTGTCGAAAGTGTCGGCCGCATTCAGCAGCAGCTCATCAAGTTTTCCGGTCTCTTCGCCGACCGAAACGATTTGCACCAGCAGAGGCGGGAAGTACCCCGATTGCCCCAAAGGTGCGGCCAGCGACTCGCCTCGCTTGACTTGCTCGGCCACAGAATCAATCTCCCGGCCCAAAAACTCATTACCGAGCGTATCACGAACAACACCCATCGCCTCCAGAATTGTAACGCCTCCCATGGTCAACGCCCCGAGCGTCCTTGCAAACCTGCCCACGGATATTGTCCGCAAAACCGAACCAAGGACGGGCACCTTCAGTTTGAAACTATCGTACTTCAGCCGCCCAACCGTCTTTGTCCACCTCCTGAAATAGTACAGCCCCGCAATGCCGGCGGCGAGAGTGAGCCACCCCGAGTAGCTTGTAAACAGGCCGGTGACAAAACCGCTGATGCCCATCATTATCCTGGTCGGCAACGGCATCGCCGAAACCTCGGTCCCTAAAGTGTCCAGGATTTTCGGCAATATCAGGGTAATCACGACGATCGCCGACAAGAGCCCGAGACACAAAACGAAGATGGGATATACGGAGGCGTTTTTCATGCTTGTCTTTATCTTCTCTTCTCTGGTGAGAATTTCAGCCAACTGAGACGTGGTCTGTTCGAGAATTCCGCCGGTCTCTCCGACCCTTACCATCGACAGGTACAGCGGGCTGAAAACCCTCTCATGCCTGGCCATGGCCTCCGAAAGCGACTGACCCGAACTCACCGCCTCGACGACCTCGCCCAGCAGGTTCTTCATACCCGCCTTGTGTTGCTGTTTGCGAATGAGTTCAAGTCCGCTCAGCAGGGGAAGCCCGGCTCGCAGCGCCGTGCTTAACTGCGTGGTAATGGCCAGAACGTCCTTGCTGCTGACATGCCGTGATCGAAATTGCAGAAGCTGGCCAAGGTCCTGGGCCGCTTGCTCGCCAACGGCGATGCTCTTCGCCCTGGCCTGTTCAGTCAATTCCGTTACGAAATGGCCCTTCTTGGTCAGCGCGAGAACTGCGCTGCGGCGGTCGGCCGCCTCCACCGTGCCCGTAACGTGCCCGCCACCGCGATCAACCGCTTTGTAGAAGAATTGCCCCACTGTTGGTATCTCAACCTTTCGTAATTCGCAGACCGCTCAGAATCCGTTCAAGCTTTTATTCTTCTTCGCCGATGCTCTTGGCAACTCGGAAGATTTCCTCTGGAGTGGTGACGCCCTCAAGTACCTTGGTCAAACCGTCGTGTACCATGCTGATATGGTCCGGCGGCGCCGCCTTGATGATCTGTTCCGTAGTCGGGCTTGTAGCTATCAATTCCCGCAGCGTGCCGGTGATCCTGAGCAGTTCATATATGCCGACTCGCCCGCTCATGCCGGTTTGACCGCACTCGTTACAGCCGACACCGTGATAAAAAGTAGTATCCGGCCGGATATCTATCGAGCCGTCCAGGCTTGTAATTATATGCTCGTCCGGCTTGTACGCCTGCTTGCACGCAGGACAAATCTTGCGAATGAGCCGCTGCGCCAGCACAGCTTCCAGCGAACTGGCTAACAGGAACGGCTCGACGCCCATGTCGATAAGTCGCGTGACCGCGCCCGGCGCATCGTTGGTATGAAGTGTCGAGAAGACAAGGTGTCCGGTTAGCGCGGCGCGAATCGCTATGTTGGCCGTTTCCCGGTCTCGTATTTCGCCGACCATTACTATATCGGGGTCGTGGCGAAGTATATGCCTCAGGCCCGTGGCGAATGTCAGACCCCTCTTCGGGTTGACAGGCATCTGGTTGATACCTTCGAGCTGGTACTCTACCGGATCTTCAATTGTTATCATCTTTACAGCGGGCGAATATATCCTCTTGAGCGATGCGTAAAGCGTTGTTGTCTTGCCGCACCCGGTCGGACCCGTGACAAGGACGATCCCGTGCGTTCTGTGCAGGCATTTGTCGAAACCGTCCAGACACTGATCGTTCATTCCCAGATCGTGCAGCTCTATAAGAGACGCCGACCTGTCCAGAATTCGCAGCTCGATCGATTCGCCGTACACCGTCGGCACTGTCGAGACGCGGAGGTCAACCCTGCCGTGCTTGCCGGTGAATTCAATATGCCCGTCCTGCGGCACGAATCGCTCGGCGATATTCATATTTGCCATAATCTTAAGGCGCGAGAGAATTGCCGCCTGAAGCCGCTTCGACGACGGGCTCCTTTCCACGAGCATACCGTCAATCCGGTACTTTATCTTCACCTCATGCTCGAAAGGCTCGATGTGAATATCGCTGGCCCGGGCCTCAATCGCTTCGTAGATTATCAGGTTCACCAGGTTAACCAGAGACGGCTCCCTGGCAAGCTCCTGCAGTTTGGCCGCTGTGTAGTCCCCGTTTTCGAGATGCGCCATTTCGGCCCGCTGTTCGTCCGGAACCAGGTCATCGAGCATCCTTGCGACGTGGCTGCCGTAGAATTTCAGTATCGCATTTTCCATATCCCGCGGGTCGGCGTAATATCTACGCACGGAACAGCCGGTTACCAGGCGCAAATCTTCGATAACCTGCGGCTGAAACGGATCTGTCATTGCCACCTTCAGCCGGCCGTTTTCACGCCCTAACGGCAGAATACTGTACTTGCTGACCAGTTCCGCCGGCACGAGACTTATTATATCTCCGCCTACAGAAACATCCGCCAGCTCGATCTTTTCTATCCCGGCTTGAAGCGCAAGTGCTTCGTTAAGCTGGGCGTGTGTTACATACTTGAGGTCCAGAAGTATCTGGCCCAGACGCCGGCGGTCAACCTTCTGCTCCGCGAGGGCAAACTCCAGATTTGACTCATCCAGATAAGCCTTTTCGCACAGCAACTGGCCCAGCTTCTTTTTTCTGTTCTTAGTGGTATCCGAGTCCATTTATACTGCTGCCTCAAAAATTGATCTTATAAGCATGAATCGTTATAAATCCATAAGCCATTTCAATAAAGTGCGAAACGGATGCGCATTCCCACCTTTATATCACGGTGGACGGAAACCGGCAACTACCTTCTTAGACGCTTGGCAAAACCGTTTTGTTACAAAAAAATGCGCTTAACATGGTTGAAAACTGCAATTTCTAAGTGCCGATTCATGCTCCGGCCCACCAATCACGGCTTTGAACGCTGGTTCGGCATTAAACCATAACCGGCCATCTTCTAAGGTGTTATGATATTTTCCAGGCCCTTCGTGCAAACAGCCTTCCCGCCGCATATACCCGCCGGAAACACTATGAAATTGATAGAAATTAGCGACAAAAGCAAGTTGATTTGGCCGGTTTGGCGGTTTACAATACTGCAAAAGCGGAAAGCAGGCAGTAATCAATAAGACCTGGAGAAAAACCAACGCATGAGCGTAGAGGCCGATACTCATCCTTCCGGGGCGGATAACCCGGCGTCTGTCGGGGACCTCGAAAGCAACAGTCAGATGAGGCGAAACGCCGGCATAGGCCTAATCGCGCTCAGCATAGTCGTCGTCTTCGCGACGGCCAGGTTTTCAGCTTGGAAAGTACATAGAAAACAGGTATTATTGAATTCCGATGAGGATAGCAGGTCGCAGACGAGGACTTTATGCGGAAATCTCGCAGAAGCGGTCGCGGCAGGACAAAGACGGGAGCCAAAATATGCAAGTCCGGCTGAAAGCAGTCTTTGAAAAGGTAAAGAACAGATATATCAAGGTGTCCCCCGATCAAAAAATAGAATTGAAAGGAAGGATATTGGCATGAAAATTCAAAACCATAGACTTCCAAACCATCAGAGAGGATTTACGCTGATCGAGCTTCTGGTGGTAATCGCCATCATTGCGGTGCTGGTGGCCATCCTCATGCCCGCGCTGAGTCGGGCCAGAGAGCAGGGCAGACGCGCGGTTTGCCTTAACTACCTAAAATCACTGACGCTCGCCTGGTCGATGTACGCCGATGAAAACGACGACAGGCTCGTCAACGGCGAAGCCTATTGGGCTCCTGCCGCCGCACCCTCGGCCCCTGTGCCTACGTCGGGCCCTCACAAGGGCGAGCAGTACTGGGTAGGCAACGACTGCGCCTCCGGTTTCGCGCAGGGAGAGCAGCGACCGCTCGATACACAAATGCAGGCCATCCGGGCCGGAGCGCTGTTTCCATACTGCAAAGCCGAAAAGGCGTACCGGTGCCCGACCGGTGTTCGTGGAGAGATGCGCACGTACTCCACAGGCTATGGTATGAACGGCTGTTTCGATGCCAGTGGAACGTATATCGGTAACCGCGGAGTCAGAGTGGGCAGCACGGTGCTGATGGTCAAGAGGAGATCGGAAATCACCGTCCCGGCTCCGGCTTACAGGCTTGTTTTTCTCGACGAAGGCCGAATCAGCCCGGACAGCTACGCGATTCATTACACTTCGCCGAGCTGGTGGGACCCGCCGTTTGTCCGTCATGGCGACGGCACGAACGTCTCTTTCGCCGACGGCCACAGCGCATACTGGAAGTACAGCGGAGCAGAGACGATAGAAGCCGGTAAAAGGCCAAACCCGCCGTACAACTTCAGACCCACAACCGAAGACGGCCTGGCAGACCTGAAAAAAATGCAGGAAGCCATCTGGGGCAGAGTCGGCTACTGACCGCAGCCGAAAAAGCCGAATCCGCCTCGTGCGGGAGGCCGGCCATACTCATATTTTCGAAAATAATCGAAATTTCCCCTTGACGGATAGTATCACTATTGCTACTATATAATTGTGACGCGTATCGATGATATTCTTGATCAGGCCGTAAGAAACCCAAAAGGCGTACGATTCGGCGACTTGTGTCGCTTGTGCGAGCACTATTTTGGGCCGCCCCGTCAGGCAGGTACGAGCCACTGCGTTTACCGGACGCCGTGGAAGGGCGATCCGCGAGTCAACATCCAAAACGATAAAGGCATGGCCAAGCCCTATCAGGTAAGACAGGTGCTCAAAGCCATTGAGAGGTTGCAGAATGAAAAAGCTAACAGGGATTGAACATTATACATACCGGGTGGTTTGGTCGGATGAGGACGAACAGTTCGTCGGGCTGTGCGCGGAGTTCCCCAGTCTTAGCTGGCTGGCCTCCGGCCCGGAGGAAGCTCTGAAAGGGATTCTTAAAGTCGTCAAAGACGCCGTCAAGGACATGAAAGCCAACGGCGAATCTGTACCCGAGGCAATTTGCCAGCGGCGCTACAGCGGCAAATTCATGGTTCGCGTACCGCCGGAAGTGCACCGCCAGCTCGCACTCGAAGCCGCAGAAGAGGATATCAGCCTGAACCGCCTGATCAGCACAAAGCTGTCCAAATAGATTACGCAGACTTGATCCGCCGTACAACTTCAGACCCACAACCGAAGACGGCCTGGCCGACCTGAAAAAAATGCAAGAAGCCATCTGGGGAAGAGTGGGTTACTAATCGGTGCCGACAAAGCTGAATCCTCGTGAGACGACTTGACCGCCTTGCGACTTAGACACAATTCTGGAAACAATCTTAATCATCCCTTTTAGGCCATCTACAAGTTTTATGCTTTTTTTCTTGACAGAATTATTTTTGATAGTTTTTTTGATAAAATTAGAAAAGCGATTTCAATTGATGGCGATTTCATAAAGAGGTAGCGTACTAATATCTACATTCAAATGCCAGAGAATGCTATAGATGGGTGACTTGCTTTAGAAAGAGCTACGGGAAGTGTAGATAGGAAAAACAAAATCACAGTAACATCTTTTTAGGGAGCCTAATATGTCAAAGGAAGATAAAGGAAAACCCGGAGGAACACCGGGAAAAGGGCCGCCCGAACAGCCAGGCGATCCAGGGAAACCACCACACCAACCACCTGGTCCGCCTGATGACGTGCCTCCAGTGGATCCTCCAAGGCCTCCAAAACACCGAGAAGTTGGATGATTACAAAACCGTGGTGGGAGATTTATCCCAGCGTGCTTAAACGCGAGTTAGATGCTTTAGAACAGGCTGGAATAAAATATGCAATAGACGAAAGCATCTTGCAAAAAGGAGTCTTGTGTCTACATATAGAGACACAAGCGGCGGGAGTGTTGCGAGTTATTTTTCCTGATCTGTATCCGTACTTTCGCTTCGAGGTTTATGCTCCTGCACTTAATCTATCTCACCATCAGAACCCATTTAATAAAAGTCTATGTTTGATCGGACGGTCTACAGAAAACTGGAAAGCTGACGATACACTTGCATCATTCCTCATCAAACGACTCCCTCAGGTACTTCACACAGGGGCAAGCAATGATCCCGAAGAGGTTAAAGGAATAGAAGAACCACAAGCTGAACCGTTCAGTGACTATTATTCATACCTCCAGGGAACTGCTGTAATCGTAGATGGTGAGTGGGAAATAGATACTTGCCACAAATCTGGAGTCCTAAAGATCGGCGTTGACTCTTTATGTACAAAATTGAAAGGCGCGGTATTAGAAATATACGACGAAGACGGAAACATTTTGGCACAATCAGACCACCGAATTCATCGGTCTTTTTCAAAGTATGAATTCTATGCTCGATGGGTCAGGCTTCCTGAGCCCATTAAGTCCTTAAACCCCGGTGAACAGTTTAAAATGCTGAAGGAGAAAGATTCACATCAACATAAGATCACAACACATCATATTGATGGTGGCGAACTTGAAATAAGAGCGGCACTTTTTCCCGAAGAAGTCCGTAACTGGAGACAAGTTGCTTATGGCTGGATATTTGTTTGTAGTTTTAAGCCACGGAAATCATGGGTAGTAAATCAAGGAAAAAGTTGAGACACAAACCATCAGTAACAAAAATTGGTTTCTATTCGGCTCGCGCATGCTACGCGTCGCCCAAGGACCTTGATGCTCGAATACCTGAATTGCAGATGCTACACAACAAAACTGTTGCTGTATTCGGGCTGGGTTGCCTGGGCGCACCAAGTGTGTTGGAGTTCGCGCGTGCTGGCGTCGGATTCCTTCATCTCATAGACTATGACTTTGTTGACCCAGGCACAAGCGTTCGTTGGCCTCTTGGGTTCAGCGCTGCGGGGGAAAAGAAAATATATGTTCTCAGTGAATTCATTCGCCAAAACTACCCATACATACAATGTGATTGCTTTGATGCTAGAATAGGCGGTGTGCCAAACATAGATTCTGAAAAGTTGTTGCCCAATCAGCAGAACTTGATCGATGAAGTGGTCGCTGGTGCAGATTTGATCTATGATAGTACGGCAGAGTGGGGTGTTCAGCACTTTTTATCTGATCAGGCTTATCGTTATCAGGTACCGTATATAGCGCTTTCCGGAACATGGGGAGCGTGGGGAGGTAGGGTCGTGCGTATTATACCAAACAGAACTGGGTGTTGGTCCTGCTATCGTTTGGCTTGCAAAGAAGGGGCTATCCCTGAGCCACCGTATGCTCCAGATGAACCAGGACAAGGTTTGGTGCAACCGGTCGGCTGTGCAGACCCAACATTTACTGGGGCGGGCTTTGATATGCTTCAAATTGCTATTATGGGAGTAAGAATGGCCGTTTCTACACTATGCGAAGGCGCTAGTGGAGCCTACCCAGCATTTGATTGGGACGCTGTGCACATTGGATTACGTGCAGAGAATGGTACGCTCATCTCTCCTAAATTCGATACATATAAAATTGCCCCTAGTCCGGGGTGTCCACGATGTCATGGAAAGATCAACGAATAAGGCAGCTTGGATCTACCAGCGAGTATTGAAGAGTTTGGAAGAAGAAGCTTCGACTAAGGCTCCACTTGAAACGGGAGGAGTTCTGATGGGGTACTTCGGACAACCGGGAAATACTCCTGTAATAATGTCGGCCACTGGTCCTGGTCCGCAAGCTGTTCACCGACAAAATTCTTACATCCCTGATTATGAATTCGATAATTCTCAGATTGCTACAATATATGAGAAGTATGAACGGAGGATAACTTATATAGGTGACTGGCACACCCATCCAGCCCCGTTTCCCGAGTTGAGTTATAGAGATAAACGTACGCTTCGCCGAATTGCAAGGTGTAAAACCGCTCGAGTTGAGACACCCATAATGTTGCTTTTGACCCATGATGATGAATGGGAGGCCACAATTTGGCAGGCAAGATTATATAAAAAGTATGGATGGGGCAAACGTCTCGTTATTTCCAATCTCACTCTTGAAATATATTGAGAATCACCGCTACAGCAAAGAAGTATGGAGGTTCGGTCGTGACACCAGTTTTTGAGAAAATTCGTAAGTATTTTCAGGAAAACATCGAATCTGTGCATAGGCTGATGGAGTTTGATGACATTGTACAGAGATTTTGCATCAATGCGCTTGAGCGTACGAATCGTTTTCTCAAGAAACATAATATGAATGACCACCCCTCTTGTAGTATTGAAAAGGAATTAAGCCAGATACGGAAGATACATTCAAATGAATCTCTCAAACCTCATTATCAAACAATGCTGAACCAGTGCATCGTCCTGCTAGTGCCGTTTCCAGTTAGTGAGTTTCGTAGAGTTCATATTGTTTAGGCAACCTTCTTCTGCGTACGACGATATGATTTCCAATCTTCAAGACTAATGTCACGAGTACGGTTGCGCCAACCGAGGTAATGGTCAATCGCT
>JBDREF010000117.1:0-6156 GCA_043820045.1 Planctomycetota bacterium | reverse complement strand
GACTCCTACGATTTATGCACTTGTGCTGCGCGTGGCCGCATCGATCATCATCGCCGTAGCCATCGGACACAGGCTGGGAAGGTCGAGCGTGACGGGAAATATGGAGACCGCCGCAGCTTCGAAAGACCGGCCGGAATATCTTTCCGCACTTGGTCTGGAATGGTCGAGCGAGTTGGCATGGTTGATACTGGAAGACGACTCGTCGAGTAGCCCTCAGGGCCAGGGGGGGCAAGAGCGATGAATCGAAGAAGAACAGCGATAGTTGCGGCAGTCGCGTTCGTCTGCGGAGCGGTTTCCTTCTTCAACGGCCGCTCGACCGCCCTTGGCGAAAGAGAGATGCAATACGGCCGGTCCCAGAAGTGGCTCAGCGATGCATCTCGTCCCGCTATAGCGCTGGAGGAGAAATTCTCCAAGGAACTTGACGGGCTCGTGACGAATCTTGTGACAAAGCAGACATCTCTCGCATCGGCATTGGAAGATCCGTGCACGCCCGATGAGGTTGTCCTGGAGTTTGCCGAGTCTGTTACGGCGGCACACGAGCATCTGATGAGACGAGCAGGCGAGCACGTGGTGGAACTTCGCGGGAAGCTGCCTGCGGGCAACCGGGATTACCTGATGAGCCTCTGCGCCGAGACCCTCAGAGGCCCGATATCCAGGCTTGGTGAGCCCGCCGGTCGAGGCTACGGATACGGCCGTGGAGCCGGGCGGGGCAGAGGCGGCGGAGGCGGCTACGGAATGGGTATGAGAGCAAAGGACAGGCTGGCCCGCAGACTAAGACTGGACGAAGAGCAAATCAGCATCCTGCAGGACAAGGACCCCGACTTCGAAACGGATTCCGCGCGTCTCCGCGATGCCTTGCTGGCCGAAAGGACCAATCTGCTCGTCCTGTTCGAGGACGCTCAGAGCACCGATGAAGCACTGCTGCAACAGATAGACAAACTCGTCGAGGCCCATAGCCAAATCGAACGGCGAATCACAAGTCACGTGTTAGTGTTACGACCTTACCTTACAGTCGAACAGCAGAAGTGGCTGATCGGCCTGTGCCGACGAACCCAGGAAGGCTCTTAGTTGATTCCCGCGGCGAACGGCGACGGGCATTCAGTCTCATGGTTGCAGTACAGTTCGAAGTGAACTGGGATGGACGCCGGCCCGGTCGGCTATTTCTCGCATCGTCATAGTATCGCGGACTGTGAGGCCCTGGGTTTTCAAATGTGATACGGCCCACGAAAGCTCAATTCCTTCGTCGCTGCAGAACTGTCGCAGCGTCTTTCGTCCCATCCCGCCCGCCTGCGGGCTACTTACCGCCGAGCCCGCCGAGCACGCAGAGATTCCTGATTTCAGGCTTTCCTCGGCGCACTCTGCGGTTTCTGCGGTTAAATCGCATGAATCACAAGCTCCAACCGGCAGAGGTTGTTCGATCGAGCTGGAGTAGCCGTGCAAGCCCTGGATTTGCTGCCCGGCCGCTCCCTGGGGCCAGGCCCTGCCACCGCGAAAGCCCTGGCCGCCCGTTTCGCTGTGTTTGAACGTCTCTTTCCAGAGCATAAGCGACGAGAAGGGCGCCACCCCATAAGAGGCCCCTGCGTATATTACGACGCATATAGCCAAGGCCGAAATCCATTCGGAACGAAACGCCAGCCCCTTGTGGAGCCTGGTTTTGAAGTAGTTGGTCAGTACGGCCCAATTCAGGTAGATGTGTATGAACGAGGCTGTCACAAACGCGATGCTGAGCCAGACATGGACAGCGATCCATTGGTCCTTGTCATGCCCCCATACGACCCAGGAACTGTCGCGGGCGATTCGGCAGGAAGGGGCAATAAACAGCACTAAACCGGTAACCGCCATCAATACGAATGACAGACCCGCCAGGACCGAGGCAAACGCCCTCAGACTGAACGCTTCTTTTGTAACATTGTTCATGACTTTTCTCCGTTAAACATGAAGCTGCCCAATAAAATCGCAATCGACCAGCCTTCTCACGCCTGACCCGGCCAGCTACATATTGAACGAATAAGTGGAACTGTACCTGCGGAAATTTTGGCAAGCGGTCTTGGATTTGCAGATAATTGATGTTGTCGGTAGATTTCTCCGCCCGGCCGCTAATAGTCTTTGAAGTTTCTCATCCAGCTCGGCCAGTCAACCGGCTGGACCCCGCCTGCCTTCGTCCAGGGACCGTTTGTGTCGAACTGCCGATGCCATTTGAGCTTCCATAGCTCCTTGATTCCTACCTTTCGCACGGCGAAGCTCAAGAAGACCATATTCGTCGTCCCGCTGTGCCGGTCGAAGCAGAAACGCCTCATGCAGATCGGTCCGGCGTCCTGCGTATCGCCGTTATATTCCGGCGGCGCGTTAGTGCTCTGCGGGTGGCCGCCAAGATAAAAGCAATCCAGAAAAAGCGGTATGTTGTCTGCATTCGCGACGTCGATCTTCCTCCAGTGATCCTCGGCCGGATAGCCCCACAACGCCGAGCCTGACGGATCATAGAGCCAGTTATTTATGCCGTAACTCGTAAAGAACCCGGATCCCCCCGCTACATTAGTGGCTTCCCATGCGACGAACGGATTCTGCGCCTCGCCCCATTTTTTGGTCGCCATGGGGCACCAGCGTATCTCCTCGTCTTTGTAGTACGGCTCGACCGCAAACAGCCAGTGCCCCACCTGTTTGCCGTCCACGTTGCGTACGCCGTCAGGGAAAAAACCATTGTGATCACCGGTGTACATCGACCATATAATACCCCAGTGGTGCAGGTTCATCTGGCAGGCAGTGGCCTTCGCCTGTTTTTTCACGCGGGCCAGAGCAGGCATCAGTATCGCCATCAGTAACGCTATGATGGCGATTACCACGAGAAGCTCTATTAGCGTGAATCCCCTTCGTTCATCCATAATGAGCCTGAACTCTTCAGTACGCAAGTCACAAACCGGACCATGATTTTACCATTCCAGCGGCCGAAAATCAAGGAAAATGCATGCTGTTCGGCGTTAGTGTTACAGCTAATTGGCAAAAGGTTTCAAAGTAGCTCTGGAGTTTTCGGGAACTATCCGGTAGGATACTGTCGCGTTGAAGATCACATCCGGGCATTCCGGGCGGCGGGCCTGGCCACGGGGGCAGGCTCGGATCGGCACGGTAAGAATACAGGCGTTGGCGTTATAAGGAGATGAGCATGGAGCAATCGCAGGCCAGAATAGAGGTTGAGTACGGAATTGACGTTACATTTGTGACGTTCGAAGATGAGAGAATCCTCGATGAACAGCAGATAAAAGTACTCCAGGAGTCTTTTGCACCGGTAATAGAGAAAAACGAAGACAAGAAGCTGGTTCTGAATTTTCAAAACGTGATGTTCATGACGTCCGCCGTACTGGGGCTTCTGGTAAGAATACACAAGAAGGTGCGCGAGCGCGGCGGCCGGATGCAACTATGCAATCTGGACCCGAACCTGCGCAAGGTCTTCGAGATTACGCAACTGACGAAGGTTTTTGAGATATCTTAGGCAGAGGACTCCGGCGCTCCCCTGGGGCCAGGCCCTTCTCAAGCATCACGCCTGCTCATCACTGTCAAGATCGTATGTCTCGCCAAAGAACCCTTCGACCAGGAAATCTGTCTCCGAGTCATGTTCTTCGTCTTCGAATTCGACTACGGCCACTGGAATCTCGTCCCAATTCATTTCCTCGGGCGATATGGCACCGGCGGCCTCAAGCAATCGCGCCTGTGCCTCGTACGTCAAATCGTCAAACATTATTTCCATGAAGCACCTCCTCATTTAACTGTCCACTCGAGAAGCCTGTCCGCCTCATCTACAGGACACCTCACGTATTCATACTTTGTGCCGCCGGTGATCAATTGCACCCGGCAGCGGTCTCACGATTGTCGCCGCAGCTCATCAAAAAACGGGGTCTTTCTGAGTTCCACACAAGCGGCGGCATACAAGTACATCGAGGCCGACCAGGTTTGCCAGTCTTCGCCCTGAGGGGTCCCGTCCTGCGCCCTGCACCATTCGTTGAATCCGAACTGGACGTCGGCGACTCGCGGCTTGCGAACAAGATGCGTAAGGGCGATCAGCCTCTTTTCCGCGAGCCGGTATCTTCCCGCCGCAACAAGCGCTGCAACGTAAAACCCGCAGATGAAGGGCCAGACTCCCCCGTTGTGATACTCGCCGGGCTGGTTATAGCGCCGGTATCTCGGTCTCCAGTCCGGATCTTCCGGCCGGATATAGGGGAAAAAATTGGGCGGCAACTCGACCGCAAGCTCCTCGTTCTTTCGAAAGGTCCGACACTCGGCCTCTATCCACGAAACAAGCTCTTTGGCCCTGGAGCGGGATGCGATCCCGGATAGAATCGCCAGGCTGTTGCCAAGAAGGTCAAAACGTTCGCTGACGTAAACTTTGTAAGACCACATTGCATAATAGGGCTTGTGCTTCAACACCAGCCCCTCGTGCACGTGGCGCTGCTGCCTCTCGCCCTTGATCGAGAAGTGGCCCATCATTTCTCGAAGCAGCGACGCCCGCTCGTGCTGCTCGAAAAGCCGTAAGTACGTATAGACCACCGTGTTCACGTACAGCCCGTAACCCAGGACCCATTGTTCGTCGCGCCAGTCGCTCGTCGGTAATTGCGCCACGAGAACACGGTCGCTCGGGCTCTGATATTGCATCCATGTCATCGCCTTTTGGACCGCCGGTTCGAGGAAATCGCCCTCGCCGGTCGCCCTGCGAAACATACCCACGGCCATCAGGAACAGCGGGGTGCAGTCACTCGCCCCACGGTCCTCCGTGTCGTGGACCAGCGAAGGGATGTGCCCGAGCGTGCTCTGGTTCTGGGCTAAGGTCTCAAACACCCTTCGTAGCGACTTGATCAGTTTCCTGTTGCCCGATACCAGCACCCCTAACGAAGAAATCATCAAGTCGCGGGTATAAGGTTCGGGATACCCCCAGCCGGCGGTTCGCGGCAGTCCCCGGTACGGACCGTGAGCGTTGTGCAACAATACCTTCAAAGCGGCCTCTTTCGCCCGCTCAACGAGCCGCCAGTCGCGTTTTTCCATGCTATGAAATCCCAAGGTGCTGCGAGATTAACTCAATGAACTTCTTTGCCACGACGCGGTAGTCGAAATTCTCTACGGCTCGTTTCCTGCCTGCCTCGCCCATTTTCTTCCTCAGCTCGGCATCCTGCATCAGGTCCATCATGTAATTGGCGATGTCGTGCACACTGGCGCGGTAGTCAACGGTTCGGAGCCGCTTGAAGACGACCCGATGGCCGTCCTCGTAGCCCGACTCGTCGCCCATCGTTGCCTCCTTGATCCGAATCTCCTGGGCGATTCCCGCCAGGAATGCGTTCTGGCCGTGCACCATAGTGTCAAGCAGCCCCATTGCCTTTATACCGATGACCGGCTTGCCGCACGCCCCGGCTTCGACCTGGATCATTCCAAAGCCTTCCAGACGCGACGGGGCGGCGTAGATGTCACAAGCAGCCAGAAGGTACGGCATGAAGTTACGCGATATGACATTTGTCGTATAGACAACGTTCTTTTCTATGCCTAATTGTGTCGCCAACTGAAGGTCAATCAGGTTCTGCTGCTCAGTGCGAGGCTGAGGCCAGACTTTGCAGACATATTTCCAATCCGGGGCCTTCTGGTCGATTATCGCCAGAGCCTGCATGACCTCCTGCGCTCCTTTGGACGTTGCGTCTCCCCCTATGGTGAGAATCATTACCTGGTCCGGCGCAACGCCAAGCGCCTCTCTGACAGCCATGACTTTCGGGTCGGTTTTGTCCCGCGGCACAAAGGAATCCGTATCACAGCCGACCGGAAGCACATGAATATTATCGCCCTGAAGTCCGTCTCTCATGTAAACCTTCTTGACCCATTTGGAGGTAACGAGTATTAAAGGCAGCGCATCGAGGACCTCGTGATAATTTCCCATGTATCCGTCGGCAACCAGCCACGGCACCGGCTGTACGCCGTACCTCTGAGGATGCAGCACCAGATAAGGCGTATGCCCCCAGTACCCGACGCCTATCACGACATCAGGCTCGAACCACCGGTAATACCACTCTTTTTCCTGGGCCGATTCGAAATGCACCGAATGCACATCGACACCGAGTTCCGCCAAGCCTCTGTGAAGAAGGTTTCCCTGCGTCGCCAGCCCCCCGGGCGAAGGCGGGTAATCATATA
>JBDREF010000116.1:0-50921 GCA_043820045.1 Planctomycetota bacterium | reverse complement strand
TCTCATCCATATCTCTTCCGGCCCGCTCTTGGGGTGCCACGAGCGGAATGCGGGCGTGGTCAACTGGTTCAGTCCTGCCGGCAGACCGAACAGAAGCTGGTTCTGTACGGCCCATTCCGGCGCCGAACCGGCGGGGCAAGTGAGAGTATCGTCCCAGTCGCCATCGCGGTTGAAGTCGAGCCAGACGTTGACCCAGAGGTCGGTGCCGGGCTTGGCGACAGTGACGGTATAGTCGAACGTAGTCCAGTCACAGTTGGGCAGAGTGACCGGGAATACGACGCCGTCATCGCCATCGTCGCGGTTCGGCGAATCGATAAGAGGTCTGACATTGTTGGTGCCGTCATCATCGGGGCCGGTGTCGGCCTCGGTTTCGCGAGTGATTGTTTTGCCGAGATAAGCCACTGTCTGAGTGTTCACGTGGACCGGTCCGTAGGGCCCGAAACCGCTGCCGTCATCGAACACAGTTGGGTAGTTGGCCGAAACCGACGATGGGGAGGCATACGCCGTCATTGTCGTGCCGAAATTGTTGGTACTGTCAGGGGCATCGCCAAGGTCGGACTTGCCAGCAGCCACCGGGCCGTCGCAACTGATGGTAAGCACGCCCTTACCGGTCTCGGAGCCGTAGCTCCCGACCTCGATCAGGTACTGTTGGCCGGCAACTACATCGATAGTAAGCTCAGATTGCATGTCGCAGGCATCGTCGTTGCAGCCAATCATATCGCTCTGTTTCGGGTAGCATTCGCTTCCGTCATAGATTGCCAGCATGGTGTCGAAGCTGCTGCCGCAGAGGCTGACGGTTGCTTGGCCTGTACACGGAGCTGTGTAGCGGAACCAGATGTTCGGGCTGTTCATACAATGGCCCGGTCCGTCGAAAGTGGCGTCCTGTGTGTCGAAAGCCAGGTTCGTGACATTACCGACGGGCCGTGCATTCTGGCACTTGTCGTTGGAGAACGGGGGTGGTGCTGCACCGCTGTCAATAGTCAGCAGCCCTCTGCCGGTTGCGTCTTCGTTATAGCCGCCGACCTCGATCAGATAGTCATGCCCGGCGACTGCCTTGAAGGTGAGTTCAGGGTCGTAGCTGTTTCCGAAATCGTCGTTGCAGTCAATCAAATCGTCCTCTGTGGGGTTGCAATAGGTTCCGTTATAGACGGCGAGCTTTGCGTCAAAGTTGCCGAGACCGAAAACGCTGACCGTGACGTCTCCGGTGACAAAAGCGGAGTAGCTGTACCAGACATTGGGGCTGTTCACACAGAGTCCCGGACCATCCATTGTCGCACTGGTAGTGTCAAAAGGCAGATCGTTCACGTCATATACTTGCTCGGCGCCGCTGCAATTGTCATTGGAGGGTGCACCACTCTGGATACTGCAGGTGATGTTCATGACGCCCTGACCTGTAGCGCCGGCGCTGAACCCGCCGACCTCGATCAGATACTGCTCTCCGGCCGTTACCGGGAAAGTCATTTCAGACTGCTGAAGGTGAAAATCGTCGTTACCTTTGATGAAGTCATTCTCCGCCGGATCGCAGGCGCATCCGTCATAGACGGCAAGCTTTGTGTCGAACGAGCTGCCGGCCAGGCTGACTGTGGCGCCGCCGGTACACGTGGCCGTATAGCAGTACCAGATGTTCGGGCTGGTCATGTAGAGCCCGGGGCCGTCAAATGTTGCAAGTGTAGTGTCGAACGCCAGGTCTGTCACGTTGCCGACGGATTCGGCGTTTTGACAGTCGTCGTTGCCTGGCGCTCCGTTTCCAATCGCGGTCTGCATGGCAGCTATTGCCAGCACAAAGGAAACGAGGCACATTGATTTTCTGAACATAATAGTCCTCCTTCACAAAAGTTTACGTTGGTGCTATCGATGAAAAGTTTTATCTTTTTTTATTTCGTCTGCGTCGATTCAGAACGGCTTTCCGTTCTTCACATAATTCCTGTCTCCAAGGGTTCGAATGAGTGTACGATTTAAAAGGCAAAAATCCACCCAAAGCTGCAGCAGATTCGCGTGCTGTGGGACCGAAAACGGCCTATGCTCATCAACCCTTTAACCAGTTAAGTATAGCAAATTGGCATCCTTGCGTCAAGAAGAATCTCTATACAAAACCTCCCTAATTGCCCTCTGTCCACCCCTCATATTTGCGCAGATTGCCATGCCAGGCATGGTCTGCATAAACGGCCTTTCCGTCGGTATGCTTGGTGATTGACGCGGGTGGTTCGGCTGAGAATACGGGTATGTCGGCGCTCTGACGAGACGCGAAAAGTACGCGAACGAGGCATGAAACAGTGGAGTTTGCGACCCATATTTGGTAAAATAGGAAATCGGACGGTTCTGGTGAGTTGCCGGGGAATCTGGGCGACAAATTCCGGACAGTGCCGGCAGAAGGGGGCTCGGGGACAGAACGCCATCGTTGGAGAAAGGCCCGTACTGGCATGAAAAACGAGAAACAGCATCGGCGGTGCCTGTTGGCAATCGCCTGTACGGTCGTCCTTTGGGCTGCTCAGCCGGGCGCTGGATTGGTTGTTAGCGAGGTGATGTACCACCCGGCCGAGGCGGAAGAGACGCTGGAGTTCGTTGAGCTGTACAATAACAGGGCGGTTTTTGAAGATCTCTCCGGTTATGCGTTTACGAGCGGCATACGATATGTATTTGAGCCGGGAACGATCATTGGGGCCGGGCAATACCTGGTCGTGGCGCGAGATCCCGCCGCAGTGGAGGTGGCATACGGCATTGCCGGAGTGCATGGTCCTTTTGACGGTCGGCTTGATAACGACGGTGAGCGTATCGAGCTATCCGGCAGCAGCGGCAATACCGTGATATCCTTCCGATACGACGACGAGAGTCCCTGGCCGGTCTCACCCGACGGGGCGGGGCATTCGCTTATTCTCTCGCGGTCGGGCGGTGACCCTGAAGAAGCGTTGAGCTGGTCGCCCAGCACTTTCATAGGCGGCACGCCGGGGCGGGCGGACGCCGTGCAGGCCGGGCCGAAAGACCCTACTCTGGTCACGTTTGTCGATGTGGGCCATCCCGGCTTGTATTTCAAGGGAACCCAGGAGCCATCGCCGGGCCCGGGGGGGCAGGCCACTACGGCTTGGACGCAGATTGCTTTTAACGATAACCCCACCAGGACTGCGTGGAGCGAAGGGCCCAGCGGGTACGGCTACAGCAACGACCCCAGCGAGCTTCAGTTCATAAGAACCGAGCTAAACGACATGAATGGAAAGTACATGTCGGTATATGCACGCCTGCGATTCGCTTTGACGGCGGAGCAGATTCGCTCCTTCTCACAATTGTTTGCCGAAGTCCACTACGACGACGGCTTCGTGCTTTACCTCAACGGCACGCGTGTTGCGGCCTCTGAACAGATATCCGGCAACCCCCCGGCGTTCAATCAGAGCGGCGGTACGGCCACTGACCCACCCATGGCCAATGTGGACCTGACGGCTCGGATAAGGCTGCTGGTACCGGGAACGAACATACTGGCAATCCAGGCCCACAATGCGAGTCTCTCCGGAAGCTCGGACTGCTTCGGCTGCCCGATTCTCCGGGCGATTATTGGCGGACCCGACAACGGAGTCGATGCCGATGTGCGTGTGGTCATCAACGAGCTGCTGGCCAATAGCGATGCGGCTGCGGGCGCCGATTGGGTAGAGTTATATAACTCGGGCCCGGCCGCGATAGACCTGAGCAATGTTTATCTCAGCGACGACCGAACTGAACTGCTCAAGTACAAGATGCCGGATGGGCTGCTGCTGCGGCCGGGCGAGTTTTGGGTTGTCAGTCAGGGCACGTTGCCCGGCGATTTGGGGTTCGGACTGGACTCCGCGGGCGAGACGGTTTATGTGACGGCGGCTACGAACGGCCCGGGGCCTGAGCCGGTCCGCGTTCTGGATTCGGTGCACTATGGGGCTATGCCGCCGGAGGTAACGTTCGGCCGGTTCCCGGACGGTAGCGACCGCATCGCCTTTTTGAGTTCGGCTTCCTTTGGAGGCCCCAATGCCCAGCCCTTGATCAACGACATTGTGATAAATGAAATAATGTACCATCACGGTACCCGCGACGAGCGATATGAGTATATCGAGCTGTACAACCAGGGAACCGAGACGGTCTCGCTGGCCGGCTGGACTTTCACCGACGGCATTGACTACACCTTCGACGCCGGAACTGAAATCGCGCCGGGTTCGTATCTGGTGGTGGCCCGGAATCCGGATTTTCTGGCCAGCGTGTACAGCAATCTCATTCCCGGCTCGAACAACTTGTTCGGGCCCTACTCCGGCGGATTGGACGATCACAGTGAGCGCATCGGGTTATCGTATCCTCTGGCCGAGATTAATCCCCAGACCGGTGACATCGAGACCTTCATGGTTCTGGCCGACGAGGTGACCTATTATGACGGAGGCCGATGGCCGAGCTGGGCCGATGGCCAGGGCGCAAGTCTGGAGCTGCGCGACCCGCGAAGCGATAACGACACGCCGGACGCCTGGGCCGACAGCGATGAAAGCGGTAAGACCAACTGGGAGCCGTTCTCGTTCACCATCGACAGTTCCGATTTCCGCTATACGCATGATCAAGTCAACGTCTTCGAGGTACTGCTGCTCAACCGGGGCGAAGTACTCCTCGACGACCTGGAGATGACGTTGGTCCGCTCGAACAATCTGAGCAACAGCGGTTTCGAGAGCGGTGAATCAAGCTGGCGCATGCTCGGCAATCACGTTCGCTCGTTTGTGACCACCGAAGACAGCCGCTTCGGGTCCAGGTCGCTGCACCTGATTGCAACCGGCCACGGCGATCCAGGGGCCAATCGTGTGAACCAGTCGATAAGGAGTATAACGGCTGGGACGGTGACGTTCGGTGGATGGGCCCGCTGGCTGCGTGGAAGCCGGTATCTGCTCCTGCGTGCATCGCGGGAGCGGTCGCCCGTTCAGCCGCCGCGCCCGGCGTATGCGTTCGAGCTGACCATGCCGCTGAATCTCGGCACGCCCGGCATGCAGAACACGGCGTTTGTTCCCAACCGTGGTCCCGACATCCTCGACGTGCAACATGCCCCCGTTCTGCCCGCCAGCGGCGAGCCTATCGTGGTGACCGCTCGGATATTCGACAACGACGGCGTGGGGATGGTCTATCTTAACTATCGCTCCGAAGGCAGTGCCAGATTCACGAGCACGGCCATGGTGGATAGCGGCTGGGGCGATGATATGGTTGCCGGCAACGGCATCTTCACGGCGACAATCCCCGGTGCGCCAGGCGGTACGATGCGGGCATTCTACATCGAAGCTTCGGATGGTTCGGAAGCGACACGGTTCCCGGCCCGACTGGGACCCACAGCCGACGTGCCGGATCGAACGTGTTTGGTCCGCGTCGGTGACTCGCGGCCGAACACTCGCTTCGCGACGTACCGCATCTGGCTGTCCAACGATGTCCGCAACACCTTTCGTTCCCGTCCGAATCTGTCGAACGAGCTGATGGACTGCACGTTTGTCTATAATGATACAGAGGTATTTTACAACGTTGGGATTCGTTATCGCGGCAGTCCGTTCATCAGGAGCGGCTCCGGGCGGGATCCGCTTGGGTACTACGCCTACAGGCTCGATTTTAATCCGGACCAGAAATTCCGGGGCCGTGAAGAGGTTAATCTCGATAACACCGAAGGGGGCAGCCGGGGCCCGCTTCAGGAACGTGCATCTTATTGGTTCTATTCGCAAATGGGCCTGCAGCATTCGGCGCAGGAGTTTGTGCGTCCAATTATCAACGGCACAAACAACGGCATTTATGAAGACGTCCAGAAGATAGACGGTGACTATATCGGCCGATGGTTTGCCGATGATACGAACGGCTACATTCACAAAATCGATGACTACTTCGAGTACTCCGCCGACGGCACCGGTTTTGCAAATCTCGACGAAGGCCTGAAATACGACTCACGACACCCGTTATTAAAAGAGACGTATCGGTGGGGATTCGAGAAGCGGTCCCATCGCGAGAATGACACATGGGATCACCTGTTCGATTTTGCCGTGGCGATGAACACGCCATCGAGCAGCTCGACATACGAGCAAATGATCGAGTCGGTTGTCCATCCCGAGCATCTGGCGCGGGTCCTTGCGGTTCGTCATGCAGTCGGCGACTGGGACAGCTACGGATACACGCGCGGGAAGAACAACTATTTCTACTATGCTCTGCCGGAGGGAAAGTGGTACCTTCTTCCCTGGGACATCGACTTTACTCTCGGTTCGGGCAACTCGCCCGGTACGAGCCTGTTTTCCGTAAATGCCGGGCAGTTCCCTGAGGTGGATCAGTTTTTGAAATATCCCAAATACCGGCGGATGTACCTTCAGGCATTCGCCGAGCTGGTAAACGGGCCGTGGCGGACTTCATACGGCTCGAACAATCCACCGACGGCCTTCGATGAGTTTCTGGATGACGCCGCAAATGCCCTGATTGCCGACGGGCTCGGTAACGGACGGCGAGATGGAATCAAACAGTTCGTGCGCGACCGCCGGGCCTATATCCTCACGCAGATTCCATCGCTGGTATTCGAGATTACGACTAACAGCGGCCAGGATTTCTATACATCGGCTTCGCCGGCAACGATTAAAGGCGTCGCGCCGATTGAGGTGGCCGGGATTGCGGTTAGCGGCACGCCCGTACCGGCGGAATTCTCGGGCAATAGCGTATTCGAAGTGGATGTTGCGGTCGAAGCCGGCCCCAATCTGCTCAACTTTCAGGGACTTAACGGTGTGGGTAATCCCGTGCCCGGGGCTACCGATTCTATTACTGTGACCCGCGTACAACCTTGCTCTATTACTTCGGTGACGCCGAATCCCGTGTACAGCGGCAGTACGGTTCAGCTCACCATCCGCGGAAACGGTTTCGAACCGGGCTCTGCGGCGGCCGTGACGCTGACCCGTGCTTCGGACGAGGTCGGCTTTGATGCCCTTTACGTCAAGAGCAACCAGGCGTTTGATCTTATTGATGCCGCAACGCTGTTGCTGGATGATCCTACCCGCGGCGTCGGGGATGAAGTTCGCACAGTCCACGAGTGGATCAACCTCTGGAATAACGGTGGGCACGGGGTATTCACCGCCAATGAGCAGGGGTTCGCGCCGCCGTTTCAAAGGAACGCTGATAACTTCGCAGTTCGGTTCACAGGGTACATTTTTGCAGCCTCGCGCGGAAGGCGCTACTTCGGTGTGAACAGCGATGATGGGTTCAGTCTGTGGATAGACGGCCAGCTCGTCGGGGAATACGCTAATCCGCGCAGCCCGGGAACAACCGACGCCGTGTACGGTGGAACCGCGGGCACGATGACGTTCGATTTCCCGGCCGTGGGCAGCTACCATATGGTTCTCGACTACTACGAGAACGGCGGGGGGGAGGAGATAGAGTTCTTCCAGACAGATTCGACCGGAGGCAATCAGCGACTGATCAACGTCGATTCCGAACTGAAGGTCTTTCGGGATGATACCACAAGCATCATGGCCACCGACGTTGTGGTTGTGGACGGGAGTACTATTATATGCCGGGTGGACCTGGGCAGCGCTCAGCCCGGCACATGGAGGGTGATTGTGACGCCGCAGTATGGCGAGGCCGCGCAGTGCAGTCTGAATGATGGGCTGCAAGTCATCGGCCGATAGCCGGTGCAGGCGGGTGATTGCGCTGGCTGGTCAAGCCGATAGACCCGGCCGGGCCAAAGCTCGGCAGCTCTGGACGCTGTCGTCATCATCCGGTGGACTACTCCAGCGACGCCGAGAATACACCAGAATCGGTTCTGGGGTATCGGTTCCGGCCGCAGTCCGGCATGGTTCCAGCCCTGCTTGCGGGCGAAAAAGTTTTTGGTGAAAAACAACATTTTCCTGTTGACTTAGCCGGATATACGCGATATACTACATGATTCTCGTAAATTAGAGCTGTAAGAACCTTCCAAATACGTGTCATCCACGGTAAATGAAGGATCATGAGGGAATCACTTAAGCGCGAGAAGTCGTAGTTCGCATTGTCTTTGACGGGTGATGCGATCGGGTAGAGTTTGGTATTTTGTTTGAAAGATGGTTTTGAGACGACATGAAGAAGATTAGTAACATCAGGAACATTGGTATTTCGGCGCATATAGACTCGGGCAAGACGACTCTGAGCGAGCGCATTTTGTATTACGCAGGCCGTATTCATCGTATGCAGGAAGTCCATGCCGACCAGGGTGGAGCGACAATGGACTATATGGACCTTGAGCGTGAGCGGGGTATCACGATAACCTCGGCCGCGACACAGGTAGCGTGGAAGGAAAACAGCGTCAACCTGATCGATACTCCGGGCCACGTGGATTTTACCGTGGAAGTCGAGCGGTCCCTGCGCGTGCTGGATGGAGCTATCATGGTTCTTTGCGCGGTAGGCGGCGTTCAGAGTCAGTCGATTACCGTTGACCAGCAGATGAAACGCTACCGCGTGCCGCGGATAGCGTTTGTCAATAAGATGGATCGCATCGGCGCCGATCCGGACCGTGTGTGGCAGGACCTGGGGAAAAAACTCGGGCTTAACGTGATCCCAATCCAGATCAACATGGGTGTCGGAGAAAATTTCCTGGGCCTCATCGATCTTATCACCATGGAGGCCGTCACTTTTGAGGGAGTGGACGGCGAAAAGACAGTTCGCAAGCCGATTCCGCCAGCCTATGCTGATGCGGCCCAGCGGGCGCGGCAGGCGATGCTGGAAGCCCTGAGTATGTTCAACGATGAAATGCTCGAACGGCTGCTGGAAGATATGCCGGTCGATGAAGATATGATCCGCCGGACAATTCGTGAGACAACGATCAATCGCGACATCGTCCCGATGATGATGGGCTCGGCGTTCAAGAACAAGGGCGTTCAGCCGTTGATGGATGCCGTCTGTGATTTTCTTCCCAGCCCTCTGGATCGTTCGAGCTTCGCACGCGATCACAACAATGAAGGCACGGAGACACCGCTGGCAAGCGATCCGGATGCCCCGCTTGTGGCGATGGTTTTCAAGATTGCGGATGAATCGTTCGGTCAATTGAGCTATGTGCGAGTCTATCAGGGCACGCTCATGAAGGGCCAGCAGTATCGCAATGCTCGTACAAACAGGACGGTCCGTGTAGGCCGCATCGTAAAGATGCACGCTAATGACCGCGAGGACATCCAGGATGCCGGCCCGGGCGATATAGTCGCTCTGCTGGGAGTTGACTGTGCCAGCGGCGATACGATTTGCGGCGCCGGCGTCAACTATTCGCTGGAGAGCATTTTCGTCGCCGATCCGGTAATTAGCCTGTCCATAACGCCCGCCAGTTCCGCCGACCAGGAGCGGATGGCCAAAGCGCTGAGTCGATTCATGAAAGAAGACCCGACATTCCGCGTCTCCAGCGATGCTGAGACCGGCCAGACTATAATAGCCGGCATGGGAGAACTGCATCTGGACGTTTACATCGAACGAATGCGCCGGGAGTTCAGGGCCGAGGTGACCGTTGGCGCGCCGAGCGTCAGCTATCGCGAGGCCCCGACGGTCGAGTCCAAATTCAATTACCGGCACAAAAAGCAAACCGGCGGCTCCGGCCAGTTCGCCCACGTGGTCGGCCGATTGATCCCTCTGACTCAGGATGCCGAATCGACATACGAGTTTGAAGACAACATAACCGGGGGAAGAATCCCGAACGAATATATCCCGGCAGTGAACAAGGGCTTTCAGGCCGCTATGAAGAAGGGGCCACTGGCCGGCTACGAGATTGTCGGATGCAAAATGTGCCTCGACGACGGCTCGTACCATGCGGTGGATTCGAGCGAGATGGCCTTCCGCATAGCTGGAAGAGATGCTTTCATTGAAGCATTCAGGAAGTCCAGGCCATGCCTGTTGGAACCTATCATGTGTGTCGAGGTGGAAATGCCTCGCGAATACCAGGGGCCCATTGTCGGCGATCTGAATTCACGCCGGGGGATTATTCTTGAGACTGAAGCCCGGCAGAACTACACCGTTGTCAGGGCCGAAGTGCCTCTGTCGAATATGTTCGGTTATGCCACCGTAGTCCGCGGTCTGAGCAAGGGGATGGCTACTTTCACGATGGAAATGTCGCGTTATGCTCAGGTTCCGGTAAGACTCGCCGAGGAAATCATCTTGCAGCGTCGTGAGAAAGAGCAGCAGATCGCCCGGAAATAGGTATCACCCCGTGCAGTGGCCTCCCCGGGCCTTATTACGAGAATGCTGATGTTTCTTGGCGCTGCAAAAAAACGCTGCACCAATTGGCGCAAAGGAGCCGGACGAGACGGCATGAATTCCTCCGGTCGTTTCAGCCGCGTCCGAGCTACACATCCGGCACATTTCATTCCACTGCCTATTATAAGCTCTGCAATATCTATTGCTTGTGAGCGATATTTGTCCTTGCCCAATTCAGACGGGCATCTCCAGATGCCCGCAGGCCGCCCCCATACAACGCCGGTCAAAAGCGTTACAGATAAAAAAAGAGTTGCAGACAGAAAAACCGTTACGTTCGACACCACCCGTGGCACTTAACTATGGTTTTTGACGGCCATCATCCAAAGCATAGATAATGGCATAATATAGCAAAAGATCTTGGGTAGCTGTATTCGACATACACTATCGTTTGAGCCCCTGCTTTACAATCCACTCCTCCGAGCAGGGGCTTTTTTTCTGAACTCCTGCGGTTAATCCGAATACCTGCCGAACCGGAACTTCTCTATCAGCGGCCGGGTTCTCGCTTCAACCATGATTTTCGCGATCTTTGCGGCGACGTCGGGGTATTTATCCGCCACGTTGTTGGCCTCGGAGATGTCGTTTTCCAGGTCATACAGCTCCAGCGGCGAATCCGGATTTTTGCGCAAATTGTTCTTGATACCTTTCCACTTACCCATGCGAACAGCCAACTGGCCGCCGTACCCGGCAAAATCCCAGAACAGATAGTCAGGTTTCTTCTGCCTGTCCGGCTCAGAGAGCAGTGTCGGAACGAAACTTGTGCCGTCGGTGTCGCCGAGCGCTTCAGCACCGGCGATTTCCGCCAGAGTGGCAAGGATATCGTAGTGGGCTGCGATATGGCCGCTGGTTGAGCCGGCCCAGGTCTTTCCGGGCCAGCGGACAATCATGGGCACGCGAATGCCGCCCTCGTAGAGCGAGCCTTTGAGCCCGTGAAGCGGGCCAACGCTGTCGAAGAATTCGTAATCGACCTGCCCTTTGAGATACGTAGTGCCGTTGTCGGAGGTGAAGAACACGACCGTGTTGTCATCCAGATTCAGGTCTTTGAGCAGTTTCATTATGCGTCCGACCTGCCGGTCCATGAAACTAATCATCGCGGCGTAACAGGCCCGAGGGGTTGGATGCGCGAGATACGATTTGCCTTCGTAGGGTGTTTCAGGCCACTTGCCTTTGTATTGGTTGAGGTCTTCTTCCGAGACCTGTAGAGCCAGGTGAGGTATGACCGTAGGGTAGTAAACGAAGAATCGCCTGTCCCTGTTTTCACGGATGAACTTGAGCATCTCGTCGGCGATCACCTGCGGAGCGTATTTCTCGCCCGTCAGGCCGCGGGTATTGCCGTCAAGGGTGACTTTCCCGCGGTCGCTGACAAGGTACGTCGGGTACAGGTTGTGGGCGTGGCGCTGGCAGTTGTAGCCGAAGAAGCGGTCGAATCCCTGGTTGAGCGGGTCGCCGGTAGAGCCGACCTCGCCGAGCCCCCATTTGCCGAATGCACCGGTAACATAGCCCTGCTGTTTGAGCAGTTCGGCGATCGTCAGAGCCTCGGCAGACAGGGGTATTTGACCGCGAAAGCTGTCCCAGCCGCCGACTTCGCTATTATCGCGTATGTAGGCATGCCCGCCGTGTTTGCCGGTCATCAGGTTGCAGCGGGCCGGTGCGCATACCGCCGAGCCGGTGTAATAGTCGGTAAAGCGCATTCCCTCGGCGGCCAACTTGTCGATGTTCGGGGTCTTAATCTTCTGCTGGCCGTAGCAGCCCAATTCTTTGTACCCCAGATCGTCGGCCATAATGAAAATGATGTTGGGTTTCTTGTTTGACGGTTGGGCGGCTCCCGTTGCTGACCTTAGAGCCATCGCCGCTGTCGCAGCGCCCGATATCTTGAGAAAATCGCGTCTGTTCATTGCAGTAGTCCTTAACCACCTTCAACCCGAAAATCACACGTCCAATCGTTTTCCGTTCGCGGCGACCCTATCATACAATAATCGTAAATGAAATACAAAGATGAAGAACGAGATTCGGGACAGCCGTAAACCACTATGTTTTCCAACGGACCCTTGAACGGAACGGATTTTGAGAATATGATACGTTTCCGATAAGGAGACAGTATGAAGAACGCCAAAATGGAATGTCTTAGCCGGCGAAGAATCTTGGGCATTGCGGCTGCCGGATTGGCGGCGGGGGGCCTGTGCTTGCGCCGGGCTCGGGCAACCGGGCCGGCAAGAAAGAGTCCCATACCGCCTGTGTTACATGCCACCGACCTCTTCCGTCCTCATATGGATCCGGATGACCATTGGGATATGGCTTGCGTTTACGCCCTGGCTTACCGGGGCGATATAGACTTGAAGGGCGTTCTGATTGACTACCCGCCCCGGAGCTCCAAAGGGTGCAATCCCGACACGGCGGCCGTTGCTCAGATGAACCTTATCACAGGCCTCTTTGTTCCCGTGGCCGTGGGCTCTTCTCTCGCTTTGAAGTCGCGCGACGACGTTCAGGAATATGCCTCGCCGGGTGATCTTCACGGTGCCGAGATGGTTCTGAACGTTCTGCGCAATTCTCCGCAGCCGGTCGTCATCAATATCCTGGGTTCGAGCCGGGATGTCGCAATCGCGGGCAAGAAGGACCCGAATCTCTTTGCGAGCAAATGTGCCGCAATTTACCTGAACGCCGGAACGGGTTCGCCCCGTATGAACTCTGCGTCGAAACTCGAATATAATGTCACTCTGGATACATTTGCCTACGCCGCAATATTCGATTTGCCGTGTCCGGTCTATTGGATGCCGTGCTTCGAGGAGATGGAATCCGGCGGGGAAAAGCCGGTTGCCGAATACGGCACGCACTACAAGTTTCGACAGGACCAGATTCTTCCTCACCTCTCGAAGACGGTTCAGAATTACTTCGCATACATGTTCGGCAGATATACGGACCACAACTGGCTGGGCTACCTGAAAGGAGAAAAGGACGAGGCGTTGCTGTCAAAAGTCGCAAACATGGACCGGCACATGTGGTGCACCGGCGGCTTTCTCCATTCGGCGGGCTGCACTGTATCGCGGGACGGCGGGATAGTGCCTCTTGACAAAAGTGATAGTCCGGTTTTTACGTTTGATCCGATAGCCGTCGAATGCAATCCAGGGGGTGTGACAAAGTGGACACACAACCGCGATTCGAAGAATCGTTTCATATTTCACGTTCAGGATACGGACAATTACCCATCCGCTATGACAAAGGCGATGAAGTCACTGCTGGCTGTATTGCCATAACGCTGCGTATGGAGCGATTGCCCGTGTGGATTGCGGCAACAGAATCGAATGGATGGCACGGACTATTGCATCCTGTGTAGGCCGCGAGGCTCAGTTTCCTACTTGAGATTGGCCGGACTGTTCTCGATTTCGGCGATGACCACCGGCGCACATTGGCCCGTTTGATTATACGCTTCGTACAAACGCTTGCCCCAGTCGTCGGTCCTGTTCTCCTCGGCGAGGAACTTCAGGTATTCCCATGAGACCGACTGGTACATCAGATTCACCGCGATTCTCTCACAGCCGGGCGGCAGCTCCAACGGCATATCGTCCCAATGTTGGCCGTCCGCATACGTTGCGCCGACCGGCTGAGACAAGTGCTCCTCGAAGGCGCTGTTCTTGAAGCCTTTGGGCGGTATTCGATTGTCCTTGGCGATAACGTCGCTGAGCACGAAATGGAATGATTTGCCGGGCTTCTGGCCGAATTTTTTGGCCTGAGCCTCGCTCATCGCCGGAAGGCATTCGTAAACTCGCGTCTGTTCCGGGCCCAACAGGGTCGCAGCCGTAACCGGTTTGCCGAACACGGTATCGTTCTGCGGGCCGTACCGGCCGATTTCGTTGAGCAGTTTGCCTGCGGAATCGAAGAACTTGACGTTTACCCACATCCTGCGGCCTTCGATGTAGCCGGTGGGAAGTTTGTGGCCGGTCAGGTTGGTTATCCGCAGAGTTGCTTCTTTCGGCCCGGACTTTGTGAGCTTGAGCGAGGCAGCTTCTTTTAGAAGCTCGAGTGCTCGCTGCTTGCCCATGTCCACGGCCTTTCGGTCCATGTCTTGTCCATCCCACAGGAGCCAGTTGACTTCCTGGGCCCAGATAGAACCGCCGACCGGGCCGTGCTGGATGAAGTAATCACGCTTCGGACTGCCGAACCGGGACGCCTGTCCGCCGCCTTCCACCTTTTTGTAGTGGCATGACTGGCAGGTGCCGTCCCGTCCCAGTTTGGCGAAGTCGCTCAGCAGCCATTCACTGTAGGTTCTCTCGATATGGCTGAATGTATGCACCGGCTGTGTCTTAACGTCACGAGCTTGCAGGGGATTCGATATATTATGGCACGTTGCGCAGAGGCTGCTGGAGGCGTGGTATTCGGATTTCTTCGTATTGTGAGGCATCGCGCCCTTACTGTCTGCGTAAGGTCCTCTGACGGCGTTGTCGGGATCGGCGACCATCATGGCGTTGCCATAGCTCGGAGGTACGTCCTCGACCAGCTTTCTGGCTTCGTCCGAGAGAGGGTCGATGAGACGATGGCAGACATCACAACTGACGCCGTACATATCTTCGGCGTTTAGCGCCGAAGCATCGCCCGGCTTCGATCGGTCCTCCAGCCAGCCCCGTGGGGCATGGCATCGCAGACAGAACTCACCGACGCCTTCCACGTCCTGGTTGGCAATTGTCAGCGCCGCTCTGAAGACCGGGTCTCTCATCGCCTGCGACATCATGCCGCTTTGCCATGAAAAGAAAGGATCAGCCGGGCCGTTTGGGGTTTGCGAATGACACATCTTGCACTGCTGGACCTTGGCGAATTCTATTCCAGCTTCCTTCGGCTGCATACCCGGCAAAAACACTTCCGCGCCGGCGCCCTGAACGAATATAAGGAGAACACAAACGCCTGCAATGTTCTTGAGAACTGAACGATTCATGACCTGCTTCCTTTACGTTGATTCAGAGTCTCTCTCGGCTCTGAAATCTCCCATTGTCCTTCATGCTTTTTCATCCGGTGCCGGCGGCACAGTTGAACGACCTGAATAATAGACACTAAGATTGCACAAAAGTAAACCGCTAATTTGGCCTGTCATCCCCCGGGCAAGCTCGTTTAATCCAGTGTCGGCGGCACTATTTCGCCTCTGGCCTGGGCGAGCGTGTTTTCATAGGAGCCGTAGAATTCGCTGTTGCAGTCCAGCCACAGCGTCAGGCGATGGAAATCCTCATCCGAGAGCTGGACGCCGTAGTGCTGCTGGTCCGTGAACTTGAGCAGTCCGGAGGCTCTGGCCCCGAATTTGCCTGCGATGGTCCTGCTGCCGCCGTGGACACCTGTGCTTATTGAGCCGTTGCGGACGTGGAAGTAGAAGCCGTACTTGTCGGCCAGATTATTATACGAGCGAGTCCACCCGTGCTTGCCTTCAATTTCGCCCGTCAGGTCAAGTGCGTTTTCTCTGCGGTGGCAGCCGACACAATTACGGTCGAGCGCCGGCTGCACGAGCCGGACGTAATTAAACGGATTCGAGCCGTCCACGTCAGTTTCAATTTTTGACGGTGGGCGCTGAAGTGCAAGCGGCGTCATCGTCGATTGCTTCGGCGTGCGGCCTTTGGGCTCGTGGCAGCCCAGGCAGGTCATCTGTTCTCCGGGGTGAACGTAGGTGCCCGACCTCATCGACTGAATTGCCATTCCTCGCTCGTCCAGCGCCTGGAAGTAAATCATCTTGCCGGCGGGGACTTCGAAATGTGCGCTTCCGTCCGCCTCGACGGGGACGGTCCCGAGGACCGCGCGGGCGTTCGTCTGGTCGGCCACTCCTATTCGCGGCTCGTTTGGCGGAGGCGTCGTTTTTGGCAATACCTGGATGATTCGCAGCCTTGTCACCTTCGCGCCCTGGGGCCACTTGAAGTCGCTGTCGTAAACGTTGACAAGGGTGATTGTTTCCTGCGGGCATACGCCGCCGGCCTTCTCCATGTCGTCGGCCGTCTGGATGGTTCTGCTCGGAATAACCGGCGGCACAGGACGCGGACGTAGCGGAATGGGACTGACGCACGGGATGGACGGGTCGCGGTAGATCAGCTCCTTGTTGCCGAAACGGTCTATCCAGTAAATGCCCTGACTCTTTGCGTGCCGGTCGTACACGCAGAGGTAATCATCTTCGCTGAGCGGCCAGGCGGTCCCATAGACCATGCAATCCTCTATCGGCCTGATGTGCTTTTCGGCCTCGGGCAAAGGCACGTCGGGCGTCAGGCGAGTCAACTGCGACATCATGCCGTCGTCTTGCGGACGCTGGTCGATCAAGACGAGCGAGCCGAAAGCGTTGCCGTGATGCGCTGCAGCGGTGGCGACAAATTTGTGCGAGCCTGGGATAGCCCGAATGCTCATTTCCATCCAGGGCCTGGTTTCACGCTGGGCCGGATAGTTGCCGTGAAATGAACGGGGGTCGCGGCCGTCGGGAAAGCAGGTCCATATATGATGCGCGATGTTCGTATCGCGGTCCACGTAGTCCCAGCGGGTGTAGACTACCATGCCGTCATTCGTTACGCTCGGGTGCCACTCGTGCGTTTCGTGATAACTGAAGCGGATTATGTCGCTGCCGTCCGGAGCCATCGAGTGCAGTGCATAAGTCGGGCAGTGCCGGCCGCAGCGGAGATATCCGCCTCGCCGTTCCGAGTTGAAGACGATTCGCCCATTCGGCAGAAAGCACGGGTCGAAGTCGTCCCAAGCACCATCAGTCAGTTGGATAAGTCCCGTGCCGCCGGAGTTAACCTTGAAGATGTGGTAGCTAACCTCTGGGCCCCACTCATAGGCCTCTTTGCCGCGGTATTTCTCGTAGGCCCTGGCTTGCGTGTATGCGAAGAGGATCGTCTTGCCGTCGTATGACAATTCGGGCGAGAGGAATCCTCCCGGTTCGAGGGTGCGGCCTTCGAGCCGGCCTTTTTCGACTACGGCGTCGGCCAGCAGGTTTGTCAGTTTGGGATTCGGGCCGAACGGGTCGGCCAGAACGAACAGTCCGCCGCCGGGGATGGCGTTACAGCCGTAGTACTGGTCGCACATGTGGAACACGCCGCCCGGATGGTGACGCTTGATGAACAGTATCTTATCGAAGTCCAGCAGGGGGCTGCAAAATGCAATTTGGCGAATCGTCTGGCGGACATCGAAATATATACCCCGGCGTTCATTGATGGTTGACCCCATATCCGTCAGGCGAGTCTCAAGGCGGCGCAGTGCTGTCACCAGCGGTTCCAGCCGGGAGTTTGAAGCCGAAAGACGGCGCAAACGCTCGGCGAGTGCGAAGCCTCGGGTTATAAGCTGCCGGGTGTATTCGGCCGGGAAGTCAGTGCTGCCGGCTTGCTGTCCGTCCCGGTCGATCCAGTCGGCTTCCACCAGCTTTTGCATTGAGTCGCCGACATCGACCGTTTCGGCGGAACCGGCGCAGGCCCAGAGAGCCAATATCAGTGATGCCGCAAATAGACCTGTTAGAAGTGTACGTCTGTTCATATCATAGTCTCCGGTACAAATCCTACCGGCCCATTGTACCATACGCGGCGGCGATTTTAATACACAAATTCTCCGGCCCTATCGAGCTTCACACAGTGACCTTGTCGTCCACCGATGCCTGCCACTGGTGAATCTTCTTCGTCAGCCGGCTGATAACATCCTCGTGCTCGCCGGAGTCGAAGAGGTTTACAGTCTCGCCCGGGTCCTGCGGCAGGTTGAACAACTGACACTTGTCCTCTTTGCTCAGGCACAGTTTCCAGCCATCCGGCGAAACGACGGTCCGTATTATCGGCTCGGTATTCCACTCGATGAACACATGGTTGCGGGCTATCTTCCCGCCCTTTATGAGCGGGGCCAGGCTCTGTCCGGGCAGGCGCGCTGCGGCCTCGCTACGTCCCATCAGCTCCAGCAGCGTCGGGACCAGATCGATTTGACTGACCGGCTGCTCGATCACTCGCTGCCTGCGTCCCATCGCGGGCACTCGCATGAGCCACGGAATCCGCGTGGCCTCCTCATACATCAGGCCCTTCTCCACCAGCCGGTGCGCACCCATCATATCGCCGTGGTCGCTCGTATAGACCACGATGGTATTATCCGCCAGGCCGAGCTGCTCCAGCGTATCGAGTATCGCACCTACGCTCCTATCGACCTGCGAGTTGAGCCCCCAGTAGCGAGCGGTCAATTTGCGAAAGTCTTCTTCGGTCGTGCCATACTTCTTGGCACACTGCCGGAACTTCTTCTTGCAGTTCCCCGGTTCGTTTTCTTCGAGCGGGTCGTTAAAGCTCGTCGGCAGGTCTATTTCGTTCGGATCGTACATCTCGTCGAGCGGGCCCGTGAACGGCATGTGCGGTTCGAGGAAGTTGATGTAAAGCATGAACGGTTCGTTGCGACGGCGTCGCATAAAATCGCACGCCTTCAGTTCCAGGAACTTCGGCTTGCAGTGTTCGATGGGCAGCGAAGCTGCGAAACCACGGCTGAATTTACCGCCGCTGCCCGGCTCATAACCGAGGCCGAGAAGATGATGATGGTAGTCGCTCTTCGCATCTTTGTCGCGGCCGTCGCTGTAATAATTGCCGTATCCGTCCTCCATCGAGACCCATTCCCCGAAGCCGTGCTGGGCGAAGATTTCGTTGCCGAGATGCCATTTGCCCATGTAGGCCGTGCGATAGTCGGCGTCGCCTACAAGTTCGTTCAGGCAGCGAGTTTCCCCGGGCAGCGGAATATTATTCGTCAGCAAGCCGGTAGTATGCGGCCACAGGCCCGTCATGACCGCCGAGCGATTCGGCGTGCAGACCGGCTGCGTGACGTACGCCTTCTTGAACACGATGCTCTCGGCGGCCAGCCTGTTCATATTCGGAACGCGAATCTTCCTGTTGCCGTAAACGGCCATCGTGTCGGCCCGCTGCTCATCGGTCCAGATAAACAGCAGGTTAGGTTTGTCCCGCCTGCGCCCGGCGACATTGCCCGAGCCTCCGGCGCATCCCTGTGCAACAAACCCCGCCGCCCCGGCACCGACCGCCTTAACAAACTCCCGCCGATTGATCTCAGATTGCATAACAACGCTCCTTCGCAGCCCCTTGTCAAGTTATCTTACTGATTCGGCAAATTCGCCCGAACCCATTCTACCTCCCGGAGCCCGACAGACAAGCAGTTTGTCCACGACGGATATGTAATAGTTCTCATTGAAGTTTTCTGAAGAATTGAAACCGAAATGACTTTATTCAGTGTGTGAATGTGATATTTTAGCGGCAGGGATGTATGTTTTGAGAACTTGTTTACAGGAGATAGCCGGTGAGGACGATTGATTTGCGCAGCGATACTGTTACTTTGCCGACGGCGGCGATGCGGGAGGCCGTTTTCGGCGCTGAGTTGGGCGATGATGTGTTTGGCGAGGACCCGACGACGATACGGCTTGAAAAGATGGCCGCAGAGCGAACGGGCAAAGAAGCGGCGATGCTGGTCGCCAGCGGGACGATGGGCAACCTGGTCTGCGTGTTGAGCCATTGCAAACGCGGCGACGAAGCCATCTTAGGCGATAAGTCGCACACATTCATCTACGAAGGCGGCGGCATGGCGGCCCTGGGCGGCATACACCCACACACAATCGCTAATCAGCCGGATGGGACGTTGCGATTAGAAGATATCGAAGCGGCGATTCGCGCCGATAACGTGCATTTTCCGCGGACACGGCTAATCTGCCTGGAGAACACGCACAATCGCTGCGGCGGCTCGGCCCTGACGCCCGAGTACACCGAAGCCGTAGCTGCACTGGCGCACGACAGGGGCCTTCTGCTGCACCTCGACGGGGCGCGGATATTTAATGCCGCCGTGGCTTTGGATGTGGATGTCAGAGAGTTGGTCCGGCGCGCCGATTCGGTCACCTTTTGCCTTTCCAAGGGACTGTCCGCGCCGGTCGGCTCACTGATATGCGGCACGAAAGGATTCATCACCGAGGCCCGGCGGAACCGAAAAATGGTCGGAGGTGGAATGCGGCAGTCGGGCATCATCGCAGCGGCCGGCATCACAGCTCTGGAGCAGATGATCGAAAGGTTGGCGGAAGACCATGCGAACGCGCGGCGCCTGGCCGAAGGAATCGCTCGCATCCCCGGCCTGACCATCGAGTTAGAAAGGGTACAGACGAACATCGTCTTTTTCGATATGACAGAGCAGGCAGTCACCGCCGAGGAGCTTGTGGCAAAGCTTGGCAATCGCGGGATCAAAATGTTGCGGTCCGGCCCGGGGCGCATCAGGGCGGTGACTCACTACGGCATCAGTTCCGAAGACATAGATTTGGCTTTGGCCGCTCTGGCCGAAGCGATGGAACAGTAGTCAGAAGCCCACTGAAATGGAAACGAGTGGGGCCTGCGCCGAATTACTCAGGGCAGGCCCCAAACAATTATATAAATCACGGGCTTATTCAGCCGCGTGTCTATTGCCTCTACGGCCTTGCAAACAACTTGTCCCTACAACACAGGAGTCGGACACAACCTGATTGGGTCAATCCATACGCCGTCTCTGTCTTCAGGCCCTTGACCGGAATCTGCTCCGCTGCCGAGGCCAATAGTGATCTTCTTGATATTGGTCAAATCCACGCCGGCGGCACTGAACTGCTCAAGAGCGATGTTCCACTCTCGCCATAACTCCGACTCGCACGCCCATGTGTATGGGTGTTCGACCTTCAGGTTTTGGCCGGCGGCATCCTCCAGCGTTAAGTACATCGGGTGCTCGACATTTTCCTCTTCACCAACGAAGGACAGCGACAGGGTCTGGACTCCCTGAGCCGTAAAGTCCTGCGCACTGTCAAATGTCCGTGTAGCCTCGGTGAAGTAAGGCGGATACTGATTCTGGAATTCGAGCCGCATAGAGTTGTTACCCTGATTATCTGCCGCAAGGAAGACGTAATCGACACCGGCCTCGCCGATGTTGTCCACCCATGCAGCCCTTATGGCCGCATCATCTGCATAAGACTCGAAGTCCTCTACGGTCCTGCAGCCCGCGGTCGTGAAGCTCCACGTGTGGCCCGTGACCGTACCGGATGGGCCGGTTTGATCGACCCGCCACTCGTAGGTCTGGTTGAAATCAAGAGGGCCTACACTAACGGTGGTGCCTGCGGGCGCCGGCTCAATCTTCTCCATGGCACCCGGCTTGCCGAGCCACACTTCACGGCCGGTCGCAAAGGCGGCTTCAATCCAGCTAAGGCTCGTATCCACAGACACGTCAGTCGCACCGTCGGCCGGACTTGGAATGACCGCTGCCGGGCCGTCGGAGACGGAAAAGACATCGTCAAACGTGCAGTGGTAGCCGGCAGGCGCTTCATTTTCGTTCTGTGCGAAGATGCCGCTTACGCCACTCAGGAAGGGCGCATCGCTGACGCCTTCCTCTTCCCACGGGTCGTTGCCAGCGCTGTCAACCATAGTGGCGGTTTTTGCGACGAGCGGGCCGTCTTTGTATTCGTACAACCTGCCGGTGACATAGACGGGGCCCGAGCCGAGAACGTCCAGTTCGGCGTAGTAGCTACGGCCGTGATTGAGGCCGGGTACGTAAAGGTCCAGACCCAGCGCCGCTTCGTTCCTCATGATGTTCTGCATGTTGATGACTTTCTCGATATCGATTCGCAGGTTGGCCGGGCCGTCTTCCCAGTTAACGTGCATCACGTAAACCGACGTGGCGAACATGCCCGGAGCGCCGCTTACTGAGCCGTCGTCGATGATGTAGGTCGCCCTTGCGAGCAGGCCGCAGTAATTCCGGGACGCGTCGCCAACGACGTTTACGACGGCTCCGATGCGGACGTCGGTGAATTTTTCGTCGCTGCCGAACCCGGCGCCGAACGCCGAGCCGAAGCTTCCGGCGCCCGTATCGTACGAAGTGGTCTCGTCAAGGGTGAGGTACTTGTTGCCGTCCGGTGCGGTCTTGATAATGTTGGTGAAGGTCTTGGTTACATCCGGAAACGGGTGGAACTGCCACGTCGCCAGATCCAGCTCGTCGCCGTCGAAAGTCTCGAACCAGTTGGCCGATGCTGTGGCGCCTGCCAGTGCAATCAAGCCGATCAATACCCAGACTGCTGCTGACCTTCCAAACTCTCTGAACATTGTCTTCCTCCTTCAAAAAAAGTGACCGAATCGCTGCGATTTCTTTCGATACCTGCAATGTGTACGTTTCTGTTGCCCTGACAGAATCTCACGAAAACCCAGTGTGTTATTCGTTCAAACGCACGAATCCTTGCCTGTCCTCCACGTCGAGACTTCGGAAAATCGGGAAGTTGAGAATGATAAAGTTCCTGAGTCTCACGGAAATCATTTATACCAGATTCACCGGACTGCATCAAGAAAAAAATTGGAAGCAATGCCCCCGTTTGGCGGCAATATCCGGGGCGATTGCCGGGTTGTACGGTTGGAGGAAAACTTGCACTTTCAGGGTGGATTTGGTACCATACTTGAAGTCAGGTTCAGCCATGTGACTGAGCACGTGCGAAAAATGGCGGTATTGGCACATGGGAGACTTTCTTCGCCTTGCGTTTTTTGGGGTGTCTGCCGTGCGGAAAGGAAGGAATCAAATGAAAAAGGGGGCCTTCACACTCATCGAACTGCTGGTTGTAATAGCTATAATCGCGATACTAATGGCCATTCTTATGCCTTCCCTGCGCATCGCCAGAGAGCAGGCCCGCAGTGTTACCTGTCGCAGCAACGTAAGGACGCTCACGTTAGCGTGGCTCATGTACAAGGACGAAAATGACGGCAAACTGGTCAACGGCCACACGCCGGGACCCGGCAGCGAGCCTGGCTGGGTCATCATCCCGCCGGCTGCGGGTGATGCCGGCGTTGAGGAAAAGAAAGAGTATATACGCCAGGGTTTGCTCTGGTCTTATGTGAAAAAAGTGGAAGCCTATCGTTGCCCATCCGACCGACGGCAAAACAATCCCTTTCACAAATATGCTTATCGCACCTATTCAATTGCCGGCGGCATGAACGGCGTGAGCCAAACCGGCGCCTGGGAGATTCTGCCGTGCATAACATATTCAGACATAAAGAATCCCGCCACCAAGTATGTATTTCTGGCCGAGTGCGACCCGCGGGGATACAACATGGGCTCCTGGGTGATGCGGCCGAAGTCGAGGCAGTGGGTTGACCCGTTTGGCGTCTGGCACCGCAGAAACAACAGCACTCTCGGCTGGGCGGACGGCCACGTCGAAATGCACAGATGGCTCGGCGAAGGGCTAATCAGATGGAACGAGCAGTCTCTGTACGAACCGACGACTTTCGCGTTCTACAGGACCCCCGAACAGGGCGACGAAATGAAAGATTTCGATTTCGCTCTGAAGGGTTATGCGTACAAAACCCTTCAGTAGAACCCTCGTTCCGCTAAGAGTCGCCGCGACATATTCGGTAACGTCAGACTTATCAGGCGATCTCAACGAGTTCGATATCAAAAGTCAGGTCCGCCCCCGCCATGAGGATGGTTGGCATCAACCTTGACGCCCGATTCTGCCACTTCTACTACCGTCACAGCAATTGTCTGGCCGTTCGGATCCGTCGCATTTAGCCTCTGGCCGACTTCAGGCTCCAGCTCCGGCGGGATACTATTGCTGTCTATCTCCGTCACTAGGTCCTCCCGACGGCCCCCAAATGCTCTGTCTGAGGCAATCTCGACTGTTTTAGACTCGCCAGGGCTCATCCCTACTACCGCCTGCTCGAAGTCCGGAATCAATTGGTTTTGCCCAATAACAAATTGCATCGGGTCTCTATTAGAGGACGAATCAAATACGTTGCCATCGTCCAATTTGCCTGTGTAGTGAACCTTGACCGTGTCGCCGGATTTCGCCTGTTCCATTTCGAATCCTTGTCTGTTTTTGAATTCTCTGTGCGCAAACAACCACCGGAACCGACTCCGGCCCACCCCTGTGGCAGGCCGACTCGACGCACTCAGCTATGTTCAAACTCGCAATACCTGTTCGATTCGGAGCTGACCCCGCGGGAGCCCAGCATTGCACCATCAATAGCGACTCGGGCCTCCGCGACGTCCGCCGCCGCCACCACCACCACCACCACCGGGACCGCCGCGACTCGAGCCGCCCCCGCGTCGGTCGCCGCCTCGTCGTGGACCGCCGCTGCCACCGCCACCGCCACCGCCACGGCGGGGACCGCCGCCACCGCCACCGCCACCGGCAGGACGAGGATGGGCCTCATTGACCTTGAGGGCTTTTCCCTTCAACTCCGTGCCATTGGCTCCTTCTATTGCCGCCTTGGCTTCGTCGTTCGAGGACATCTCCACGAACCCGAATCCCTTGGATTCACCGGAAAACCTGTCCTTGATGATATTGACAGATTGTACCTCGCCAAAACCCTCAAAGACTCCTCTCAGATCATCCTCGGTAACGTCTTCTGCCAAATTGCCTACATAGATATTCATGCTGCTCTCCTTATTCCGTTCGGTTTGGGCTCGTTTTCCAGCAAAGGAAAAGCCTTTATGTTCTCAATCATTTTACATTCGCGCCACAAAGATTGGCAATTGCCGGGCGAAAGCTCCGGCGTGTCTTCACTTTATAACCTGCCATTAGTTCATATTGCTCCAAAACAATTATACTCGGCCGCGGCGTCAGAGTCAGTTGGCGGCACGGAGGTCCATCTGCAACGAAGCTTTGCAGAATTCAGAAATGACGCTAATGGTGAGCTGTGATATCAGTATATCCTGTGTTGTTCCTGTTATTTCAATGCTTACATACGCAATCATTTCAATTCAATGCACTGGCTGTGATTATAATCCAGCCTATCCGGCAAGCAAGAATAAAATCTTTTTTGCGGAAAATATAATGTTTCGAAGACCGCCGCCGGCCGGAACCGGTGAACCATTGTATATCCGCACTTGGGGCGAAGGTCCGGTGGCAATCCGTTTCCTCGGCCGGGGGCTCCCCCAAGGGGGGCAGGGGGCCGAAACCGGCCCGGATGTAATCGCCTAAGGTCATTCTTTTCTTCTCCTGGAGCTGTTTTGGTACGGTTTAACAGGTTCCAAAATTGGCTTCAATTGGCTTTGTTTTGCACAAAAGAGCCTCTCCCCGGTATGCCTGGGGCTCCCTTCTACTGCCGAGAACGCCGAGACGATGCTAAGGGTCGAAGCGAGCCATGCACTTTCTCTATGACAGCGGCCATCCCTGACGGCGGGGCGGATTGATGAACTTGTTCGCCTCGTCACAGTTGGCGAAACGCGCGTTCGGCCCGTCCCATTCCAATTTCATGCCCGGCATCTTCAAGGCGACAACACCGAGCATTGCGATTTCCGTCAGCGGTCCGCCATAGGAGAAGTCGGATCCGGCCTTGCGGCCTTCGCGGATGGCGCGGAGCCAGTCGTCGTGATGCTCTTTGACCCTGGGGATCGTCTTTTCGGGCTGCGTGTAGGCCTTCATCGCCGTTTCAGGGATGATCCTGACGCCGCCGGCGCCGTGCGAGCCGTACATGATGACGCCCTTGTCGCCATAGACGTAGGCCCCCGTATCGACTGGCTTGCGACCCGGCTCCAGCTCTTTCGCCTGCGGAATCTTCTTTGTGCCGCTGTGCCAGACGAGGGTGATAGGCCCGCGTTTGCCCTTGGCTGGGAACTCGAAGGTGATGATGTCGCCCTTGGGGAAGGCGTCGCCCTGCGTCTTCGGGTCGTAGTCGTCAGTCTGGGCATGAACCGTCTTCGGATCGCCCAGATCGAGTGCCCAAAAGACCGGGTCAACGACGTGGCAGGTCCAGTCGCCGATGGTGCCGTTGCCGAACGGGACCCAGCCTCGCCAGCTCCCCGGCAGGTAGAAGGAATGGTACGGCCGCTCTTGGGCCGGACCGAGCCATAGGTCCCAGTCCAGTTCGGGGGGGATATCTTCCTTCTCACTCATACGCGACAACTGGTCGATGCCCGAGTTGACGGCCGCACAGCCGCAGTGGATCGTGTGGACGTTGCCGATGGCGCCGTCCCATATCCACTCGCAAAACGTGCGGATGGTATCGAATGAGTGGCCCTGGTTGCCGAGTTGTGTGACCACTTTGTGCTCCTGAGCGGCTTTCATCAGGGCGCGGACCTCGCCGACCGAGTGGGCCAGGGGCTTCTCACAGTACACGTGCTTGCCCCGCTTGATGGCGGCCATGGCCGCCACGGCGTGGGTATGGTCGGGTGTGCCGACGATGACGGCGTCGATTTTATTCTCCATTTCGTCGAACATCTTGCGGAAATCACGATAAACCCTGGCTTCGGGATACTTCTGGATCGTCGAGGCACGCCGCAGGTCGACGTCGCAGAGCGCTACGATGTTGCCGCCAGCGTTGGCCACGGAAGTGATGTCGCCGCCTCCCATGCCGCCGGCGCCGATGCCGGCGATGTTCAGTTTTTCACTCGGCGGGGTCATCCCCTGCCCCAGCACGCAGCGCGGTACGATTGTGAACGCTGCGGCCGTGCCCGCCGCCCCGCGCAGAAACTCACGTCTTGAAGTACTTCTGCTGCCCTTGCTCATTGCATAACCTCCAAAATAGCATATCTGTTGCCTGCTTTGTCATTGACCCACTCATTCGCAGGTCTGTTATCGAATCGATTCTTCCGGCAGTTCCATTTTCACCCCCTCGTCGAGCGGCATCTTGTCGGGGATGGCGCCGGTTTTTTGGATAAGCCGGGCCAGTTCCGCTTTCAGCTCCGCGACGACGGAGGCGTATTTCGGGTCGTTTATCAGATTGATTGTCTCGTTCCAGTCTTCCTTGAGATTGTACAGCTCGGCCATGTGTCGGTCTGGCCGGCCGTCGCCGTGCGGGTAATGGACGTATTTCCACGTATCCGTGCGGACGCCTCGCACGTTCGGTGTGTAGGGAAATTGTTTCTCGTAGTTGTACTCGTACAGCCATGACTTGCGCCAGCTTTTTGCGTTTCCTTTGAGCAGTTGTTTCCATGATTTGCCGTGAATGTTTTCGAGCGGACGGGCTCGGCAGATATCGACGATCGAAGGAGCGAGGTCGATATTGAGGACCTGTTCTTTTACGGCCGTGCCGGGCTTGATCAGCTTCGGGTAACGGACGATCAGCGGGACGCGAATGCTCTCTTCGTGCATGGTCCGTTTGTCGATCATGCCGTGCTCGCCGAGCAGAAACGAGTTGTCGCTTGTAAAGACAAACAGCGTATTATCGAGTTCGCCGATTTCCTGGAGCGTTTTGTATACCTCACCCACGCTGTCGTCAACCGAGTTGATCGTGCCGGCGTAACTGCGCACGAATTCTCCGAATATATCGACACCCTCGGGGCGCTTGTCCGGAAAATCTTTGCGAAAACCGTATAGCGGCCCATAAATTCCGTGCCAGGTATCCAGCCGTTCGGTTACCCATTTAGGCTTTGTCTCCAGGTGAAATCCGGTTTCAGGATAGGGGACGGGGACATCGTCGTAGGTGTGCGCGTACTTTTCTTCGGGAACGAAAGGACCATGTGGCGCCTTGTGCCCCAGGATCAGCAGGAACGGTTTGCCGGCTTTACGCCCGGCCTTCAGCCAGTCAGTGGCCATTTTCGTCACGCATGTGGTATAGTAGCCTTTGACGAGCTGACGCGTTCCGTTGATGTTGAAGGTGGTATCGTAGTACTTGCCCTGGCCCTTGTGTGTGATCCAGTAATCGAAACCGGGACGCTTCTCGTCATCCTGCTCGCCCATGTGCCATTTGCCGATATAGGCGGTGTTATAGCCGGTCTCCTGCAGCCGGCGCGGGTAGCTGGCCAGATCCACGGGATAATCCGTGAAGTTGTTAATCACGCCGTGCGAGTGGGCGTATAATCCAGAGAGGAACGAGGCCCGGCTCGGCGAGCACAGCGAAGTCGTCACGAACATATTCTCGAATAAGGCCCCTTCCCTTGCCATGCGGTCAAGGTTAGGCGTCTTCATCCCCAGCAGCGGCTTAGGCATAATGCCGACGCAGTCCCATCGCTGGTCGTCGGTAAAGACAACGACGACATTCGGACGGGTCTTGCCGCTGAAGCCCATATGCGAGGTTTGGCACCCGCCCATGACCAGGCCAGCGGTCGCCAGGCCGGTTGTTTTCAGAAAATCCCTGCGTCCGATTCGAGTTGTCTTCATAGTACCTCCCTGCTCTCAGGCTCCCCACTGGTCGGCATCTGCCCAATTTTACTCTATCACCTTGTCTTCTGCGGACTTGCGATAAGCCAGCTTGCACCAATAAACAGGACTATACACGAAATGTCAAGCGCTGTAATCCGCAGGCAGGCACCTTCGCGCCCTCGCTGGCGACTCCGGGCAGTTCCCGCATCCGGTTATATGCTGAGACAGGCCCTTTCGGGTGTGCCGGATGGCGGGGCCGGCGTCCAGAAAAGCCATGATTCTCGGCTATTTTGCTGTTGCAGTCGGTCCGATCTCGGTGTATAATATCCTTTTGGTAACGGTAAGGAGCATGTTGATGCAACAGGGTGCTGAATTTTTCGGAACAGAGCACCGCTTTTGCGCATCGTATGCATAAAACATGTTGCTGAAAACCGACTTGAGGAGTCTGACTATGCACAAGCGAAGAGCATTCACTTTAATAGAACTATTGGTAGTAATCGCTATTATTGCACTGCTTATGGCGATCTTGATGCCGGCGCTGCAGCGGGTGAAGAAGCAGGCCAGAAGCGTTGCATGCCTTAGCAAGCTCAAGCAGTGGGGCGTGTTTTTTGCGCTGTACGCCGACGATTACGACGGCCGGTTCATGAAGGGCTTCACGGCCTCGCCTCAGGCCAATCGGTGGGTTTACGCACTTGGGGACTACTATAAATGGGATGACGAGTTTACCTGCTGTCCGAACGCCACGAAGCCCTGGGTCGATGAATACGGCATAAATTCTGGCGCCGAAGGAACAAACGTCGGTGTGACCATGGCCTGGGGCTACATAAACCAGGGTCATTGGAAAAAGGCGATGAAGGGAAGCTACGGAATCAACGGCTGGGTCGTCGATCCCCAGCCGGGCAATGAGCCCCATCCCGAGCGCGGGACTCCCGACTTCTTCTGGCGCGGACCGACTGTGGCCGGCGCGGGTTACGTACCGTTGTTCATGGAGGCGCAGCGCTATAACGGCGTGCCGTTGCACACAGACACGCCGCCCTCCTATGACGGCGAGCGGTGGAACGACAACGCACAGATGGGCCGGTTCTCCCTCAACCGGCACGATGGGTTTGCCGGCTGTTTGCTGCTGGACTACTCGGCCCGCAAAGTCGGGCTAAAAGAACTCTGGGCCCTTAAGTGGCACAGAAAGTACAATCTAAGCGGCCCGTGGACGGTCGCCGGCGGCGCGATATCGAGTGACTGGCCCGAGTGGATGCAGAATTTCAAAGACTATTGAAAGCTGCGGTTCAAAAAAACGGCGGCATCAGGGCGTCTCACAGGGTTCTGCTCGGCGCAGCAAATCCGTAGCAATCCCCATGTCCAATCGGGATGGCGGGATGGCTCCTCCTCGCTATTTTTCTTGACACAAAGGCGAGTGATGTGGTATAAGTAAGATTGGCGTAGCCTGTGGACCTTGTTTTTGCATCCGGGAGCGTCTTGCCGATATCCGGATGGAGGAGTTGCCATGCGACGACACGATTCTATGCGGGGGAGGGCACTTCATGTAGATTTGCAGCTTTTTTGAAGGAGGATTGCTATGCGCAACAGAAGATGGCTCTATTCGATTTCTCTTTTTCTGGCACTTGCTATGGTGGCGGATGCGGCCGTAGCTGCTGACCAAAACCTTGTGGGCTGGTGGAGGTTTAACGATGGTTCAGGCACAAGGGCTATCGACTCGTCGGGCAACAATCTGCACGGCGTGCTCGTGAACGACCCGTCGTGGGCGGCAGGTATTCAGGGAACCGCCCTGCAGTTTACAGGGGGCAACCACGTGGCAGTGCCGGGCTATGATGGCATATTAGGCTCACAGGCCCGGACAAGCGCCGCGTGGATCAATGTCACCAAGACTAACGCGAGTATCATGACCTGGGGCCCGAGCGGGTCCGGAACAAAGTGGGTCATGCGCACGCACAACAACCCTGCTTCCCTTCGCCTCGAGTGCGGATCGGGCAACACGTATGGCACGAGCGACCTGGCGGACGGCGAGTGGCACCACGTTGCAGCGGTGCTTGAAGATGATGGCTCGCCCGATGTGAGCGAGATCAAGCTATACGTGGACGGCCAATTGGATCCTATTACGCCCGGAGGGACCCCCAACGCGATCAAGACATCCAGCGGTGGAGAGTTCCGGATTGCCTACGACCTGAACAACACCGGCAGAACGTACGACGGCCTCATGGACGACGTGCGAATCTACAACCGAGCGCTGAGCACTGATGACATTCGCGCCATCATGGACGACCCGGGCATTGTAACCCAATCGCTGGCGCCGGACCCGGTTAACGGCGCTATCATTGACACGACATGGTACAATTTGACATGGACGCCGGGCGATCTTGCCGTCTCGCACCATGTCTATATCTCCGAGAGCTTCGACGACGTCAACGAGGGCGGGGTAGAGGCGATTCCAAGTACGGCGTCTTTTGCCATTATCGGTTTTGGCGAGCCGTATCCGGCAGGACTGACGCCGGGGGCCAGGTACTACTGGCGGGTCGATGAGGTAAACGATGCCGAGCCCGGCAGCCCGTGGAAGGGCGATATCTGGAGCTTCAGCGTTCGACCTAAGACGGCATGGAATCCGGTGCCTTCCGACGGGGCCATGTTTGTGGAACCCGATACCGATCTGACCTGGGACCCCGGTGTCGGGGCTGGCGTTTACTATGTCTATTTCGGGGACAACTTCGAGGATGTCAACAACGCCGAAGGTGCGGCTTTTATAACTGAAACTACCTATGACCCCGGCCCGCTGGAACTCGGCAAGACCTACTACTGGCGCGTCGATGGGTCTAATTTCCAGACCACGCAGAGGGGCAAGGTCTGGAGCTTCACCACGACGGTCCCGGGTGGCGGTCTTCTGGGCGAGTATTTCAACACCATGGACCTGAGCGGTCAGCCTGTTCTAACGCGGATTGATCCTCTCGTTGATTTTGACTACGGCGGCGGTTCGCCGGAACCGGGCGTGGTAAACGACGATGGCTTCTCGGTGCGCTGGCGAGGCGAGGTGCAGGCCGCCTTTACTGAGGCCTATACGTTCTATACGCGCACCGACGACGGCTCGAGGCTGTGGATTGACGAACAGTTGATCGTTGACAAGTGGGCATGGGTCAACCGGGTTGTGGATACCCGCAGCGAGCCGATCCAACTCGTTGCCGGAGAGCGATACAGCGTCCGGATGGAGTGGTACAACGAGGATGGGAATGCGGAGGCGCACCTTCTCTGGGAGAGTGCCAGCGAGCCCAAAGCTGTTATTCCTGCTGCTGCGTTCTCGCCGCCGGTCAGGGCGGGCAGCCCGAGCCCATCTAACGGGGCTGTCGGCGTGACGATGGTGCCGATTTTCAAGTGGAGTCCCGGGGTTGACGCCGCCTCGCACGATGTATATTTCGGCACGGATGAGCAGGCGGTGGCAGATGCCACCAAGGCTTCGCCCCAATATAAGGGTTCGAAGACGCTTGGGGATGAGAGCTACGATCCGGGCAAACTTGCATGGCATACGACCTACTATTGGCGAGTCGATGAAGTCAACGACCTCAAGGCCGACAGTCCGTGGACGGGTAAGGTGTGGAGCTTCACTACCGGCGATTTCCTTGTTGTCGATGATTTCGAGTCGTACAATGACATCGACCCACCTGACCCGGCGAGCAATAGGATATTCGAAGCGTGGATTGACGGTTTCGGAACCACGACAAACGGAGCCCTCGTGGGCAATGACCTTCCTCCTTACGCCGAGCAGACCATAATTCACGGCGGTCGCCAGTCGATGCCGTATCTGTACGACAACAACTTCAAAACGTCCGAGACAACTCTGACACTCGTTTACCCGCGGGACTGGACTGAGGAAGGAGTTGCGGAGTTGTCGCTGTGGTTCAGAGGTTATCCGGCATCGGCGGGCGGTTTCACAGAGTCTCCGGTCGGAAGCTACACGATGACTGCCTCCGGCACCGATATCGGGAGCACTGCCGATCAGTTCCACTTTGCCTACAAGATGCTCACGAGCGCCGGCTCGATTGTGGCACGGGTCGATAGCGTGCAGAACACGGACGGCTGGGCCAAGGCTGGCGTTATGATTCGCGAGACGCTGGATGCCGGCTCGAAGCATGCCTTTGCATGCGTCACGCCCGACAACGGGGTAGCGTCACAGGGCCGCACCGATACGGATGCCACCAGCTTCAATACGAATCAGGCCGACATCGCTGCGCCGCGCTGGGTGAAGCTGGAACGCGATGCAGGCGGCAACTTCACGGCCTACCACTCGGCCAACGGCACGACGTGGGAGCCGGTGGGCAACGCCATTCCGACGAACATTCCGATGACGTCGAACGTTTATGTCGGCCTGGCGCTGACCAGCCATAATGCGGCCCAGGCGTGTGAGGCTAAGTTCTCCAATGTCACGATTACCGGGACGGTTGCTCAGCAATGGGAGCACCAGGATGTCGGCATAGCCAGTAACGCTGCCGAACCGCTGTATGTGGCTCTGTCCAACAGCACGGGTGCACCTGCGGTTGTCTATCACGACGATACTAATGCGGCGACGATAGACATCTGGACCGAGTGGGTTATCCCGCTACAGGCCTTTGCAGACCAGGGCGTAAACATGGCCGATGTTGACAGGGTTGCGATTGGTCTTGGAACCAGGGGCGATATGACAGCGCCTGGCGGTTCGGGCAAGATTTTCATCGATGACATCAATCTGTACCGGCCGAGGAACGTCGTTGCCGAGTGAGTGTTCGTGAGAATTGAAATAGAATCAGGGTTGGTTTTTGATTCGAGGCCTGTATCAGGTGAGTTGGTACAGGCCTCGCTTGTTTTCGACTTCGGCTCTTAGTCCACTCTAATGCCCTGTTGCTCCAGCCATCTTTTCAGATCGCCCATCTCGCTGTTGAAAATCTCGTTGTCGTAATCTTCCTCCAGCTTGCGAATGTTGCCCGCCAGTTCCGGCTGCTCCTGCACAATGTCACCCAACTTCCGTTCAAACGCGTCGCTGATAGTTGTCAGGTCGCCGAACTCAATGCTCAGCTCCAACATACCGGCCAGACGTCTTGTCACCGCTTCTATGCACTTGGGATTATTGCCCTGCACGTAGGCTGGAATCGTGGCGACAAGACTGACCATGCTCAGGCCGCGTTTGCCGCATTGGGCTGTAATGTATGTGACGATGCTGCCGGGGCCCTCGTAGTTGGCGAATTTTACGCCGTAGTGCTGAAAAGTATCTTTGAGCTGTCCGTGTGAGACGGAGCAGAAAAGCCGCGGCTCGCGCGTGTGCGGCACGAGGCCCGCCACGCTGCCTATAAAATATATGGTCTTGACGCCGAATTCCTCGCACACTGAGAACATACATTCGGAAAATTCCTCCCAGTTCAGATTGGGCTCCTTGCCTGTGAAGAGGATGAGGTCGTTTTGCTCGCTGCAAAGAAATATGTTCTTAGGGATTTCATAGGCTTCGATTATGCCGTTCCTTATCTTTGTGTGCGGGCGAAACAGCGCGGTCACTTCCATCGAGCCGGGAAAACTGTAGATATAGAATCCCGTCGGGTCGATCTCGGCGAACTCTTCGGCATTGAGTTCCTCGGCGATGCACTCCACCGTTCCAGTCGAAACCTCGCCCCCGTCCATCCAGCCGGAGAAACCCATCAATAAGCGAGGATTGCGAAAATTGGGTCTTTTGTGGATAATCAGCTTGTCAGACGCCATACTTACTCCTTGAGCATTACAACATACTGCCCTTTTACTACTTATCGGCATGTTAATCGAGATATATTTGGCAATAATTTGGCAAAAGGGCGGTGTGAAGTCAAGGGAGTGCAGGCGCAGTTTGCGAGTCGCCGTCCTTCATCGCCGCCGGAGCAGCTTCGTATAAGAGCTTGTTGCGCAAGGATATAGGAGGGGCTGGAGCCGGACGCTCTGATGTGCATCCTCCAGTGGCCCTCCAGCTATCTCGCTCTGGCGAGACTGTGAAGGAGCGGGAAAAGCTTTGTGGCCATTGGCTCAAACGGGTAGAATGAAATCAAAGCTAACGGCCCGGAATAGGGCGTGCTGCTACGTGATCGTCATCTATTCTGATATGGCAGAAGGAGAGTACTTATGTCAAAGAGCATGGATCGTCGAAGTTTTATCGCCAGGTCAATCCTGACCCCCGCGGCAGGTGCGCTGACGCTGGAGGCGGCGGGCGCGAAGACCCCGGCGCTGGGGGCGGCAAATCAGTCCGATGCTATGCAGATTTTGCCGGCGTCGAAGGCGAGCCTGCCGAAGGGCAGGATTAAGAATCTCCAAATCGGCCGGCTCCTGCTGGGCGGCAACCTGCTCACGCACTTTACGCACAGCCGTGACTTGAAATATGTTTACAACCTGACGGCGCACTACAACACGGAAGAAAAGATACACCAGACCATGGCCGTCGCCGAGGCGCACGGCGTGGACACGCTCGTAATACACACCGCACCCGGCGTCCTGGGCATGCTCAAGAAATACCGCTACGTCAAAGGCGGCAAGATGCAATGGATAATATGTCCGACCGCCCAGGTGGACAGCCAACCGGATGACTACGCCAAGCAGGTCCGGCAGCTCGTCGATGAGGGCGTCGATGCGATTTACCTGTGGGGCGTTTCCGCCGACCGGCTTGTTTCCGAGGGCAAGGTGGATATGATTGCAAAGGCCGTGGAAATCGCCAAGGAAAACGGCGTGCCCTCCGGCGTCGGAGCACATGACCTGAAGGTGATCAAAGAGTGCGAGCGAAACAAGATCGATGCCGATTTCTATATCAAAACGCTGCACCATCACAACTACCCGACCGCACCCAAGCCTGATGAGCTGACGAGAGTGTACGCCGAAGTCCCGGGCTACTGGTGCAACAATCCGCAGGAGGTAGTCGATTTTATGAAAGGCGTCGAGAAGCCGTGGTTTGCCTTCAAGGTAATGGCCGCCGGTGCGATACCACCTAAGGATGCGTTCGAATATGCCTTCGGCAGCGGCGCCGATTTCGTACTCGCGGGCATGTTTGATTTCGAAATCGCCGAAGACGTGCTGGTTGCAAACAAGGTCCTGGCGAAGGTCGAAAGAGCCCGTCCCTGGAGGGCTTAGTCGTAAGCTGTTGCAGTTCGGACCAGGGGTAGTATAATCCAACAATTCGCCGAGCGAGCGCCGATGAGCGGCAATGTCGTCGGGTCAATTTGCAAGCGGCCGTCTGCGAAACACTGATAGTGAAGGGAAATCGCCGATGGGCAAGATCAATTCCGATGCGGAGATTCTGGAATTTGCGATAGCGAAGGAGATGGAGGCATATCACTTTCTCATGGCGCTGGCTGGCCGCGTTGATAGTGACCTGGTGCGCAAAGCCTTTGAAAATATGGCCAAGGAGGAACTGGAGCATAAAGCCAAGTTGGAGTTGGAGGTCCTCAAGACCGGCAGAACGGTATCTACCGAGCAAACGCCTGCCCGCCCCGAGAGCGGCTACATCATATCAGACGACGACGTGCAGTTCGATATGGATTACAGCGACATGCTTCTGCTCGGGATAGAGAAGGAGGATGCGGCCTTCAGGATTTACGTGACCATGGCCGCAAAAGCCCGCGAGGAGGAATTGCGGGAGATGTTCCTGGCGTTGGCCGAGGAAGAAATCAAGCACAAGATACGCTTTCAAACGGAATACGATTTGTTGATGCAGGAGGAGTGAAACAAAAGTCCGGGCGGAGAGACTTATGGCTTAACAGATGCGCAGAGGCGCAGCGAATGCAGTGCTGCTCGTCGATGTGTCCGGGTGTTCCGGGTTCCCGGGGAGCTGTCATGGTGAGAAACGAGACTAATCCAGCTTCTGACGAAAAAATCGAAAGGAGGCAGGCTTTAGCACACAAGGTGACTCGGTTAGTCGATGATTTGCCGCTGTTTCCCACAAGCATTGACGCACTTCTTGTCTCAGGAGTGAAACCAAGCATCGACGGCATGGAAATTCTTCGGCTGATAGAATGCGACCCCACTGGTGAAATCCTCGCAACGCTGCTCTCGACCCAGGTTCTGACAAAGCTGAGCCTGAGCGCCGCTGATTTCGAGAAGGCCGGAAGCATGTACAAAGCCCGCATTGAGAAAACCTCGCAGTGAATCGCTGCGTGGATGAGCGCACGTTAGGACAGTTTTGGAGAATGGGCAACTCGATTGCTCGTGCAGATCATTGCCAAGGCTGTCTTACATGGAGTGAACGAAAGATGTTTGTAAAGACAGGGGAGAAAATGGCAGCGAGCGTTTTCAGCGACAAGACGGTGGAGCCCACGGATCAAATGCTGAGCAAGGCATTGGGTGAGTCACATCGGTGGTGGCAGGAGATTAAGAAGCATCTCGATGACCGGTACGGCGAATTGATCGAAGAGTGGAAATTCTACGGCCGGAAATCCGGCTGGATACTCAAGACCCTGCGAAAGAAGCGCAACCTGTTCTTCTTCGTTCCGCTTGAAGGCTCTTTCAAGCTGTCTTTCGTGTTTGGCGATAAGGCAGTCGCGGCGGCCGAGAAGGGCGATCTGCCGGAGGAGCTTATCGCGACGTTGAAGAATGCAAGAAAATACGCGGAAGGAAGGGGTTTACAAGTCGAAGTTAAACAGGCCGCCGATGTCGAGAATATCAAGAAGCTCGTGGAGATAAAGGTAAATAACTGACGTGACTTATTCAGGCGGTCAGGTTTCGCAGGAGAAGTGGAATTGTTTGGAATCGATAATACCTTCGAAATCATCTTCTTTGTGGGCTTTGTTGCCGGCTCGGTCGTACGCAAGGTCTATACGGCCAGGTCCAGGGGCGAGAAAGCAGCAAAGAGGCACAAGAGCACGTTGGATATTGTGCTCATAAGTGCCGCCGGCGCAGGTCTGGCTGCGCCTTTGTTCTACCTGTTTTCGCCGTGGCTGGACTTTGCGAATTACGATCTGCCGGGCTGGACGGGCTGGACGGGAACTGTTGTTTTTGCCGGAGCGATTCTGCTGCTGTGGCGCTCGCACGCCGACCTCGGTCGCAACTGGTCGGCGACGCTGCAGATCCGGCGGGAACATTCACTTGTCACGGACGGCATATACCGCCGCATCCGGCATCCAATGTATGCCGCCCATCTGCTGTGGGCGATTGCACAGGGGTTGCTGCTGGCCAACTGGATTGCAGGCTGGGCGCTGCTGGTGACGTTCATCCCTCTGTATCTGGTGCGTGTACCAAAAGAGGAGCAGATGATGTTGGAGCATTTCGGCGAGGAATACCGCGAGTATATGAGGCGGACCGGCAGACTCGTTCCGCGAGTTTGGAGCTGAAAGCAACGCGTGTGCGGCGGTTGTTATCAGGGCCTTGCTTTTTTTTGCCTTCGGTCGGCGGCCCGAATATGCTCCTCGTATGTCTGGAATTCAAACTCCTTCATTACGTCGGCAATCTTTACGTCCGGCGAGCGGCTTTCGATAATGCTCCACTCTTCATCGGCAAAGGTCTTAATGCGTATCTTCCTTCCGTATTTTGCGCTTACATCCGGGAATCTTTGGCAGAAAGGCCATGTGTGCAGAAATGCCTTCTCCAGGTTGACCGGCGCGCATGCCCAGTCGTGCCAGTGGCTCGTTGCGGCCAGCTCCTCGCCGGAGACGTCGCAGATTTTCGAGGTGTCCTTTCGCGTGCTGGATACGACCACGTATTTGTTCTGCCATGCCTTCGTATTCACCGCCAAGCCGCCGGCAAATGCCGAAGGCCAAAAGACCATCTCCGCGCCGGCTTTGCGAAGGTTCTGCCAGCCGTCGTACCATTCGATATCGAAACATATCTGTGCGCCCACGACGCCGAACGCGGTCTTGAAAACCGACGGCTGTACGGGTCCAGGCATCACGCCGTTGTCCATCTCGCCGATAGTCGGGTGTATCTTGTGGTACTCGCCAAGCGGCTTGCCTTCGGTGTCGATAAATACCGCGGAGTTGTAGTAACGGCCGTCGCTCTTGGTATAAATGGGGCATACTACGTAACAGCCGTGCTCGCGGGCGAACTCGGCAAACGGCTTCGATATTTCTCCGATAGGCACTTCCGCAACTTCCGAAAGCGGCGGCCGACCCGAGGAAAGATTCGCAAAGGGAAAGACTTCAGGAAGGCAAATTATGTCCGGCTGACAGGAGACGACCTGCTCCATGCGACTGAGCATCTTTCTAATCATCTCCTTGTGATTTCCAGCCTCTATTCGGTTCTGCGATATCGTTGCGACCCAGACTTCCCGCGGCAGGCGATTTTCGCGTGCCCTCGGCGCTATCCCCGTGCTCGCCGCCGATGCTTTGCCTGCGCCGGCCAACACGGCCAGCCCGCAACCGAGCGAAGTTGTTCGCAGAAAGTTTCGTCGTGATATTGAAGGTCTCATTTGTCTTCTCCTTTCACCTGGATACCTTGGTACAACAGAGGCGCTTATAAACGCAACGGGCCAATTATACGACCGGCAACGCGAGAATGAAAGCGCTTGTACTCGACGGAGTATTTCTCATGTGTGGGAATTTTGCTTGCGCCGTCTCTCACAGATGACAAACAGTTGCGTGTCGGCACGTCGGGGACTGAGAGATTCCGACTTGTTGTAAATGCTCTACAGCATTGTCAAAGCAGCGGTTACGAGCGAATGATCCGTTACCGGACAGTAATCCCGTCGCGTCTGGAACGGCAATTGCATTCTGAACAACATGCGCAGCTCCCGCCCGGCATCAGTCTGAGCTACAGTTGATACTGCGGGGGCTGGAATCGTTGCGTCTGACTCTGTGTGTTCTGGAGAATCGAGCGTATGAGAATCAGGAGGTGACGGTTTACAATAGGGCGACCCACCGACCAGCAGCAGTCGACTACTCCGCGATGATCCTCCCTACTAATCGCCGTCAATAACTTGAACATGGCTGTTCGGAACTCGATGTTATTATGATCTGTGAATTATTAGCAGAAAGTGAGGTAGGAAATGCACGACACAAACATTCGATGCAAGAATTGCAGGTTTTTCGACAGACATGGCAAGTGCCGCCGTTATCCGCCCAGAGTCTTCATTGCGGCCAATGGACAGGACATGAGGTTCCTGCGGCATCTTCCCGATGTTGCGGCGGACGAGTACTGCGGTGAATTCGAGCCGAAAGCGGTTAATGTGCCGGCAGCCATGCCAGTCGGCCGTCAATAAAAGACGATGAAAGCAGAACACAGAGCGAGAATCCAAGAGATCATCGCCGGGATGCGATGCCAGAAGGGCTTCGAATGTGCTGAGGGTAGATTCGAGACACTGTGCAAGGCCAGGGACTTCGGCGATGAGCAGTCCCTCCAATGTCTCGAAGGGCGTCCCTGCCCATTTGCCAGCGTGTATAACACTGGTTTCGAGATACATTTCTGCCGGTGTCCACTGCGCGTGTATTTGGCAAAGAACTTTGCGAAGTAACACGCCGGGAGCGATGCGTGCCTCGACCGGTTGCGGAGCAGTATGCCTTCTTCCGGATGTTCGCTGAAGGAGAGGTTCATACCAAAACCTGGGCAGGAGCGGTGAGTTCGACCGACGCGTACATACCCTTTGTAACGAGGTTGGGTCCCTGTTCCCCCGACTTTGTCCGGGAGGAGTCGAGCGTGAATGACAATGCAGGAATATTGAATGTTCAACTCAGGCAAGTGAGTTGGAGTGTGACATTGTGGAACGGATTTACAGCATCACTGCCGGAGGCTGGTGTCGAGTTCGGCCACGCATACACACCAGCCTCCGGCAATTATTTGACTTATTTCGGCAGGACGAGCAGCAGGAATACGAAACCGAACAGACCCACGGTTTCGACGATACCCATTGCGATAATGATGAATACCAGTCCTTTGCCCTGGCCTTCGGAGATTGACCGACAGCCTGCCGCTCCGATGAGGCCCTGAATCCATGCGCTGGATAACTCAGCCAGGCCGCCGGCAATGCCGATACCTAATAAGGTTCCTGGGTGTGTGGCCGTAACAGCGTTTGGGCCCGTGATCAGCGGCGACAGGCCAACCAGCATCAGAATGAACCCGTAGATGGTTTGTGAAAGCGGCATACCGGTAAGTATGATATAGGAGAAATTCAAAGGTTTTCCGGCTTTTGCTTCTTTGGCCCATGCCCCCGCCGCCGCCTGTGCCGCAGCGCCGATGCCGAGTGCACTGCCGACAGTTGCACCGCCCAAAACGAGTCCCATTGACAATTGTCCAGCGAATTCCAAACCTGTCATAATTCATTTTCTCCGATAGAAATCTCTTTGTCCTTAGTGAAAGGCCGATATGCATAGCCGGCCCATTTAACTCCAACATTATTTGAAAATTCAAGCATATTCAATCGCACGCCGTGTGCGAAGATGGCAATAGCGGCCAGGCCGATATTGAGAACGTGGCCGAAGATCACAACAGGTGCGCCTGCAACCCACGTGGCCGAGCCGGCAACCCGTGCCCCCAAGCCGTTAAATGCATCCGCGATGTAGAAGCTGGCCAGGCCCACGGCGAAAAGGCGAATGTAGCTCATTATGTCGCTGAATGTTCCCAGGAGAGGCAGAATAGACGAGGCCAGGCCGATCAAGACTCTTTTGACCGGATTGCTCTGGGGCTCGCTAAACCAACTTACGACAGCAAAACTAATTAACAAAACAAGACCAACCACAGCAGGTATTCGGTCCGCTCCAATGAACATCAGGTACCATATAAGAACGAGCATATCGACAAGGATCGCCATCCATGCCATTTCGGCATAAGCTCTGACGTCGGGAAACAGCTTGATGACCCTGGTCAGATGCGCCAGAACAAGATGGGCGCATCCTACGATGAGCGATATTTTCATAATGAGGTTGCGCGCCTCGACGCCGTCCTCACGCCACAGACGGCCTAAAACCTCCATCGTTTTGGCAGCTCCCGTATGTCCGGCGTTGCTGAGAATCGTCGGCGTGACGCCGAAGTAATTGGCCGTCAGAATGCCCCAGATCAATGTCGTCAGGCCGAAAATGATAAGCAAGTGAGCAGACGGCTTGCCGGCGGCACGCACGAGCGGGCGATAGAAGACAAGGCCCGCCCCGGCTAAAATCATTCCATATCCAGCGTCTCCGATGAGCATGGCTGCAAAAATCGGTAACGCAACCATAAAGAAAGGAGACAAATCATATTCCTCATAGCCGGGCAGTGTCCCAAGCATGTCAAAGAGTGCCTTGATGGGTCTGACCCAGCGAGGATATTCGATCAACGTCGGCGGTTGCTGCCCCTCCTCTGCCGGCAGGACCTGTACGGCGGCGGAGATATTCTGTTCGCTGAGATCATCCGACAGCGACTCGGCCTTGCGAGAAGGTAACCATCCCTGCAGGGCGAATAAGGCTTCACTGGACAGGCCGCTGTTCTGTACGATGCAGAAATCAGCGTGGGCTTGACAATGCCTGCGCTCATGTCGTATTGCTTCTGTCAAATTTGCCAGCTCAGCCAAACGTGTATTATGCTGTTTGAGAGAGGCGTCCAACTGAGCGGCCTCTTTCCTGACCGCGGGAAGGTCTATAGTAGGCCATGGTATCGGCTTCGCACCTTCAGGAACTTGAAATTGCCCGGTTCGATCAATGACGGCAATCAGCACATCCTGGCCCGATTGCTCGGCAATGGTTTCTATGCACTCTGCTTCGAGTCCGGGCAGGTCCTTTTGGGCTACGGCGAAGAATCTTATTTCAATGCCCTCTGAACGGAGTTGCTCAAGCTGCTTGACTTCGACATTGCCCCAGACTGCAAGCTGTTCAGCCATTCGGTGCAGAGTATTCAGACGGTCTTTTTCATCCGCTATTGCCTTGTGGATCAAAAGACTCTGCCTGGCTGCCTCCAGCGGAGGCAAATCCGGAGTATTGCCTGAAGGTGTGACTGCTTGCAGTGCTTGCAGGGCGTGTCCAAGGGCTGAGATCGCGTGTATGGTCAGTTCTTCAGCGACGGCGTCGACCGGGTCCACCGGCTCGACATGCACAACTCCCAGTTGCCCAAGCGTATCCAAAAGCCGATGGCGGCTATGGCTTTGCGTTACGATATAGACTTTGGACATCGGCACGATCATATGGCGACAGCCTCCACGGCGCTTTCATGCTCTTTTTGCTCTAACTTGGCCTTGGCTATTTTGGCCCGGGCAACGCCGGCGGTCATCTGATCGCCCAATGCGATGCGAATCCTGCGAATATTGTCGAGAGTATTCGGGATCATGACTTTTTCAAAAAGATTGACTCGTTGCATTACTTTTTTCAGCTCAGCCTGCAGGAGATCGAGACACTGCTGCAGGACATCCAATTCTGCTGTTTGGCGATTGAGTTTTTTTAGATCGGCGACGGCTCTGTCAACCCACGGCGCGGTTGCGAACAGGCTGTAATCAACCTTTGGGAAGCCGATTCTTTCGAAGCGAGGTACATATACACCCGCGATACTATGCGTAGATGTAACGACAGAATCCGGAGTGGCTGATTTTCTAAAATTGACACCTGCTGCATCATTAAATAAGCTGTCATACGCCGAGATGGTTCTTTCCGTCGCTTTGACTGCTCCCTGCATTTTACGAAATGCCTGGCGGGTCTGTACGATAGAGGCCTGGACCTGCTGTTGTTTAAGCTTGAGCGTAGGCAAATAGCGTTTGAAGCGGGCCAGCGCGTCACGCTGTTGCTTCAGCTCTGTTCGTGTGAATTTTATCTTCCGTTTGGCCATATATATTTTGGAACGTCGTTATGCCTGCACCGTTTCTGCTATTGCCTCCGGCTCCGTGTAACGGCTTTTCCCGGGCCAGTGCTTTTCAATAATGGCATCCCTGATGCCGGTCTCCTCCGGCTTGAAACATTCAGCGAGGATTTCCCAGCATTTATCCAGTGCATCGAAAAGCTGAATATTCAAGTTAAGGTCCATTATCTTTTCTTCGAACAGATCGCCGTATTTCAATAATCTCGCGTCCCATTCGGACAACTCAAAACCCATTTCGCGTTTTTCCCGGCTCTCGTCGCACTGTGCGTAGAGCTGGATGCATGCGTTCATAATAGCCCGATGATCATCCCGTGTTTTGCCGTTGACCAACTGTTTCAAACGAGACAGGGATCCAAACGGTTCGATACGGCCGTTGCGCAGGTACAACTGACCTTCGGTAATGTAGCCCGTATTATCGGGGACCGGATGGGTGACATCATCGCCCGGCATAGTCACACAGGCCAGCAGAGTCATGGAGCCGGCTCCGTCAAAATCGACCGCCTTCTCGTAACGCCTGGCTAACTGGGTATATAGGTCGCCCGGATAGCCACGGTTCGACGGCACCTGTTCCATGGTTATGGCTATCTCTTTGAGAGCATCTGAAAAAGACGTCATGTCCGAGAGAAGCACAAGAACGTTTTTGCCCTGCAAGGCGTACTGCTCGCCAACGGCCAATGCCAGATCCGGTATGAGCAGACATTCCACCACAGGATCGGCGGCGGTATGAATGAACATAATGGTCCGTCCCAGCACGCCTGCTTCGTCGAAACGGTGGCGGAATGTCAGATAATCGTCGTGACGCAGACCCATGCCGCCGAGAATAATAATCTCTGCGTCGGCCTGCATGCCGACTCTTGCCAATACATCATTGTACGGCTCGCCGGCAACCGAAAAGATCGGCAGCTTCTGCGAGCCGACCAACGTATTGAAAATGTCGATCATGGGAATACGCGTGTGTATCATTTTGTCGGGGACTCTGCGTTTTATCGGATTTACCGCCGGCGATCCGGTTTCCACGGCTTCGGCTTTGACCTCCGGCCTTCCGTCTCTCGGGTGCCCCGACCCGTCGAAGACCCTTCCAAGCAGAGCATCGCTGAACGGCACCGTGAAGGAGTGGCCGAGGAATCGAATCTTATCTCCGGTGGAGACTCCTTCTGTGCCGCCGAATATCTGGAGACTTACCTGATCGTCCTCCAGACGAATAACCTGAGCCAGCGAAGTGCTGTGGTCTGTTGTAATTACAGCCAGCTCATCGTAGCTTATTCCCTGAGCTTTGACAGTTACGACGTTACCGGCTATTCTCGAAATCTCATCATAAAATGTTCTCATTGTCGACCGCCTTATAGTGTTGAGCGTTATATCTTAAACGCTATTGCGAACTCTTAATCGTCCTATTCCTGGATTGAGTGTGCTCGTGTGCACAGCTTCAGGCTGTCACCTGCTCAAGTTCATCCTTTGACTCTGATTTATCTTTATCACTCAGGAGCGACCGGAGGTACTGATCGATTTGACTTAGGATTTCCTTAAAGTCGCCCCGTTCGGTCGCATCGTCATCTTTGGCCTGGGACTTGTCCATGGGCTCGTCCTGTCTTTCTGATTCGGGGACAACACTTTCATCCCAGCGGGCATAGTTCCAGTTAATGAACATGCTGCTTATCTTCTTGAGTGTATGACGCGCCTCGTCCTTGTCCTTGAAATCAAAATTCGCCTCGATAACTTCAAGTATCTTGTCGAAAACGAACCGCTGTCGATCCACAGAAGTGGCAGCATCCACATCGTCAAATGCGTTCTGCTGCAGATAGGCCGAATCGAAGAATTCAGCTTTTAGCATTATTGTGAAATCTTCGGTGGGCGTCCCTTCCTCGCCGACCACCGTCATCATCTGGCGTATCTCATCGCCGCGTCTGAGCGTGTGATTTATTGTCTCGACTTTTTTTGGGTCGATAATGCCGACGTACTTACTCCAGCTATCCAGCGGGTCAATAGCGGGGTAACGACGTGCATCGCTTCGGGACCGGCTCAGGCCGTGGAAGGCACCTACGACCTTAAGTGTCGCCTGTGTCACAGGTTCGTCGAAGTTGCCGCCGGCCGGACTGACCGTCCCGCCGATAGTGGCCGATGCTATGCGCTTGTCACGAAGCTCAATAGCTCCCGCCCGCTCATAGAAGTTTGCGATGCGGCTTTCGAGATAGGCGGGAAATGCTTCCTCGCCGGGTATCTCTTCCAAACGCCCGGAAATCTCACGCATCGCCTGGGCCCAGCGACTGGTGGAATCAGCCAGAAGAAGAACATTCAGACCCATCTGGCGGTAATACTCCGCCAGAGTCATGCCCGTATATACGGATGCGTCGCGAGCAGCTACAGGCATTGCCGATGTATTGCAGATTATGATTGTCCGTTCCATCAGAGTTCGCCCGGTGCGCGGATCCTGCAACTGGGGGAATTCTCTAATCGTGTCCACAACTTCACCCGCTCGTTCACCACAAGCGGTAATTACTACTATATCCACATGGGCATGACGTGAAGTAATCTGTTGTAATACGGTTTTGCCGGCCCCGAAAGGCCCTGGAATACAATATGTGCCGCCCTGGACGATGGGGAACATCGAATCAACGATGCGAACGCTCGTGACCAGCGGTTTGCTCGGCAGCAATCGTCTTTTAGCCACGCACAACGGTCGTTTGACCGGCCATGTTTGTTCCATGGTCACGCCGCGTGTATTGCCGGAAGAACCGGTCAGAGTTGCGATTTCCTTCGTAATGGGATATGAACCCGGTTCGGCGATCGATTGAACCGTGTATTGGCCTTCCCAACTGAAAGGCACCATGATGCTGTGCTCGAATATGCTTTCCGGAACACTGCCGAGTGTATCTCCCGCCTGGACCACTGCGCCGGCCTGAACCTTGGGGGTCCAGTCCCACGTGCGATTGGTATCGAGGGCGTTCATATAAGTGCCCGGTTTAAGAAAGAAGCCGACCTGTTCGGCAAGCTGCGGCAACGGATTCTGAAGTCCGTCATATATCTGACCCAACAGGCCAGGTCCCAACACCGCAGAGAGCATCTCTTCCTGAAACTCCACATGGTCTCCCACCCGCAGGCCGCGCGTTTCTTCGAATATCTGAAGGTCAACCGAATCGCCGCGAACCCGGATAACTTCGCACAACAGCTTTGTCCCGTCGCCGCGTACACAATAACCTACTGCGTTCTTGACAACTCTTTCCTTGGTCCGGGCGACGACCATATTTCCAAAGACGGCCTTAATTCGTCCTTTCACGGCATTTCCTCACTATCAAGCGATATTAATGTTGTTTTTGTGCAACTGGTCTTACGTCAAACTCATTTTATTGCGTTGTTGCCTATCGGATAAGATACGCCGCCAGTGGTGCAAAAGCACAAGCTTGGCGGCATATACTTCAATTTCACGAGCCGAAAAACTGTACCAGTCCCCGTGCTCGTCGAGCCAGTCCCATCTTGATTTGTCCAGGACCTCCAATGCGGCCATGGGATTGGACGCTGCCGACCACGCCGATATTATGGCGCTATAATCCGTATCCATGTCCGTCAATTCAGGTGCGACCAGATAGGTGGCGGCATCCAATCCGAGGACGTGGGCGCGGGCTGTAACAAGAGCATTGCGAAGGCCGACCTCAAATCCAATCCAGGCTTTCAAGAAGCTGCTGCGCGTGCGTTTTGCCACAGAAGCGGCGTGATGGAAATATCGCGACCAAATCTCATCTATGGACAGTCGATTGTTTTCCTGTTCTTCCGCAGCCTCTTCCGGCAAAAGGAAATCCGGCAGGACCGCTTCGTTTTCCGCCTTGTCAAGGGAAAGAGTCGCCAAATCGATCTGATCCTTTCCAATTTCCTCGGCCAACAATGCCTGATATTGGGCGAGATCGTCGTTGAGAAGGATGATTTCGACTGTACGGACAGGGCCGTTCGAGCCGGCAACCTGCTCCAGCAAATCGCGTTTGCTCATCGGCGGAATACTACCTATCGGCTCAAGGGCCGGAAGAACACTCAATAAGTAGTCATATCGATGAAGTGTACTCATTATCCTTTGCTCTCTATATAAAGACCACCGGGCTCACTGTGTCGTCTCAATCCCCGGCGCCGGCCGCCTTTTCAAGAAATCGCTGGAGTTCGGGGTCAATCATCTCTGCCAGCAAAGCTGTTACGGATTCCGTGCTCACTTCTACTGTTGAACCTTCTATCTTATATTCGAAGCCGGCCTTAGCCAGATTGTGACTGACATCAACCTGAACGTTCTGATTCTTAAGTGAATGTGTCAGCTCTCTGAGCGCAGCTTCCAGCAATCTGCTCTTCAAGTCTTGAGAAATGTTAATCTCGGTAGCGAGTTTGTTCTCTGCATCGGCCTTTGCGTAGGCGGGGATAACTTCACGCAACACGTGTGCAAGGGTTTCTTCATCGTTGAGAGCCTTCTCAACATTGAAATTCAACACGATTCTGAGCTGTTCACCGAGCTTTCCGCGAAGCATGTAAATAGCGTCGCGAGCAGCCAATTCCAGACTTGAATTCACCCGGGCCTTAACCTTCTCAGCTTCAGCCTGTGCATCTGTAACTATCTTTTCCGCCGTTTCGTTGGCCTCGGCGATAATCTTATCTGCCTTCTCTCTGGCCTCGGCCTCGATTTTCCGGGCGGCCTTCTTGCCGGTGTCAACGCCTTCCGATTCTAATGTCTTGACAAAGGATTCTATGTTTGTGGGCATATCCTCATTTCCTCAATATTGTCGTTTGACTGCAAAGGCCAGATACACTCATATTCTTCAGTCTATTTGGCCAGATTGATTTGGCTTCTTTGGTTTATAGCACTTTGGTTTCTTATGCACGGCAACTTTAAAAACATGAATTATACTGTTTATTCAGCCAAGGGCCAGAGGTAACCCAAAAGTTTTTGTTTATTCAGAGCAACTCGTCAACTTTTGCTGCGAGTTGCCTGACGTGCTCTACGGATTTCTCAAGCAGAGCCTGTTCTGATTCGGTCAGGTCGAGTTCGATGACCCTCTCGACGCCGCTCTTGCCGAGGACGGCCGGGACGCCGACGAAATATCCGCCGACGCCATACTCTCTGTCGCAGTAGGCACAGCAGGAAAGGAGGCTTTTCTTGTCTTTCAGTATCGCTTCTGCCATTTTGACCGCTCCGGCGGCCGGGGCGTAGTAGGCGCTGTAGCCCAACAGATTCACCACTTCTATGCCGCCGTTTCGTGTTCTCTGGATGAGTTCGGCGATTTTCTCCTCGGTGAGAAGTTCGGTCACTGTTATTCCACCGACCGATGTGAATCTGGGTAAAGGCACCATGTCGTCGCCGTGGCCGCCCATCAAGACGCACTTTATCTCCTCGACGCTTACGCCGAGTTCGGCGGCGAGAAAGCAGGAAAAGCGTGCCGAATCCAGTGCGCCGGCCATTCCCATGACCTTGTTTTTGGCAAACCCTGTAACTTTGCCGGCGGCGTAAACCATTGCATCCAGCGGATTGCAGACGATGATGACGATGCTCTCGGGCGAGTGCTTGGCGGTTTTTTCGCTGACGTCCCTGACGATCTGTGTGTTTTTCGCGAGCAGGTCGTCCCGGCTCATGCCGGGTTTGCGGGGAAGCCCGCTGGTTATAATGACGATGTCGCTGCCTGCAGTGTCTTTCCAGTCGAGGGTGCCGACTACATCGCAGTCGTAAAGCTGGACTGGGGCCGCTTCGACTATATCGAGGGCTTTGCCTTCGGCGAGGCCTTTGACTACATCGATAAGGACGATATCGCCGAGTTGTCTTGTCGCGGCGATGTGGGCGGCTGTTGCGCCGACGTTGCCGGCGCCGACTATCGTTATTTTGCTTCTTGTTGTTGTCATGATGATTCTCTCAATCAAGTTTCCCCTTGGGCAAAGTTACCGCTTCCTTGCAGTCGCGGCTCTGCTTGACGCCGTTTCCATAGATTGGGACTTACCCCACCAAGTGAGTCCGGCAAAAACCGTCATGGTATTGTTCCGGCGCGAATGTGTCAACAAGCCATTCGAGAATACCGCCGGAAAAATCAGGCTGGCGGCTCCCATTGTAATGTCGGCCGTGGGTCCGCCGAAGGCATGCTGGTCCGACTCCATTGTGGCCAAAGCCGCCATTGGATCGACACGCAGCGGGGAAAAATCTGCAAAACGAAAGAATATTACCACCGTAATTCTTCCGCCTAATTGCCATGCACAACTTGGAAATTTTTGTTGGTGGAAACATGGATTTTTCTTGACGAGAAGGGGCATAATCCTGTATATATTGATGGTAGTGGTGTTTATGCGCGTGCAGTCGAACATCTGTGGCTTATAATGCGTCAGGCGAGCATAATTCTTCCGGTTTTTCGGTTGTGGAGGAGTTCTTATGCAAGACACGAGATTGCGTCGAAAGCGTTGCCCTTCACAGTCATTTTCTTCAGCATTTCAATTGGCGGCTCACTTTGCGGCCTTTGTAAGAGAGGAGGTGTTGTTGACTTGCTGCAAATGCAAATTTGTGTAAAGAAGTGGAGGAAAAGTGAGACTTATCGTTGGTCGCTTTGGCGCGCGGCCAGAGCACTGCAATTCATCTAACTCTTTTTGAAGGAGGACTATTATGTGTAAGAAGACATTTCTTTTGGTTGCCGCTGTTTTGTTGCTGGGCTCGGCTGGTTACGCCGAGGACATCCAGTGGACCGATCTCGGCGCCGACCACCTCTGGAGCAATCCTGATAACTGGGATTTGGGCAGGGTCCCCACTCTGGCCGACGACGTCAGGATCGATGTGCCGGCGGCAGCAGCGCCGGGCGGCCCGGTTATTCAGGATGGGATCGATGCTAAAGCTAATGGAGTTTTTACAGAAGCTCCAGGGGAGCCGACGCTGACTATCACCGGCGGGACTCTTGAAGTAGGAAACTGGATATGGTGGGGCGATGGAGCAGATTCCTTTGGCATCTGGGACATGAGTGGCGGGACTGTAACCGTTGTCAATGAATTCGAGCTTGGATGGGGCGGTGGTGCAGGCACCCTGACGATGACCGGCGGTACGATCAGCGCCGGAGAGGCGGTAATTCCCACGGGCAGCGGAGCGTTTGGGGAATTGTTCCTTAATGGCGGCACGTATAGCGTCACCAAGCCCGACGGCCTCCAGGTGAAAGCTAACGGCCTGATCGATATCACCGAAGGCGCATTGGTGCTGGAAGGTGATGAGACCGCGAAGGTTAATGACCTTGTGGCCACGGGAGGCATCGTTGGGTATGGTGGCGCCGGCAAAATCAGCGTGGATTACGACAGTACGAATCCCGGCAAGACTACCGTGACGGCCGTCAAAGTAGTTGTCGTACTTTCGGAGGATTTCGAAGGTTTGCCTTTGGGCCCGAACGTTGATGAGACGCTTGCCGGGGCGGCGGTCTGGACGGACACTCCGCCGGACGGTTGGATTGTTGACGAAAGTGGTATCCCCGGAATTGGCGACCCGGCCACCGATGGTGTGACCGAGTGGGCCGGCTGGGCTTTCGCGGACAAGGCATGGTGGACGCAAGCCGCCGGTGACCAAAATCGTTCACAGTTCACGTTGGGAGTCGGCATTGTTGCCGTCGCAGATCCCGATGAGTGGGATGACGCCGACCATACAGACTCGGCGGCAGGGGGCTGGTACAAAACCTTCCTCAGTACACCTGAAATTGATATCTCCGGTGTCGAGGCGGGTACCCTGCAGCTCAAGTTCGATTCGAGCTGGCGTCCTGAGTTCGACGACAACTATCACCAGACTGCGAATATAACCGCCTCGTTCGATGGTGGAGACCCAGTCCAGGTAATGCTGTGGGAATCCGATGAAGGCAGCCCGAATTTCAAACCTGACGCCACCAATGAGACTGTTGTCATCGGTCTGGGGAATCCAGCAGGCGCCAAGAGTGTCGTTTTGACGTTCGGCTTGTTCGATGCAGGCAATGACTGGTGGTGGGCGATTGACAACGTG